>NZ_CP015961.1:601315-901973 GCF_001659785.1 Dietzia timorensis
CCTTCGTCGGCCTCGCACACATCGGTGCCGCGGTCGTGGCCAGGCACCGGGCCCAGTCGGCGGCGGACCTTGCCGCGCTGGCCGGGGCGACCGCGCTGCGCGACGGATTCTCGGCGTGCGATGCAGGCGGTGAGCTCGCGACCCGCAACGGCGGCGTACTCGCCGAGTGCCGGGAGGAGGGCGGCGGAGACGTCTACATAGAAGTAGAGGTCCCGGTGTTGTCGGCGTCGGCGACCGCATGCGCCAGGGCAGGCCCGTGGGAAGGGCCCACGGGATGACGGCGGCGGTGTGGGTCGCGCTGGCGGTCGGTATCGCGAGTGCCGTGATCAACACCGTGTCGGTTTGGTTCGTGTTCCGCACGTCTAGGCTGGCTCAGTTTCGCGAAAACTCCGACCGCGCATGGCGCCGCGCGACGTGGATGGTTCAGTTACTCGAATCTCCGGACGCGGACGTTGCAGACGGCGGCCTTACCGTCCTGTCCGTTCTCGGTGAAGAATATGCGCACGGGCCCCGGCACGACGTTGACCAGGAAGATCGCATGCTCGTCGGCGCTCTTTTGAATAACTTGCTCAGCAAGTGGGCTCTTGAGTTTTCCCATCCGCCAGAGGAAGCTTGAAATATGAAAGGACCACGAAATTCGGGGTTCTCAAACGACTTGGAGCAATGATGGTCAGACACAGGCGTTTTCGACGGCGAAGCGTTGTCGACCTGATGACCGAAGATCACGCCCGCGCCTTCGCCCGAATCGTCGTGAAGAACAACGAAATCGATGGTGTGGAAACCGAGCAGTGGGTCAAGGATCTGGCCGAGGGGCGCGAAATTACTCGTCCCATTCTTCGCGAGGCTAGTTCTACCGAGTCCTAACTTAGGCGATATCGAAGATCGTTCCGCGCCCTCGCTACGCAGGTGAGATCTCGCTTTCGACGACCCACTTGTGGTTGGTCATCTCCTTCCCGTCCATTTCGAAATCGACCATGTACACCGTCTCTTCGGTTGACCCCGCGACCGTTCCCTCGGCGCCCTGCATTCCTGACATGTGATCGGCGCCGATGGTCACCGCTGCGCCGTCCGCGACTGGAGCTGCCGGCGGATCGACGAGCTCCTCTTGAACGACCCATTTGTGGTCCTTGACCGGTGCGCCACCATCGGTCGGTGTGTAGTCCACTGCGTACGTCGTGGTGGTGAATGCGCCGGTGATCGTCGCGGAGGCGCCGTCCATGCCGGGCATATGGTCGGTGTGCAGGATGACTTGCGATCCCACCGGGTACTGCGGTTCCGACGCGGGCTCGATGCCCTCCGGGGCGGGGCCGCCGTCCGGAGAATGTTCGTGATCCATGTCCATTTCGGCATGGTCATGCTCGCCGCCGGACGAGTGATCGGCGTGCCCGTCGGCGTGCGCCGGGGTTTCTTCGGTGCCGTGGTGTCCGGCGTGCTCGTCAACTGACTCGTCGGCCGAGCACGCTGAAAGGGCACCAACGGCGAGTATTGCAGCGGCGACAGTGGACAAAACTCGAATCGAGCGCATGGAGATCCTCCTCGGGTGTCGCGATTCACCTAACCCTACACCTTTACCCCCAGGGGGTATCAAGGCTTAGTCGGGAACCGCGTCGCGCAGACAGCCAACGACCTCCTCAAGTAGCCGCACGGCACCCGCCTTGTCCAGGGGATTGTTGCCGTTGCCGCATTTCGGGGACTGCACGCACGAGGGGCAGCCGGACTCGCACTCGCACGAGGAAATCGCCTCGCGCGTCGCCGCGAGCCACATTGCAAGCCGGCGAAAGCCGCGCTCTGCGAAACCCGCCCCGCCCGCGTAGCCGTCGTAGACGAACACCGTGGGCAGTCCGGTATCGGGATGCAGATCCGTCGAGAGCCCGCCGATGTCCCAGCGGTCGCACGTCGCCACCAGTGGCAGTAGGCCGATGGCCGCGTGCTCGGCGGCGTGCAGCGAACCGGGGACGTCGGCCTCCTCGATACCCGCGGTGCGCAACAGCTTCGGGGTCACCGTGTACATCACGGCTTTCGTCACCAGCGTCTGCGGCGGCAGGTCCAGCGGCGCGACCTCGAGGATCTGGCCGTAGCGGTCCCGCCGCTCGAATTCCACGACCTGCGTCGTCACTTCCACCTCGCAGAACGACGCCTGTACGGGACCGGCATCAAGCGTCTCCAGCTCGTCGATCAAGTCGAGCGAGACCTTTTCGCGCGCGCTCGTCGTCCACTCCGGATCCTCCGGGCGCACGATCGCCACATTGTCGACCAGGTCGAGTTCGTCGACTACAAAAGACTCGCCCATGTGCAGGTACAGCGCGCCGGGATGCACCTGGGTGCGGGCGCGTCCGGTATCGATCGACCCGAGGATCCGCCCGTCGGAACCGTCGACGATCGTCACCTGCGCGCCGCCCGTACCGCGAATGTCTACCTCCGGGTGCGGATCGCCCTCGTCGACGCCCGGATACCAGCCGGCGCGGCGCCTGCGCACGAGCCCGCGCTCGGCGAGAGATTCGAGCACGCCCACCGCGTCCCAGGCCTCGGCCTCGGCGTGGGTCATCGGGTACTCGGACACCGCGCAGCGCAGCTGCCCGTCGAGGAGCACGGGGTTCGCCGGATCGGTCACCGTCGCCTCGACCGGCTTGCCGAGCAGCGCCTCGGGGTGATGCACGAGGTAGGTGTCGAGCGGGTCGTCGCGCGCGACGAGTACGACGAGCGAACCCTGCCCGCGCCGCCCGGCGCGGCCCGCCTGCTGCCAGAACGACGCGCGAGTACCGGGGAATCCCGCCGAGATCACGGCGTCGAGACCGGAGATGTCCACCCCGAGCTCCAGCGCCGATGTCGACGCAACGCCCATGAGCGTGCCGTCGCCGAGCGCCTTTTCCAGCGCGCGCCGCTCCGAGGCCAGATAGCCCGCCCGGTAGGCGGCCACCTTTCCCGCGAGCTCGGTCGACTCCGCCGCCGTCAACCCCAGGTCCAGAGGCTCCGAGCCCCATGGGTCGTCGGGGGCGGGCGGACGTGCGGCGTCACCCAGCATTTCTTTGGTGCGCAGAGCCAGCGATTCCGCGCCGGCGCGCGAACGCACGAACGTGATGGTGTGCGCGCCCTGCCGCAACAACGCCGCCATGATCCGCGCCGCATCCGACGCCGCCGCACGCCGAACCGGGGCCCCGCCCTCACCGAGGCTGCCGGGTACGAGTCCCGGTTCCCACAGCGCCACCGTGCGCCCGCCCTGCGGAGAACCGTCATCTGTGACGGCGGAGACGCTGTGCCCCACCAGGCGGGACGCGGCCTCTGCGGGATCGGACGTCGTCGCCGAGGCGAGTACGAAAGTCGGGGAGGCGCCGAGCGAGCGCGCGAGTCGATCGAGCCGCCGCAGGATCAGCGCGACATTCGAACCGAAGACGCCGCGGTAGGAGTGGCACTCGTCGACGATGACATAGGTGAGATTGCGTAGCAGACGCGTCCACGAGCCGTGGCGGCCGAGGATCGACAAGTGCAGCATGTCGGGATTGGTGACGATCCAACGCGAACGCTCGCGAATGAAGCGGCGGGCCTCGGTCGGGGTATCCCCGTCGTAAGTGGATGGCGCGATATCGCGGAGCTCCGGTACCGCGTCGACGAGCGAGACCAGCGATTCGAGCTGATCCCCGCCAAGCGCTTTCGTCGGCGCGAGGTACAGGACCGTGGACCGCGGAGAACGCGCCAGGTCGCTGAGCGCGGGGAGTTGATAGCCCAGCGATTTGCCCGACGCGGTGCCCGTGGAGACGACGACGTGCTCGCCCGCATGCGCCTTCTCGGCGACGGCGACCTGATGCGCATACGGAAGGCTGAGACCGGCGGCCGTGAGATGGTCTCGCAGGCTGGGAAGAACCCACTCCGGCCACTCCCCGAAAGTGGATGTCTGCGGGGGTAGATCGGCGACGAATGTAACGGGATCGGTGTGGCGCGGCGTGGCCACGCGGAGCACGTCGTCGAGCAGCTCGCGACCGAAGGTCGGCGCGGCGCCGCCGGCGCTGCCAGGAGTGTGTTCGTCCTGGTGGGGGAGGGCCGGCGGGGTCATGCGTCCAAGGTTAGCGCGACCGGCGCGCGGTGTGTGAACCCGAATCCGCCGGCCCGCGCGCGGCGCACGGCAGGCCGCGAGGTGGCCCCGAAACGGGGGAATCCGGGCCCGGCGGGGGCGGAACCCAAGTGAACTTCAGGAATTAGGGGTTTCGCTTTGCCAAACTTCATGTTCTACTTAGTTTCGGTCGCAGCTTCTGTGTCGGTACACCCCGCATGCAGGATCTCAAGATGCGGGTAGACGTATGTCGCTGGAGAGTTCTCGAGGGGGTTCTCCGCTTTTCTCGTTACACCTAATTCTGCCCGGCGCGGGAGAACCTAACGCGCGCCGTACATCAAGTTAGACGAAGGATTTAAGATAAGCATGGCACAGGGCACTGTGAAGTGGTTCAACGCTGAAAAGGGCTACGGTTTCATCGCCCCTGAAGACGGCTCCGCTGACGTATTCGTTCACTACTCGGAGATTCAGGGCAACGGCTTCCGCACCCTCGAAGAGAACCAGAGTGTCGAATTCGAAATCGGCACCGGCCAGAAGGGCCCGCAGGCCATGGGCGTTCGCGCGCTCTAAAGGTCTCCACAACTTTCAGTCGAACCGCCCGGCACTTTCGCTTTTGCGAAGGAGCCGGGCGGTTCGCTATTTCCGCACCCGCCCGAATCCGCCCTTCGGGTTCGGCCGACGGATGCGCGCCGCCGGCGATCCGGGCATGCTTGAGGTGTGTGCCTCATCGTTGTCGCCCGCCATGTCCACCCCCGTTTTCCGCTGGTCGTCGCGGCGAACCGCGATGAGGTTTTCGAGCGCGACGCCGCCGGCTTGGATCGCTGGTCGGAAGCGCAGTTCGCCGAGGGGATCGGCGCGACCTTGCCGTCATCCACAAATGGTGTCCCACAACCGATGACGCCGGAGGGCCTTGTCGCCGGGCGGGACCGCACCGCCGGCGGGACGTGGCTCGCGGTCGCGGCCGGCGGGAGATTCTCGGCCGTCACCAACGTTCGCGACGCGAGCGCCCCGCCCACGGCACTGTCCCGGGGACGTCTGCCGCTGCTCGGTGTCGCCGGCGAGATGCCCGCCGACCTCGCACCCTACGGCCCGGCGAACGTGCTGTGGGGCGACGCGGACCGGCTCATGTGGGCGTCCAATCGCGGCGAGCCCGGCCCGCGGGAGGTCGGCGAGGGCGTGCATTCGCTGTCGAACGCGTCGCTCGATACGCCGTGGCCCAAATCGGTTGCCGCCGCGGAAGCGGTGGGCGAGGTGCTGCGCGAATGGACCGGTCCCACAGCCGGTGGCGACGCGCTCGGAGGAGACGCCCGCGCGCCGGGAGATACTCCGCGCTGGGCGGCGCAGCTCCTTCAGCCGCTGCTCTCCCGCGAACGCGCCGCCCTGGGCGCGCTTCCCGACACCGGCGTGCCCATCACTTCCGAGTGGTTCCTGTCCGCGCCATTCGTGCGCATGCCCGGGTACGGGACCCGGTGCCAGACGGCCGTCGCCGTATCGAATTCCGGCGCGGTGTCCATTGTCGAGAGGCGGTTCGACTCGACCGGTTTCGCCACCGAAATCCGCGAGGCGAGAGTGGAGGCGCGATAAATCGGCAGGTGGAGGTGCAAAAATCGGACAGTTGTTGACACGTCACCAAAACGTGAGTAGGTTTATCCACATCGGCCCCACGAGGGTCGCCACAAATTACCGACGCAGATGCGTCTCCCGAACACACAGGAGAAAACCATGGCTGACTTTGAAGGGCTTTCCGCAGGTACCTGGAACCTCGACGCGATTCACTCGAACATCGGCTTCCGAGTTCGCCACATGATGGTCTCGAAGGTCAACGGCAACTTCACCGGCGCCGAAGGCACCATCGTCGTCGACGAGAACGGTTCGGCCAAGATCAACGCCACGATCGACGCCTCGACGATCAACACCAATAATGGCCAGCGCGACGAGCACATCCGCTCCTCGGACTTCTTCCACACGGCCGAGTACCCGACGATCGAGTTCACCTCGACCGAGATCAAGTCCTCCGGAGAGGACGCCGAGGTCACCGGCGATCTCACGATCCACGGCAACACCCGTCCGGTCACCCTCCGCGGTTCCTTCTTCGGTGTTAACTCGGGCAGCGGCAACGATGTCGCCGGCTTCGGGGCCGAGGGCAAGATCTCTCGCAAGGAGTTCGGCATCGATCTCGAAATGCCGCTCGAGGGCGGCGGAACGGTCATCGGCGATCAGATCACCATCATCCTCGACATCGAGGCAGTGAAGGCCTAATATCGCCGAACGCCGGTATCTCTCCGGCATGCACCTCATGAAGCGCCTGGTCCCCACCTGCGGGGCCGGGCGCTTTCGCGCGCGTACCGAAGCGCGGGAAGTAAAGTCGAACCCATGCCGAATACGCCGGAATTGCGCGCCGAAGTCGCCGGAGTGGTTGCAGTGGTCGACATCTCCCGCGAAGGCGAGACGGTCCGCCACGCGGTGTGGCACGTCGCCATCGCCCCTGACGACGCAGGTCCGCGCCTTCGCGGCGCCTGGGTCGTCGGCGAGGCGTCAGAGCTATCCGGGCTCATCCGCACGAGGCCTGTGTGGGCGCTGTCCGCCGACGCGGAATCCGCCGTGGCGGAAGAGGCGGACTTCCTGCTCGATGCTCCGGCCACCGACGCCGCCGTCGACGCCGCGATCGACGCTCTCGACACCGCCTTCGCCGAGGAAAAGAAGCGCACCGGCAACAACTGGGTCACGCCCGACTGGTCGGTGTCCGCTCGCCTTGCCGCCGAAGACAAGGACTCGGAGATCGACGGGAACCTCGACGACGAGCTTCGCCGCCGCGCGCTCTGGCACGCACGATCGCTGGAGAACGTGGCCATCGCGTGGGCGCAGTCCCAATCCCAGCGAACCTCTCGGCAGGGCAAGGCCGGCTCGCGAGACTTCCTGCTCGCCGAGGATCTCGGCGGACCGCATCCGGCGCCTCTGCCGCTCGCGGCGCGCTGACCAGAGCGCCGTAGCGGCGTTAATTACTCCACAGTCCAGGTATTCGTGCCGTTGAGTAGCGCTTGGAGGTCGCGGGTCTCCGCGTCCTTCGCCTGAGCGACCTGCTCGCGTGCCTGGTCATCGTAGGTCGGCCGCGTCACCTGCCGGATGATCCCGACGACCGTGTATTGCAGATCTTGCGAGCTCAGAGACGCGAGCGCTTGCGCGTAGCCGGGATCGTCGGCGTGGGCGTCGTGGACGATGATGTCCGCCTCGTCGACGTCGGCCGTCGCACGTACCGCGAGACCGAAGCCCTGCTGGACGACACACCACTGATCGTCGGTGCCGAAAAGAATCTTCTCTCCATGACGCACGTGGATCAGGTGGTCCGGAGCTTCCTCCTTGCGCAGCACGTCGAACGAGCCGTCGTTGAAGATCGGGCAGTCCTGCAGGATCTCCACGAACGCGGTGCCTCGGTGCAGGGCCGCAGCCATCAGCACCTCGGTGAGCACCGTCCGGTCGGAGTCGAGCGCCCTGGCGACGAAGCTTCCCTGCGCGCCGAGAGCCAGCGAGAGCGTGTTGAACGGGTGGTCGATCGAGCCCATCGGCGTCGACTTGGTCACCTTGCCCTCTTCGGACGTGGGAGAGTACTGCCCCTTGGTGAGACCGTAGATGCGGTTATTGAACATGAGCACGCGCATGTTCACGTTGCGCCGAAGAGCGTGGATCAGGTGGTTGCCGCCGATGGACAGCGCATCGCCATCGCCGGTGATGACCCATACCGACAGATCGGGGCGAGTCGTCGCCAGGCCGGAGGCAATTGTCGGTGCTCGGCCGTGGATGGAGTGCACACCGTAGGTCTCGAGGTAGTAGGGAAAGCGGCTCGAGCAGCCGATTCCCGAGATGAACGCGACGTTCTCACGCTTGATCCCGAGCTTCGGAAGCACCTGACGAACTGCCGCGAGAATGACGTAGTCGCCGCAGCCCGGGCACCAACGGACTTCTTGATCGCTGGTGAAGTCCTTCGGCTTCATCGTCTCGTCGGTTTTCGGCACGTCGGAGAGAGCGTCGAGCAGGTCGTGGCCGACCATGCTGTGTTGTTCGATAGTCATGGGCAGTGACCGTCCTGTTGTCGAAAAGGCGGGCGAGTTATGGGCTGGTGCGCTCGGCGCCGACGTAGTCGAATTCGGCGTCTCCGCCGTAGGCATTCGTCAGTCCCGGCCGGGGGGAGAGGTGGACCTGATCCCCGGTGGTGGTGACGACGTCCTGCAGCGCGCGCCGGTACTTCGCGTGTTCGGTATCGCGCAGAGTCCCCGCGAACTCTGCGTCGATGGCCTCGGCGAGTTCCTCGCCGGTAAACGCGAGTCCGCGCACCTTCGTCACCGGCTGGATATCACCGTCGAAGCGGGCCTTGAGCAACATCGACAGCTGCCCGAGGTTCATCTCCGGAACGATGATTCGCGTGTAGCCGGCCAGGACCTCCGAAAGGTTTCGCGGCATCGGGTTGATGTAGCGCAGGTGCGCGCGGGCGATGTTGTGTCCGCGTCCGCGGGCGGTCCGGATCGCCTCGCCGATCGGCCCGTACGACGAGCCCCAACCGATGATCAGCGTGTCCGCGCCATCTGGGTCGTCAACCTCGAGGTCGGGCACGTCGATACGCGCCACGCGCAGTGCGCGCACTCGGGTCATGAGCTCGTGGTTCGGACCGTGGTAGGAGATGTTGCCGGTGCCATTGGCCTTCTCCAGTCCGCCGATCCGGTGCTCGAGCCCCGCCTCGCCGGGGACCGCCCAGTTGCGCGCGAGCGTTTCCGGGTCGCGCGCGTAGGGCAGGTAGTCCCCGGCATCGTCGGTGTCGTCGGCCACCGAGATGTTCGGGTCGATTTCGGGAAGGTCCGCAGCGTCGGGAATCGCCCAGGGCTCCGACCCGTTCGCGATCGCGCCGTCGGAGAGCACGAGAACGGGAGTGCGGTAGGTGACGGCGATGCGTGCAGCCTCCCGTGCGACGTCGAAACAGTCGGAAGGAGACTGCGGTGCGAGAATCGCGACAGGCGATTCGCCATTGCGTCCGAACATGGCCTGGAGCAGATCGGACTGCTCGGTTTTCGTCGGCAGGCCGGTCGAAGGGCCCCCGCGCTGCACGTCGAAGATCACCAGCGGCAGCTCGGTCATCACCGCCAGCCCGAGCGCCTCGCTCTTCAGCGCGAGTCCCGGACCCGACGTCGTCGTCACTCCCAGCGCGCCGCCATAGGACGCTCCGATCGCCGTGCCGATGCCGGCGATCTCGTCCTCGGCCTGGAAGGTCGTGATGTCGAAACCCTTGAGCTTGGACAGCTCGTGGAGAATGTCCGAGGCGGGCGTGATCGGGTACGAACCGAGGAACACCGACATCTTCGCGCTCAGACCCGCCGAGGCGATGCCATAGGCGGTGGCCATATTGCCGGTGATCTGCCGGTACGTGCCCGCCGGGAGCTTCGCCGGCTCGACCTCGAACTCGGAAGCGAAGGCCTCTGTGGTCTCTCCGTAATTCCACCCGGCGCGAAGCGCGAGCAGATTCGCCTCGAGAATGAGCGGCTTCTTCGCGAACTTGCTGGTGAGAAAAGCCTCTACTCCGTCGACCTCGCGGCCGTACATCCACGTGAGCAGCCCCAGCGCGAACATGTTCTTCGAGCGCTCGGCATCCTTCTTGCCGATGTCCACGGTTTCGACGGCGCCGATCGTCAGCGACGACATCTCGACCTCGTGCAGCTGGTATTGCTCCATCTCCGGTGACGCGAGCGGGTCGCCCTCGTAGCCGACCTTCTTGAGGTTGCGCTTCGTGAACTCGTCGGAATTGACGATGACGATGCCTCCCTCGCGAAGGTCGCCCAGGTTCGCCTTGAGGGCCGCCGGGTTCATCGCCACGAGCACGTCCGGCCTGTCGCCGGCGGTGAGGATGTCGTAGTCGGCGATCTGGATCTGGAAGCTCGATACCCCGTGCAGCGTGCCCTGGGGGGCGCGGATCTCGGCGGGGAAGTTCGGCTGGGTGGCCAGGTCGTTGCCGAAAGAGGCAGCCTCGGAGGTGAACTGGTCGCCGGCGAGCTGCATGCCGTCGCCAGAATCGCCCGCGATGCGGATGACGACCTTGTCGAGCTTGGTCTTCGCTCCTGTACTCACCTGGCTGCCTCCCGAATCTGATCACGCCACAAGATGTGTGGCAGGCCACAACGGTAGCGCGAAACTGACACACGTTCTAGTTTTGTTCCACCGCCCTTGTGTTTCTCGCCTCCCGGGAGCGTCGTGTGGTCCATCCCCCTCGCTGCGTGGCAGCTGTGATTTGCACCTCGTATTCTAGCGCTCGCCACAAGAGCGAAGGCGTGCCGCGACGCAATTGTCGATGCGGAAGTTACGTGGAAAAGTCTCTCTGACCTCGCTGCTTTCCGCGCCTGCATGCTTGACTCCAGTCCCCGATGCCGATGGCGCGAGTGCCATGGTTACTCACATTCGCCGCCCGGAAAGCGGCACGGTATGACGCCGGGGCGTCCTGCCTCCCGGGCCTACGGGATCACGACGCGAGGCAGCGGGCGGGGGCGACGCGTGGAGGTGTTTTCGGACGTCCCGGCTCCGGCGCTCGGGTGGCAGCTGCGAAAGCATCGGTGATAGGTGTATTAGATAAGGACAGCTTGTCGAGCCACGAACGAGTGGGCGATGCAATACAGTGCTGTACTACTCTTCGGGAGACGAGAACGTCCCGATAATTCGCGGTGACCGTATATATAGGGGGAATGCCACGTGGCGACCAAGACGACGACAGACCGCGATCTCAAGCGTCTGGTCATCGTGGAGTCGGCCACGAAGGCGAAGAAGATTCAGCAGTACCTCGGCTCGAACTACATCGTCGAGGCCTCCGTCGGACACATTCGCGACCTCCCCGGCCGCGCCGCCGATGTTCCGGCTGCTTATAAGAAGGAGCCGTGGGCGCGCCTCGGCGTCAACCCGGACAACGACTTCGAGCCGATCTACGTCGTCGACTCGGACAAGTCGAAGAAGGTGACGGCGCTGCGCCGCGACCTCAAGGAGGTCGACGAGCTCCTCCTCGCGACAGACCCCGACCGCGAGGGCGAGGCGATCGCCTGGCACCTTCTGCAGGTGCTCAAGCCCAAGGTTCCCGTGCGCCGCATGGTGTTCCACGAGATCACCGAGCCCGCGATCCGCGAGGCCGTCGAGAACACCCGCGAGCTCGACCAGGACCTCGTCGACGCGCAAGAGACCCGTCGCATCCTCGACCGCCTCTACGGCTACGAGGTCTCGCCGGTGCTGTGGAAGAAAATCCAGCGCGGGCTGTCGGCGGGCCGCGTGCAGTCCGTCGCGACGCGGATCATCGTCGAGCGCGAACGCGAGCGCATGGCGTTCATCTCCGCCGGCTACTGGGATATCGAGGCCGAGGTCAGCGGCGAGGACTCGGTGAGTGGCACGCGCCGCGCGTTCGGCGCCAAGCTGGCCCAGGTCGAGGGCAAGCGCATCGCACAAGGGCGCGACTTCGGTCCCGATGGAAAGCTCACCTCCGACGTCACACCTCTGGGTGAACAGGCGGCGCGGGCGCTGGCCACCGGCCTGGAGAAGGCCGAGTTCCGTGTGGACTCGGTGGAGTCCAAGCCGTACACGCGTCGGCCTTCGTCACCGTTTATGACGTCGACGCTGCAGCAGGAAGCCGGGCGGAAGCTGCGATTCACGTCCTCGCGCACGATGCGCGTGGCGCAGCGGCTCTACGAGAACGGCTACATCACCTATATGCGTACGGACTCGACCTCGCTGTCGGCCGCAGGTACGCAGGCCGCTCGCGACGCGGCGACCACGCTGTTCGGCTCCGAATATGTCGCCGATTCGCCGCGCCGCTACGAGCGCAAGGTGAAGAACTCGCAGGAGGCCCACGAGGCGATCCGCCCCGCAGGCGAGACGTTCCCCACCCCGGGTGAGCTGCGCCCTGCGCTGTCGGCGGAGGAGCACCTGCTCTACGAGCTGATCTGGCGGCGCACCCTCGCCTCGCAGATGGCGGACGCGCGGGGAACGACGGTCTCGGTGCGCCTCGGCGCGCGGGCCGCGGAGAATGCCTCCGGCTACCGCGACACCGTGTTCAACGCCTCCGGGCGCACGATCACGTTCCCCGGCTTCCTCCGCGTGTTCGACGACGACGCAAGCGAAGACGGCGCCGGCGGCTCGGGCAAGGGCGAATCGCGGCTGCCGCAGCTTAGCGAGGGGCAGACGCTGGCGCCGGAGAAGATTTCGCCCGAGGGGCACTCCACGAACCCGCCGGCGCGCTACACCGAGGCCTCGCTGGTCAAGGCGATGGAGGAGATGGGCATCGGGCGCCCGTCGACGTACGCCTCGATCATCAACACGATCCAGGCGCGTGGCTACGTGTACTCGCGCGGCAATGCGCTCGTACCCTCCTGGCTCGCGTTCCCCGCGGTGCGGCTGCTGGAGGAGAACTTCGGCACGCTCGTCGACTACGACTTCACCTCGCTCATGGAGGACGATCTCGACCGGATCGCCTCGGGGCAGCAATCGCGCACCGACTGGCTCAAGGGCTTCTACTTCGGTCGCAGCGCCGTTGCCGATGGCGACGACGACAGCGCGGCGGTCGGGCTCAAGGACCTCGTCGGCGATCGGCTCGCCGAGATCGATGCCGCGGCGGTGAACTCGATCCGCCTGTTCGAGGACGATGAGGGCCGCACGGTGTACGTGCGCAACGGCCGCTACGGCCCGTACCTCATGCGCCGTGACACCGACGAAAATGGCGAGTCGTCCGAGCAGCGAGCGAATCTGCCGATCGCGCTCAATCCGGACGAGCTCACGCTGCAGGTCGCCGAGAAGCTGTTCGCGATTCCGCAGGAGGGGCGCAAGCTCGGAGTCGACCCGGCGACCGACCACGAGGTCGTCGTCAAGGACGGGCCGTACGGACCCTATGTGGCCGAGCTGCTGCCGAAGATGAGCGAGGACGAGCTCGAGACTGCGCGTGCCGAGGCCGGCCGTGCCGCCGAGGCCGCCGAGATGGAATCCCAGCTCGGAGACGGGGCGACCGAAGCCGAGGCGAAGAAGGCGGCCAAGAAGGTCGCCAAGAAGGCGGCGAAGGATTACACCGAGCCCAAGGGCAAGATGGCCTCGCTGTTCAAGACGATGGACGCCGAGACAGTGACGCTCGAGGAGGCGCTGCGGCTGTTGTCGCTGCCGCGCGTGGTCGGCGTCGACCCGGCCGACGGCAAGGAGATCACCGCGCAGAACGGCCGCTACGGCCCGTACCTTCGTAAGGAGCGCGATTCGCGCTCGCTCGGCTCCGAGGAGGAGCTGTTCACGGTGACGCTCGACGAGGCCCGCCGCATCTACTCCGAGCCGAAGCGGCGCGGGCGCTCCGGGCAGCCCTCGTACCTCAAGGACCTCGGCGACGATCCGATCACCGGCAAGAAGGTGCTGGTCAAGGACGGCCGCTTCGGCCCATATGTAACCGACGGCGACACCATCGCCTCGCTGGGTAAGGGCGATACACCGGACACGCTCACCCCGGACCGCGCTTCCGAGTTGCTCTCCGCGCGCCGCGACCAGCAGGCCGCGAAGGACGCCGACCCGGACAAGGCGACGAAGAAGACCGCGAAGAAGTCCGCGGCGAAGAAGTCGACAGCTCGCAAGTCCTCGGGCGCACGGGCAGCGAGCAAGACCGGAAGTCGCGTGGCGAAGAAGGGTGCGACGAAGAAGGCCACCAAGACCGGGGTTTCCGGGGTGCGGAAGGCCGCGGCCAAGTCCTCGGGAAGCTAGGCGCTAGCGGCCCTCGGGGCGCGGGTTCTCTGCAGGGCTACGGCCCGGGAGGTTCTCGTTCGCGATATTCGCCGCGTTCGCGTCGATCGCGGCGTCTACCTCTTCCTCGTCATCGTCGAGGAGATTCTCGCGCAGCGTCGGCTCGGTGACATTCGGCAGCTCCTCGAGGCCGAGGTCGTGCGCGGCCTGCCAACGGTCGGCGAGCGTCGGCCGCAGCGGGCGGGCGAGCTGGGTCATCGCGCCGCGGCCGCGCAGCTCGACGGCACGGCCGAACGTCCAGCGGTCCGCCTCCTCCGGGTCGGCGGCCTCCACGGCGCGCCGCGCGGCGAGCACGCCGCCCTGCTCGAGCTTCGCCAGGGAGGTCAGGCGCGAGGCCTCGTTCACCGGATCGCCGATGACGGTGTACTCGAAGCGCTTCGCGTGGCCGATGTGCCCGGCGATCACGGTGCCGTAGGAGATGCCGATGCCCGCCGTCAGAGGGTGGATTGACTCCATCTTGCGGCCGAGCGCCCGCGCCGTCGCGAGGGCCTGGCCCGCCGGATCCCACGCCTCCATCGGCGCGCCGAAGATCGCGAGCGCCGCGTCGCCCTGGAACTTGTTGATGTAGCCGCCGTGCTCGTCGACGGTGTCGACGACGATGCGGAAGAAGTCATTGAGCACCTTGACCACACGAGCCGGCTCGTTGATCGCGGCGAACTCCGTCGACCCGGCGAGGTCGACGAACAGCACCCCGACGGTCCGTTCGGAACCGCCGAGCTCGGTGCCGTTCTCCAGCGCGTGCAGCACGACGTCCTCGCCGACGTAGCGGCCGAACAGGTCCTGCATGGTCTCGCGTTCCTCGAGGTCGGCGACCATCTCGTTGAACCCGACCTGCAGCGCGCCCATCTCCGTTGCGTCGTAGACCGCCGTGCGCGCCGAGAAATCGCCCTGCTGCACCCGCTTGACCGCCGACTGCAGGTCGCGCACAGGGTCCGCGACCGACGTCGACACGAGCTGCATGCCGAACACGCCGGTGACGAGGGCGGCGATGGCGAGCATCCCGATCGCGCGGATGACGACCCGCGGATCGTCTCCGAGCTGATCGAAGTGGTAGGCGATGACCACGAGCACGATCCCCACCGATGGCACGGCCGTGGTGAGCACCCAACCGAGGATGATGCGGCGGCGCACGCCGGGCAGGTGGCTGTCGACCGGCACGCCCTCGCCGAGCGCGCGCCGCATGATCGGCCGCATGAGCCGCTCGGATTGCAGATACGAGATAATGCACGTGACCAGGCCACCGAGGATCGCGGTGACGCCCATGATGAGCGCGAGACGGTGTGAGACGCCGAAGTTGACCGCGACGAACACCGTCGTGCCGAGGACCCAGATCGCACCCTGGAGCCACGCCTGATAGGCGGGCATGTTCAAAGTGCGCTGGCGCGCTTGCCGGTCGAACGGCTCGCCCGAGCGCATCGCGCGCAATACGGGGATGATGAGCCACGTCGAGATCACCGCACCGGCGACGAGTCCGAAGATCAGCGTCCCGAGGAATAGATACTGGTTGACCAGCTGGAACGGTCCGATATCGAGAAACGTGTCGAGCGGCAGCCCGAATCGCAAAAACGCGAACACGAACACCGCACCGATGAGGTGCGACTGCAACGTGGTGAGCGCATACACGGGCCATGGCGTGGACCACAGCCATTTCGCAAAGCGCAACCACTTATTCACGTTACTCAGGGTACTTGCCCGGCCCCGCGCCCGAAGCCCAGTCGCGGCCACTAGCGTGTCCCCGCCGAAATCCACCTATGACGTCTGAGGCACGTGGGCACCCCATCGCGTCGGAGTCGGCGGCTACCATGTGACCCATGGAATCCGTGGCCGCCGAGGAGATCGCCGTCGGGCCGGTGTTCAACGCGCTGGCCGGGCAGCCGGAGGTGCGCTCTGCGCTCTCGCGTGCGGCGTGGGAGTCCCGGCAGTGGGTGTCCGGCGAGCGGACCGCACGCGAGATGCGCGCCCAGGCCGAATCCGCAGTCGGTGCGATGACCCACGCGTGGCTGTTCACCGGTCCCCCCGGTTCCGGGCGCACGGTCGCGGCGCGCGCCTTCGCCGCCGCGCTGCAGTGCACCGACCCGGACACCGTCGGCTGCGGGGAATGTCGCGGCTGCACGACGGCACTCGCAGGCACCCACGCCGATGTGCATTTCGCCCGCACCGAGCGCCTGTCGCTCCAGCTGGCGGACGTGCGCGGGATCATCGAGCGTGGCAATTCGCGCCCGGTCAGCGGGAATTTCTCGGTCGTCATCATCGAGGACGCCGACCGGCTCACCGAGCAGGCCGGCAACGCCCTGCTCAAGGTCATCGAGGAGCCTTCGGGCCGCGCGATCTTCATCCTGTGCACGCCGACGGACGATCCGGCGGATGTGATGGTGACGCTGCGCTCGCGCTCGCGGCACGTCTACCTGCGCACGCCGAGCGCCGAATCGGTGGCGACGGTACTACGGGCCGACGATTCGGTTCCCGCGGACAAGGTCGATTGGGCGGCCTCGGTGTCCGGCGGGCACGTGGGCCGCGCCCGCTGGCTGGCCACCGACGCCGACACGCGGGCGCGCCGCGAGCGCGTCGTCGAACTCGCGCTGGCGATGAATTCGCTGGGGCGCTCCCTGCCGCTCATCTCCTCGATCGTCTCGGATGCCGCCACGGGCGCGGCGGACCAGCACGCGGCGACGGACGAGCGCGAGGCAGCCGAGCTGGGTCAGGCGCTGGGCGCGGGCGGCACCGGCAAGGGGGCAGGCACTGCGACGCGCGGGACGAAGGGCGTGCTCAAGGAGCTCGAGGACAAGCAGAAACGCCGCCGTCAGCGCTCCACCCAGGACGCCCTCGATCTCGCACTCGTCGATATCGTGGGGCTGTACCGCGATGCCATCGTGCAGGCGACCGGAGCGCAGGTCGCGTTGCTGCACCCCGACTTCGGGGAACGCTCGGCCAAGCTGGGCCGCCATTACGGTGCGGCGCGCATGCTGCGCGCGGTGCGGGCGGTGCAGGACGCGCGTGAGGCGCTGCGGACGAACGTCAAGCCGCAGTACGCGCTCGCGGCCATGGCGGGTCGCGTGCAACAGGAGCTCAAGGTCTGAGAACCCGGCGGTTTTTCCCTCGGGCGGCCATACGCTAGGATTCTTCGATGGACCTTCCCGCACGGCATTCGCCGGTGCGAATGGCCCGGCCGCGTTAGCTCAGTCGGTAGAGCATTTCACTCGTAATGAAAAGGTCGTCGGTTCGATTCCGACACGCGGCTCCATCTCGGCGCCCCGTCAGATCGGGTTCTTCGGAACCTCGTCTGCCGGGGCGTTTCTCGTTAATAGGCGGCAAAGTCGTTCCCCTCGCGCGGCAGCATTGCACCACCTAATATCCCAGGGGTGACCGACACCGCACCCCGCAACAACCGCTTCTTTCTCGTACCGATGCGCCCGCGAGACGCGAGCGAATCCAACCGCGCGGCGAGCACGCTCGAATTGTTCTTCGACCTCGTCTTCGTGATTGCGGTGAGCCAGGCGAGCACATCGCTGCACCATATGCTCGCCGAAGGGGACTGGGCGGGCGGCCTGCCCCGGTACCTGCTCGCGTTCTTCGCCATCTGGTGGGCGTGGATGAACTTCACCTGGTTCTCCACCTCGTTCGACACCGACGACTGGCTCTACCGCGTGCTCACGATCGCGCAAATGGGCGGGGTGCTGCTGTTCGCCGCGGGCATCGAACCGATGTTCACCGAGGACTCCTTCGCGCTCATGATCGCCGGGTACGTCGTCATGCGCATCGCCATGGTCCTGCAGTGGCTGCGCGCGGCCACCGGCGGCGGCCCGACGCGGCGCACGGCGCTGGTCTACGCCGCGGGCATCGCCATCGCGCAGGCGCTGTGGGTGGCGTGGCTGTTCGTTCCGGAATCGCCGGCGCGGACCGCGTTCCTCATCGTTCTGGTTCTGTGCGAGATCGCTGTTCCCGTCGTGGCGGAGTCGGCGGGCCGTGCGAGGACGCCGTGGCATCCCGAGCACATCACCGAGCGCTACGGTTGTTTCACGCTCATCCTGCTCGGCGAGAGCCTCCTCGGTTCCGCCAATGCGGTGTTTTCCGCGCGCGCGGACGTCGACTCGCTGACGAGCCTCGTCGAGCTGGCGGTGCTCGCTCTCATCGTCACCGCCTCGCTGTGGTGGATCTACTTCTGGCCGCCGCACCACCGCGCGATCGGCAGCTTCGCGAGCTCGCTGCGCTACGGCTACGTGCACTACATCGTCTTCGCAGCGGCGGGCGCCTTCTCCGCGGGAATCGAGGTCGAGATCGCGGTGCTCACCGGCGAATCCGAGCTGTTCGAGCTCGCGGCGTCGTTCACCGTGACGATCCCCATCGCCGTGTTCATCCTCGGCATCTGGTGGATTGCCTTCCGCGGCAACGCGGACCGGGTCGTCAACACCGTCGTCCCGGCGGGCGCGCTGCTCGTCCTCCTCGATCCGCTCATTCCGGTGCCGATCGCGTTGTCCACGATCGTGTGCATCGCCATCGTCGCGGTGCTCGTCGTGCGCCGGCCCGTGCCCGAGGACGAGCTACCGAACGATCAGCTGTCCGACCAGGCCGACGCGTCGGCGTAGACGAACGTGCCGGGCCCGCCGCCGGGCGAGGTCTCGCCGGCGTGGCTCGGGAAGTTGTACGGCAGCTTCACCAATTTGTGGGGCGTGCCCTCGCGGTCGGCCTGCCAGCAATCGAGTGTGACGCCGTGGAATGAAGTGCACACGACGCGCGTGGAAAGCCCGAACGGGGAAATGATGCGGTCGGCGGCAAGCCCGACATTCCAGAACTCCGGGCTCTCCGGGGTGAGAAGATCGTCTCGGTCGACACCGCCGGTGGGGTCATCCGGGTTCGGGGGCTCGGGCCATTCGTCGACCGGTGAGCCGGCGGACAGCGAATCGATCGAGCCCACCGAGCCCAAGTCGAACGAGCCGGTCTGTGCGGTCGCCGCGGGAGCGAGGAGCGCCGAACCGGCGACCGCGAGAGCGGCGGCGCAGCCGCCGATGCGTGCGCGGCGAGAGAGAGCTCGGGTCTGGATGCGCGACATGAGATGTCCTTTCCGTCGCAGGAGAGCCAACATGTATTGCATCGCGCAATACAACTTCGTTGTTACCCCGGCCGGGGCTAGCAGCGCGAGAGTTCGCGGTCCATGGCATCGCGTTCGGCCGCCGTCACCCACAAGCGGTATTCCTGCTTGACGACGATCTGGCGGGCCACGTATTCGCAGCGGTAGCCGACATTCGGTGGGAGCCAGGTGGCCGCGTCGCCGTCTCCTTTTTGCGAATTGAGCGAGCCCTTGACTGCCTGGAGATTGAGGGGATCGTTGGCGAAATTGCGGCGCTCTTCCTCGCTGAGCTGCTGCGCGCCCTTCTGCCAGGCGTCCGAGAGCGCGACCATATGGTCGATCTGCACGGCCTGCGAGGTGCCCTTACCGCGCTGGAATTCGATGAGTTCGGCGGAGAAGGGATCGGCGAGGGTGCCGGTGAGTACGACGCAGTCGCGCGTGCCCTCTTTGAAGACGATATTGTCCAGGTCCCGCGCGAGGATGTCATTGCGGGTGTCGCAGCCGTTGTGGCCGCCGGCAACCGTGACATCGTCGCTCCACGCCTGACCGAAGAGCTCGCGCTCGTAGCCTGTCTTCGGGGCGCGGCCCTTGACCTCGAGCATCGGCAACCCGATGCGGGCGGCATTAACGAGGTCGGCAGGTGCCCCGGAGGGCTGCGCGTCGGCAGGCGGCGGGGGAGCGGGCGCCTCCTCCGGTACCGGTGTCGGCTCGGGAGGAAGGGGCTCGGGCGCGGGCTCGTTCGGCTCGCCGGCGAAGGGATCGAAATCCGGGGAAGCGACTTCCATGTCCTCGCCCACGGGAGGGGCGTCGAGATCGAGCTCCGCGCAGCCGGCTAACGCGACCGTGAGCAGCGAAGCCAAGGCGGCGCCGGCGCGTGCCCGGCGGGAGAGGCGTCCGGTGGACGGGGTAGGAGAAGGTCGTCGGTCGAGCATGATTGGCAACTCTAGTAAGCGGCCCCGACACTCCGGTTCCGGCGATCAGTGTGTGGCCGCGATCGAGTCCCTACTTGGGTTCGATGCCCGCGAGGATGAGCAGCTCGTTCGCGGCCGGCTCGGCGGCGGCGCGATCATCTGGGATGAGGCCGAGGCGGAAGCGGCGGTCGAGCAGATCGGCCACCGTTGCGACGCCCTCGCTGCGGATGGCGAACTCGAACTCGGCGCGCGTGATGTCGATACCCTCGGCGACGTTGTCCAGTGGCCGGTCGCAGGTCGCGGAGCGAACCACCGTGGGGGTCTCGCGGCCGAAGCGGCGCACCATCGACGCCGGGTAGCCGATGAGGTCGGCGCCGCTGACCTTGGCGAACGCCGGATTACCGGGAGCGCCCACGAGCGGTAGGTTCTTGGTCGCGCATTCGTGGAAGCGGCCGGGGCCGCCGCCGATCCGCTCGATGACCTTGTCCACGGTTTCCTCGGCCATGAGCCGATATTCGGTGAGCTTCCCGCCGGTCACGGTGATGAGCCCGTTTTCGGAAGTGAGGATCGCGTGGTCGCGGGAGAGGTCGGAGGTGTCGTCGCCGTCTCCCTCCATGGAGATCAGCGGCCGGAGTCCGGCATAAGCACCGGCGACGTCATCCATTGTGAGTTTTGTGCCGAGCCCGCGGTTGACGACATCGAGCACCCACTGGACATCGTCCTCGGGCGCGTCGGGCACATCCGGGATCTCGCCCGGCTGGTCGACGTCGGTGAGACCGATGAAGCAGCGGCCCAGCTCCTGCGGAAGAACGAAGCAATAACGGCTGGTCGAGCCGGGTACGGGCACCGTGAGTGCGCCTTCGGGATTGCCGAGCTTCTCCGAGCGCACGACGACGTGGGTGCCGCGGGAGGGTCGCACGCGAATGTCGGACTGGAGCTCCCCGGCCCACACCCCGGTCGCGTTGACGACGGCGCGCGCCGCCACGGTGACCGGCTCGGCGCCCGGGTCCAGTTCGTCGCGCAACTCGACGGACTCGCCCGTCGCGGCGCTCGCCCGCGCATAGGTGAGCACGGTGGCGCCGTAGCCGGCGGCGGTGCGTGCGAGGGCGGTGACGAGCCGGGCATCGTCGACGAGTTGGCCGTCGACGTTGAGCAAACCGCCGCGCAGGCCCTTCGTCTCGACCGTCGGGCACAGCCGCTGCACCTCCGCCGGGCGCAGGAAGCGCGGACGCGGGAGCGTCTCCGAGCTGGTGCCCGAGGCGCGGCGCAGCATGTCGCCGGCGAGGAAACCGAGCCCCGGGAGCGTGCGCTGCGCGAGGCTCAGCGAATCGAGGAGCGGCACGACCTGGCTCAGCGCCCGGGTGAGGTGCGGCGCGGTACGTTCCATGAGAATCCCGCGCTCGGCGGCGCTGCGCAGCGCGACCCCCGCGTGACCCGTGCTGAGGTAGCGGAGTCCGCCGTGTGCGAGCTTCGACGACCACCGTGAGGTCCCGAAGGCGAGGTCGTGCGCCTCGACGAGGAGCACCGACATGCCGCGGGACGCCGCGTCGAGCGCGGTGCCTGCGCCCGTGACCCCGCCGCCGATGACGACGAGATCCCATGTCGTCGGTGATTCGCGCAGCTCGGAGAAGTTGGAAAGACGCCGGGCGGCCGACAGCTGGGAGGCGGGGGATGAGAATTCCATGGCAAAATCCTACGCAGTAGTAGGAACAGGGGAGTAGCGCGTATTCGCGTCGGCGCCCGGGACATGGTTGCCTATGCACTCAGGGCGCGCAGCCGTTGCCGTCGATCGCCCCGGTAACGTCGGCGCGAAGCCCGATGCGCACGCCCCCGCCGATCCGCCCCGCGAATGGAGCCCGCCATAACTTCCGCACCCACCCCTCCCGCCGCCCGCACCCGCCGCCTGCCCGGGACGGCCCTCGGCGCCTGCGTGGCCGTCGCGGTCGCTGCGTGGGTGGTGCGCTGCGTAGTGACGGCGGTCGGCTGGTTCTATTGGGACGATCTTTCGCTCTACGCCACGACCAAGACCGAATCGAATCCGTTCGCGCTGCTGCTGCGCGTGCACGACGGGCACGTGATGCCCGGCGCGTGGATCATCGAATGGCTGCTTGCGCACGCGGCGCCGCTGAACTGGGCCGCGGCCGTGGCCGTGGTGGCGTTGTTGCACGCGGTCGCGCTGGCCGCCGTCGGTCGGGCGCTGTGGATCCTCGCCGCGCTGCGCGGTGCATCGGTGAGCGCGGCGGCCGTCGCCGTTCCGCTCGCGCTCTACGGCTTCGCCCCACTCGTTCTGCCGGCCGGCACCTGGGTCGCGGCCTCTCTCAACGCTCTTCCGCTGCACGCGGCGCTGGCGCTCGGCGTCGCTCACATCGTCCGCGCCGTCTACGGCAACGCCGCCCACCCGGGGCGGGACGCTGCGGTCGCCGCCGTAGCCGTGGTTGCCGGCGGCTGCTTTACCGAGCGCGCCTTGTTCATCGTGCCCGCAGGGGTGCTCGTGCTTTTGGCGATGATGTTCGCCGGACGCGGGGCCGATAAGCCGGGAGCATGGGTGCGCGCGCTGGTGCCTCCGATTATCGCCACCGGGATCGGCGTGATCGTCTACTTCGTCGCTACGAGCGGCCAAGACCTGACGCCGCCGAACGAACCGTCCCTGCCCGGGGTCGGCGAGGCGCTCAAGAGCACCTACGTTGACGTCGTGCTGCCGGCGCTGGCCGGCGGCCCGTGGCAGTGGGACCGGTGGCACCCGGGCCCGCCGTTCGCGGACCCCTCGGCCCTTGCGATCGCCGCGGGCGTCGCCGTTGCCGCCGCGGTGCTCGCGTTCACCTATCTACGGAAGGGCGCTGGGGCGTGGCTGTGGATGCCCGTCGCCGCGTACCCGATCGCGCCGGCGCTCGCGCTGGCCTTCGCTCGCTCGGGCCCGGAAACCGCCGCGGTCGTCGCGAACACGATGCGCCATGTTTCCGAGCTCTCCGTGCTCATCGCGTTGTGCGCGACGCTCATCGCGACTTTCCCCGGGAAGCGCAGCGCGACCGGTGCCGACGTGGCCCGCGCTCCCGCGTGGCGAGTCGGCGCGGCGGTGGCTGCGGTCCTGCTGATCGCCTCGTCCGCCGTCACACATGTGTCGTATGCGCGGTCCTGGAGCGAGCAGCCCTCGCGGGACTACTTCGCGGGACTGCGCGATACCGCCGCCGAGCGAGGGGAGGGAAATCCGCTCCCCGACCAGGCAGTGGCGCTCGATGTGTTGCTTCCGGTGGTCGCGCCGAACCACATGCTCTCCCGGCTCGTCGACGGTGTACCCGGGTACCCGGAGATCCGAAACTGGGCGACCGACCCCGTGCTCCTCGGCGATGACGGGCGCCCGCGCGAGACCGAGATGCTCGAGCTGCGTCACATAGCGCAGGGGCCAGAAGAGGGCTGCGGGACGCGGATCCCCGCGGGATCCGGTCCGGCGCAGATCCCGCTCGACGGCCCGCTCATCGAGCGCGAATGGGTCGTCCAGCTCAACTACTTCACCTCCGCCGAAGGCACCGTCGATCTCTCACTCGGTAGCGGGGAGGCCGAAACGGTGCCCGTCACGGCGGGGCTCGGGCAGGTGACCGTACTCATCACCGGCGACGGGGAATCGCTCGGGGTCGCACCAAGCGCGGAGGTTGGCGACATGTGCGTCGCCTCGGGACCGATCGGCGGACTTCTCCCGAAGTGACCGGCGGCGCGGTAACGTCCGGTGCGGTGAGGGGAATTTAACCCGGGCAGCATTCCGGCACACCGCAGGCCGAGCGCCGCAGCGCGCGGGCCAAGAGCGATAATGGTGGGAGTGTCTAGACGCCCTGTGGCGTTGCCGGGCGAGAAGAAAGGGGCAAGCCGATCGTAATTGCAGTGATGCTCACGCTCACGGCGTTGATCGTCGTCCCGGGCTTCGTGATCTGCCTGCTCGGCGGGGTGCGCGTCGGTTATGCGCTGGTCGCCGCGATTCCCGTGTCCTACGGCGTCGTCTCGATCTCCTGCTTCGTGCTCGGGATGATGGAGATTCGTTGGAACCTGCTCACCTACGCCATCTCCGCGCTGATCGCGGCCGTGGTGGTGTGGCTTGTCGGGTCGATCGTGCGCGGGCCCCTGCGCCTCGGCCGCGGCCGCCGGTTCGGACTGTTCCGCGGGGCCGGGCGCCGGCGCAGGCGGCATGCCCGGGAGGAGGGCGTACTCGCCGAGGACGAGCTGTCGCCGCGCCGCAAGGATCCGCGCTCCGCGGTGTCCGATCATCCGGACTACGTGACCGGGTGGCGCTCGTGGATCTGGAAACTCGCGCCGTTCCTCGCGGTCGTCGTGTCCGCGTGGCTCATCGCGACGCTCGTGCTCAACCAGCTCGTCCACACCACGGGCGGGCTGTCCAACGTGTTCCAGGGCTGGGACGCGCACTGGCACGCGAACTACCTGCGCTTTATCGCCGAGACAGGGATCGCCTCGCCAGAGGACGCCGGGCTGCTGCACAACCAGGAGTCCCACACTCCGATGTACTATCCGAGCGCCTGGCATGCGATTGCCGCGCTCGTCTACAACCTCACCGGTGCGAACGTCGTAGAGACGTACAACCTCGTCCAGATCGGCGCCGCCGCGATCGCGTTCCCGCTCGGCGTCGCCTCCTTCACGTGGGTGATGTGCGCGCGCCGCATGGGGCGCATGCTCGCCTCGACGGCGGCCACCGCAGCGGCGCTGATGACCCCGCTGTTCCCGGGCCTTCCGTTCGTCGAGATGCGCGTCGCCGCGACACCCAGCGCGCTGTCCGCAGGCCTCGTCGGCGCGGTCGTGCTCATCATCATCGCCTCGACGAGACGCCCCGCGTGGTGCCTGCCCGCGGGTCTCGCACTCATCGGCGTCGGCGGGCTGCACCCTTCGGGCTTGGTGACGGCGGCGCTCATCGTCATCTTCTGGTGGCTCTTCGAAGCGTTGTGGCGACCGACCCGTGGCCGCTTCAGGGATCTGCTCTCGCTCGCGACGGTGGCGATACTCGGCATGCTCGTGCTCATTCCGCAGTTCCTGTCGATCTCGGCAAACGCGGAGGACATTTCGTCGTTCTCGTTCACCACCGGCGGCTCGCGCTGGATGACCTGGGTCGACTCGATCTCGCTGCAGGTGCGCCACGTCCGCGATTTCGGCGTGCGCTGGGTGGTACTCGCCATCGCGCTCCTCGGGCTCTTGGTGCTTATCCGCCGCGGCATCGTGTGGGCGCTCGCGCTGTGGGCGTTCTTCATCGTCGTGTGCGTCAACGCGATGCAGCCGATCGGCAACGTCGTCGGCGACGCGTTCCACCTCATCGGCAGCGTCTACTACAACGATCCGCGCCGCGTGGGCGTCGTGCTCGCCGTGATCGTCGCCGCGTGCGCCGGGCTCGGCATCGCCTCGTTCGCCCACTGGGTCGTATCCCAAATGGGAAAGCTCGTCGATCCGATCACCGATCCGTATGGCCGGGGCGCCGGTTCGATGAGGTACGCGGTGCTCATCGTCGTGGTCATCGGAACGACGGTGTGGTCGGCGCAATCCGCGCCGCTCTTCGCCGAGCGGGCGGCTACGGAGCAGCGATATGGCAAGCTCGTCGACACCCACGATCTGCGGGCGTTCGATTGGCTTGCCACGCAGCCGAAGGCGTACGACGGGACGATCCTCACCAACGCCAACGAGGGCAGCGGCTGGATGTACGCGACCAACGGGCTGCCGTCGATCTCCCGGCACTACCTCGACCCGCCGTTCACCGAGACCGGCACGAACCAGCTGCTCGACACCATCGATCTCGCGGGCCGGCTCAAGTGGACCGACGATGCGATCGACCGGCTGGACGTCAACTATGTGTACGTGAGCCCGCCGCCGCACTGGGGGTACCAGCCGTTCAACAAGGCGATGCTCGCCGCGTTCACCGCGCCCGGACTGCAGATGATCTACGCCGACCGGCAAATCCGGATCTACGCGGTCCGCGCCCACTTCTCACAGCAAGAGCTCGACCGGATGGTTGCCGATTCCCCGCACCCGCCGGGTATCGCGCAGGAATACACGCGAGAAACCGAACAGTCGCCGAGCGATGCGCCCGTGCCGAGTAGCGGGTCGGCGCCGAGCCCTGCGCAGCCGCCCGGCGGCGCTTCGACCCCGAGCGGCGCTCCGGCGACCAGTGGTGCGCCGGAGCCGAACGGTACACAGTCGAGCGGTAGTGCACCGGAGCCAAGTGGTGGGGGCGCGTCGCCGATGCCGCAATGGGCTGGGAACTAGACGACGCGTGGGCGCCTTGAGAGCCCGGGACCCAGTCCGCCTGAGTCACACATCATTCGGACCGATCGCCCGGGTGAGGGTGCGCACTGTGAAGGCACAGGCCTAAACTCCCCGACGTGTCGACTCTGAAGAAGTTCGCGTGGCTCTCGGTTGCCGCATCGGTGGTGACCATCGTGCTGAAGGCGGGCGCGTGGTGGCTCACCGGATCGGTGGGGCTGCTGTCCGATGCGGCCGAATCACTGGTCAACCTCGTTGCCTCGATCGTCGCGCTGATCGCGATAACGATCGCCGAACGCCCGGCCGACGACGATCACCAATTCGGGCACTCCAAAGCCGAGTACTTTTCCGCGGGCGTAGAGGGCGCGATGATTTTCGTCGCCGCGGGCTCGATCATCGTTCTCGCGGTCGAGCGATTACTCAATCCACTGGAACTCGAGCAACTCGGCATCGGTCTGCTCGTCTCCATTATCGCGTCGGTCATCAACGGCATCGTGGGCACGATGCTCATCCGCGCCGGACGGAAAAATCGCTCGGTGACGCTCACGGCCGACGGGAAACACCTGCTCACCGACGTCATAACCTCTATCGGTGTGGTGGTCGGAGTCGGTCTCGTCTGGCTTACCGGGTGGTCGGCTCTCGACCCGATCGTCGCCATCGGTGTGGGAATCAACATTTTGTTCGTCGGCGGCGGGCTGGTCCGGGAATCGGCGATGGGACTGATGGACGCCACCTTGTCGGATGAGGACAACGAGGCGATCGAGGCAGTGCTCGACAGTTATCGCCGCTCGGGAGAGGTCGACTTCCACGAGCTCCGCACCCGAGAATCGGGCGTGCGTCGATTCGTCGAATTCCACGTCCTCGTCCCCGGCTCGTGGAGCGTCGAACGCGCACACGATCTCGTCGAGAAGGTCGAGTCCGAGATACGGGACAGGCTCCCCGACTCACACATCGCCTCGCACATAGAACCGATCGAGGACGATCGCGCCTACAACGACGTGCACCTCTAGTCGGCGTGTGCCGATCCCACGGGTCGGCCCTGGAGGCCGGGCGACCGGGCAGCAGGCCCCGGGCCGCTAGTTGACGCCGGGCGCCTGCACCGCGCCTTCGCCGCCGCCCTGATTCGGCTGGCCGCCGCCGAGCTCCGTGCCGTCTGTGCCCTGATTGCCGCCGCCTTGGCCGCCGCCACCGCCGACGGGGACCTCGACCGTGACCGGAACCTCGCGAACGACCGTCACCTGCTGCGTCTGGGTCTGGACCACCGTCTGCGGCGCCGCGGACTGCGGGGTCTGGGTCACGGTCACCTGGTTGACCTCGGTGGCCACCGAGGTCACCGTCGACGCGGGCGCGGCCGGGGCGGCCGGAGCCGAGCTGCTCGGGCGTGCAGAGGATGACGTCGGGGTTGCGGCCGTGCTCTCGGACGTCGGGGCCTCGGACGACGACACTGCGGCGACATCAACGGGCTCCGCCTCGCCGGTCGCGTTCGCGTCTTCGTCGGAGCCGGAATGGTCGAGCCAGATGCCGAGGCCGATAGCGCCGGCAGAGGCCAAGGTGATGAGTGCGACCGCCGCATTCGTCGCGAAGTTCGCGAGCTTCGAATTGCCGCGGGAACGCGCCGGCGCGGGGGCGGGTCCTGCTTCGGCAGGGGAGGCGGAGTCCGGGGGATCGCCGGCTCCGACGTCATCCGACGAGGTGTCGCCCGTGGTGTCCGCTTCTGTGGCTTCCTGGGATTCGTCCGACGTGCCTGAATCTTTGCTGTTCACCTGGTCCCGCTTCGTCTTCCGCGCCGCGCGCATCGCCGAATCGATACGCTCCGCAGGGAATTCTACGGTCTCGGACCTGCCTCGTCCGCCGTGTGATGGTTTTGTCGCGAAAGTTTTCTGTCGACGAGCTGCCCGGGGCCGGCGACGACGA
Source organism: Dietzia timorensis (assembly GCF_001659785.1). Taxonomy (NCBI): domain Bacteria; kingdom Bacillati; phylum Actinomycetota; class Actinomycetes; order Mycobacteriales; family Dietziaceae; genus Dietzia; species Dietzia timorensis. The sequence continues at coordinate 629,277 of NZ_CP015961.1, forward strand.
TGGGCTCGTCGCGCGCCTCGGCGCCGGAACCCCCATCGCCGCGCCACAACTGCGCGCGAATATGCGAGATGGCCGTGCGCAGGAGGCGGCCGTCGAACTCGCGCCACGCGGCCGTGCCGCGCGCGACGATCGAGCGGCCGACGAACGGGACGACCTCACCGCCGACGATGACCTCGGCCATCTGCCAGAACGCGTCGGAGGAGCGGTCGAAGACGCCGCCGTGCCCGCGCGTGCCGTACATCACCTCGCCGGTGTCGAAGTATCCCGAATCCAGGCGCTGCACGCCGTCCATGATGTCGGCGGTGCTCGCGCCGGGGTAGCGCAGCCCGTTGCGTATCTGCATGAGCTCGATGGGATCGCCGGGCACGGTGATCGAATAGCGGCGGACCGCCGGCGCCCGGTTGCGCCACTGCGAAGCAGAGCGCACGTCGATTCCGGCGCTGGGGCTGGCCACGTAGATCACCCGATCGGCCCACAGCCCGAGCGTTTCCGCGGTGCCGACGACCCCGCCGCCGAAGGAATGGCCGATGGCGGTGACGGGCAGGCGCGCAGGTGCGGCGGCGTCCGCGCCGCGCCCGAGCGTGGCGAGGTGCGCCTGGACATCGAGCGAGAAACGGGCGAGCAGCGGCGCCATGGCGAGCGTGAACACCGGGTCGCCGGACTCGATCCACATGTCCTGCGGGAAGTGCCCGCCGAGGAACACGAGCGTCGCGATACGGCCCTCGCCGGCGGCGACGAAATGCTCGGCGACCTCGGTGTTCACGTGGCTCATCTCGAGGTTGGTGCCGGTGCCGGGTACGTACAACGCGAGGCCGTCGGCCGTGACGGGATCACCGACGAGCTCGACCATCTGCCCCGGCCCGGTGGGATCGAAGGCGACGAACCGGCGTCGCGACGGCACGCCGCTGACCGGGTCGGCGCGCAGCCGGTCCATCGCATGCAGCCGGTCGATGATGATCGTCCCGCCACGCCCGGCGAGTCGCTCGCGCTGCGCCGCGCGACGCACCGCGATGGCGTTGGCGGCGATGCGCGTGTCCCAGTCGAGCCCGGCGAGGTTGCCGGTGGCCTCCGGGTCGCCGAGTACCGCGATCACGCGGTCGCGCGCGGGAAGGTCGAGGTGAACGGTGGCCGCCGGCTCGAGGTCGCGCAACGCGGCCGGCATGGGTGGAAACGGCCGCGCGCCGTCATACAGCGATTCGAGCAGCGGCGCTGCGAGGCGAGCGAGAGCGCGTGCCGGGTGCGCGCTCTGCACCGGGCGCCCACCTGGGGCGGCATCGGACCCGGCTGCCCCGGCGGCGGCCTCGCCGGCGGCCCCGGCGGCGCCCTCGCGGGCGGCCTCCTCGGGCGTGCGCGCGTGGCGGAGCTGATGCGCAGCGAGCTCCCCGAGCGCCGTCGCCGCGAGGTGCAGCGCCGCAGACTGCGCCAACACGGTGCGCTCCAGCCCGCGCAACTCCCGTTCGAGGCTTTGGTGCTCGATGACGCCGGACTGCGCCGCCTGCGTGGCGGCCACGGCGAGCAGATCGCAGGACCGGGTGAGCTCGGCCGAGAGGATGTCGAGCGGTCGCAGCGGCCCGCCGGGCGCGAAGAGCGCGCCCCGCGCGGTGGCGTATTCGGCCCTCGGCGGCGGTTGGAAGTGGCCCTCGCCGTGCGGGTCGAGCTCTCCGGCGAGGGCGTCGATCCGCGCGGTGACGGCCTCCGCCGCGGCGCCGACCGGGCGCAGCCAGACCTCCGGCGAGCGCCAGGCCTCCGGCGAGCGCCAGGCCTCCGGCGAGCGCGCCGTGCCCGGTTCGGGGCCGGACTCGGCGACCTGCGCGCGGCGCTCTCCGCCGTCATCGGAAATCGTTGCGCCGAGCGCCTCGCGGATGCCGCCGGCAATGTACGAAAGGCGCGCGCCGAGGTCGGCGGTCGAGCGGTCGGTGGAGCGCGTGGGTGAGGTCACGAGCCGGGCTGGCCGTCGGACGGGCGCACGTTCTCCGTTCCTGTGTCGGGAGCGGAAGCGGGAGCCGCGGAGAACGGAGATGCGCCGGGCATCGATTCGCCGGGACGCACCGCGTTCTGCAGCGCGACCGCGCGGGCGAGGCGCGCGTAGCGCAGGTCCTGCTCGCGGAACCGAACATACGTAGAGACCGTGACGAACGCGAACGCCATGATGAGGATGTACAGCAGCAGGTCGGTGCCGCGACCGATGCCGATCTGGTTGGCGAGCCACGTGAGGTCGTCGGGGCGGATCACCGCGTAGAGGCCGCCGAGAAGAAACACGACGAAGCCCATCTTGACGCCGGCCTTCGCGCGCGCCTTGCGGCGGTTCGACAGGAAGAACGCGACCAGCCCGACGCCGGCGAGGAGAAGCAGGATCTTGACTATCACGGCAGCCTCTTTCCGACGAGACCGTCCGAGAGGATATTGACGCCGTTGAGCAGCGACTGGCCCTTCGACATCGAGTATTCGGTGTAGAGGATGTCGACGGGCTGCTCGCCGACGCGCCAGCCCTCCGAGTCCATGAGCGCGACAAACTCGCTGGCGTGCGACATCCCGTTCATGCGGAGGTTGAGGCCCTCGGCGACCGTGCGGTTGAACACGCGCAGCCCGTTGTGGGCGTCGGTGAGGCCAAGCCGGCGCGTGCGCGGAGAGAGCAACACGACGGTCTTGAGCACGATCCGCTTGATGAGTGGGACCTGGTCATCGCCGCTATCGTCGCGGTCTCGGCCGAAGCGGGTACCGACGACGATGTCGAGCGGTTCGGTGCGCAGACGCTCGACCATCGCGAGAACGTCCTTGACCTGGTGCTGGCCGTCCGCGTCGAAGGTGACGAAGTACTGCGCGCCTGGCTGGGCGCGAGCGTATTCAACGCCGGTCTGGATGGCCGCGCCCTGCCCGAGATTCACCGGATGCTGGACGAGATGCGCGCCGGCGGCGTGGATCGCGGCCGCGGAATCATCGGCCGAGCCATCGTCGACGGCCACGATGTTGGGGAAGGTCTCTCGCGCGCCGCGGAGCACGTCCTCGATGACCGTGCCCTCGTTGAAGCAGGGCACCACGAGCCACACGTCGCGGTTGCCCGCGTCGCGCTTGTTGTCTGTGTCCGGAATTTTGCCCGGGGAAATCTCGCCGCTCATTTCGGGTCGATACTATGCCAAATGAGGCAAAAAGACGCGCACCGCGTGCAAGATTGTGCACATGGCCACGCGTCGCTGCCACGAAAAGGGTGGGGACGCGCGGACCAACAGTGTGCGACGACCGAACACGCGTAGGGTGAGCACCCGCATGCCCACGCGGAGAAGGGAACCGGGAAACTACATGTCCATCGATGTGATGCTGCCGTATTACGGCGACGTCGACCACTTCAAGAAGGCCGTCGACAGCGTCGTGGCGCAGAGCTTCACCGACTTCCGACTCATCGTGGTCGACGACGGCTTCCCGGACCCCGAACCCGCCCGCTACATGGGCGAAATAGCGGCGCGGGATTCGCGTGTGACGTACGAGAAGAACGAGGTCAACCTCGGCGCGAACGGCAATTACCGCAAATGTCTCGGCATGGTCTCCGCGCCCACGGTGGTCGTGATGGGCGCGGACGACATCATGCTCCCCGGCTACCTGCAGGCCGTGCACGATGGCTTCGCGGCGCAGCCTGACGCCGCCGTATTCGAATGCGGTGTCGCCGTGATCGACGAGAACGGCGCACCCGCGAATTCGCTCGCCGACGCCGTCAAGGCGTGGAACTCCCCGCTGTCGAATCCGAACGGCCGCAAGGTACTCGGCGGTGAGGACCTCATGGTCTCGCTGATGCACGGCAACTGGACGTACTTCCCGTCGCTCGCGTGGAATGCCGAGTGGATCGGGCAGATCGGCTTCCGGGAGGGTCTTGACGTCGTGCAGGACCTCGCCCTCCTGGTCGACACGATTTCCGCCGGCGGCAAGATGGTCATCGATCCGACCCTCGCGTTCCTGTACCGCCGCCATTCGGCGTCGGACTCCTCGGTCCGCGCGCTCGACGGCCGCCGTTTCGCCGAGGAGTCCCGCTTCTTCGCGGGCGAGGCGAAGACCTTCGCCGACCGCGGCTGGAAGAAGGCCGCCCGTGCCGCACGCCTCCACTGGACCTCACGTCTCAATGCGGCCACGCTGCTCCCGACCGCGCTCAAGGCCGGCAAGCTCCGCGAGGGCGGGCCGAAGCTCGTCCGCCACATCTTCGGGTAGCCCGCGCGCCGCGGACCCGTGCCGCGGTGCAGCGAATTTCCGTTGTACCGCAGCTTTTCGATTTCCCGTGCCATGATGCAGACATGGGTGTTGCACCGAACTTTTCCATCGTCACGCTCGGGGTGAAAGACATACGCACCAGCGCGTCCTTCTATCGAGCGCTCGGATGGGAACAACGTGGAAACCCTTCCGCGGGGATTACATGGTTCCGTACCTCGGGTACCTGGATTGGTCTGTTCGACTACACCGAGCTTGCAGATGACGTGGGTCTACCGGCTGTCGAGCCCCGAGGATTCTCGGGGATAACGCTTGCGCTCAACTTTGGAAGCGAGGCGGAAGTCGATTCTGCGCTGCAGCTCGCCGTCGAAGCCGGAGCACGTTTGGTCAAGCCGGCAGAGCGCGCCGAATGGGGCGGATACTCCGGCTATTTCGCCGATCTCGACGGGTACTTGTGGGAGACAGCGTATGCACCGATGTTTCCTGTCGACGAAAATGGCTCGATCGAGATCCCCGACTGACGTGCAAATCCAGCCCAGGAACAGTGTCTTGATAAAGGCGTACGTGGGCTTCGGTGTGCTCGAGACGTTAGATGTGCCGGCTGGACGCCCGCGAAGTTACGCCGCTTCGGTCGAGCCGCCTGCCGAGCCCGAATCCTGCCCGGGCGGCGCACCCATCGGCCCGCCCGCGCCCGGTTCTCCATCGGGCGGGGTTCCGCCGCCGCCGGGCCCGCCCGCGCCGCCACCCGGCATCCCGCCGGACATCTCCTGCTCGGTGGTCGTGTCGATCGGCACGTCGATGGACACCGTGTACCCGGAGCTCGCATCGCCGGTAACCGACGCCACCTGCTGGTCCCATCCGTCGGAGAACACGTTGTCGGTGCCGAGCGTGATCTTCGCAAGATTGCTCGCCGACCCGGTGTAGCCGGTCAACGCATAAACTTGCGTCGCCACGTCCTCGGGGATCGCAAGCTGCGAGGTCAACACGTTGTTCGTCGCGTCGGAGATCGACGCCTTGTCCGGGAAGACCTCGAAGTGGATGTGTGGCCAGCGGCCGGAGTAGCAGCCGGGCATGATCGAGGTGAACCTCACCACGCCGTCATCTCCGGCAATCTGCACGCCGCGTAGATACGTTTCGTCCTCGATGCCCTCGCCGTACATCGAGTAGTTCCCCTCGGCGTCGCAGTGCCAGACGTAGACGGCGGCGCCGGTGAACGGCACGTTCCCGCCGGCGATGTCGATGATGTTGAGCTCGAGCGTGATCTGCACGCCCTCGGCCGTCGCGCCGCCTCCGATCGAGGAGCGGATGTCGCTACGCTCGACGCCAGTCATGTCTAGGACGTCGGGGCCGTTCGAGCCGTCGCCGGGGTAAGGACCCGCAGTCTCGGTGGGCATCTCGGTGTAGGTGGTGTCGGCGACACCCGTGGCCGATGCGCTCGACGAACTCGCCGAGGCGGAGGCTCCCGAGGAACCGGGCGAGCACGCGGCGAGCGCGACGGCGCCGGCCCCCAGCCCGAGGGCGCCGAGAAACTTGCGTCGCCCGAGCAGCGTCGCGACATCAAACGCGAGGCCCTGATCCTCGATGTCCTCCCCGGGTCGGTCGAGAGGGCGCCCCTCGTAGGTTCGCGTTTCGGCGCCGGTGGCCGGTGCCGGGTGTTCGTTCGCGGCGGGGTAGGGGCGGAGGGTGCGGGAGTTGTCCGCCGGATTCGTTTCGGCGGAATTGTTCGTGCGCTTCGCGCGGGAAAACAGCGATGCCATGAGGGGCCTCTTTCTCTTCGTGGTCGGGGCCCGTTTCGCCCTGGGCAGTGGACGAGGGGCCGGCGGCCGCTACGAGATAAGAACTTATTGCGCTTCGCTGGTGCGTTCCCTGGCGCGGGCTGGGGGATTTCTGTGAGCTTCGGCGCGACCGCGCCGGCCTCGAAGGCCGGGCCGGGGCCAAAGTCGTCCGATCCTCATCAGCCGGGGGCTGCGCCCACAGCCGACCGCAATAAACCGCGCGGTCGGTACACAAACCGTCGTGTCACGGCATGGGTGAAAGGTGACTACTCATGCGTTCTACGGAAGGCGACGAGAATCCGGCGCCAGCCGAAGCCAGAGGCAGCCCGCTAGCGCACCCCGATCACGACACGCCCGCCCGCGTGTTCAACGTGAAACATCGACTCGTCAGCAAAAATCTCGGGGTCGAACTCGATCGGCACCTGGCGAATGTTGCCCTTGAGCGGCATCGTGTTGACGACCTCGTCGTACGCCCACACTTCGCCATCCGACCCCTTTTCCGGGGTCAGAACGAGTACGTCGGGCCCCGGGAACTCCCCGCCGTGCAGCGCGCCGGCAAGTTCCCGTCCGCTAGTCGCCTTCGACCACCCCTCGATCAGCCCGTTGCGCTTCTCGTACTCGCCGGTCGGCGCCGCATACGCGGCGGCGGGCGCCTGGAATGCCCAGTACGGGTGGAACATGTACAGACTCGTGTCGTCGCTGAGCACCACGAGGTCCTTCGGTTCGGCCCCGCCAGTGACGTCGGAGATCGCCTCCACCACGGCCGTCGGTTCCCCCGGCGCGGAGCGGGCTTTGTCGGAGAACTCCGCATCCTCCTCGGACACAGATTGCGCGGCGTGCACGACGATCACCGCGCCGAGCGCAACGGCGAGGGCTGCCACCTGCGGCCCGCGGTCGTTCGCCTCTCCCCAGGCGCGTGCACGCCGCCAGGCCTCGCGCAACGCGAACACCCCGGCGCAGGCGAAGGCGAGGGTGATCACCGGCGTGAGCCGGAACGGCAGGAGCGTCGAACCGGTGATCGCGCGCAGCCCGGACAGCGCGAACCAGGCGTAGCCGGCGAGCACCATGATCGCCAAGGCGAACGCGATCCGGACGATTTCCGGAGACGAAGCGCCCGCGCCCTCCCCGCGCCCGCGGACAGCGCCGCCGACTGTCCACGCGAGCCACACCAGCCCGGCGATGCTCATCAGCACGAGACCGGTGCCCGAAAGCATCGGCAGCGGCCATTGCGCCGCGTCCTCGGGCGCGAAATCGGTGGCCACCGAGCGCTCGTGGCCGTCGCCGCGCAGCACCGCCAGCAGGTACGGCGTCCAAAACAGCAGCGCGATCAGCGCAGACACGATTCCGGCCGCCACCCATGACGCCACGATGCGCAGTCGCGTCCCGCGCCCATCGCGCGGGGTGCGGGCGAAGGAAATCGCTGCGCCCGACGTCACGATAACCACTCCGATGGCGGCGATAAGCGTGTAGGTAATGGCGGCGAGACCGAGGAATACGCCGGTGTAGGCGAGATAGCGCGGCTCGGCGATGCGTTGCGCCCACACCGCGACCGCGGGCAGCAACGCGATGAACAGCCAGGAGTAGGGCTCGTACGCGGCGAGCACGAGGCCGACCGCGGCGGTCGACAGCGCGAGCGGCACGGCGATGCGCGAGCCCGCGAGCGCGCGCCACGCGAGGAACGCGAACGAGGCCGCGAGCGCCATGGTGAAGATCGCGAAGGGCTTGTAGAACTCCCACGCGGGCACGCCGACGAGATCTGCGATGCGTCCGCCGATCCAGAACCAGCCCGCCGGGTAGAACGGCGCCGCATCCTTATAGAAGGCGTCGGCGAGCGCGGGTGAGGAGGCGAAGCGCCCCATGTACGCGACGCGGTTGAGCTGGTCGCCGCCGACGCCGTTGAGATAGTGATTCGTTCCGTAGAGCAGGAACGATTGGTGGATCGCGGAGCCGGCCGCGGGCGCGAGGAGGCCGGCGATAGTGCGCGACCACTCGGGTAGGCGGCGTGAGCCCGCCGCCCACAGCGCGAGCGCGGCGATCGCGACGATCAGCGTGCCCATCGCCATCTGCGGCAGGTAGCTTGGGGTCTGGAAGTCTATGAGCGCGGCGCCACCGAGTGCGGCAGCGGTCATGGCGCCGGCGGCGACGACTGCGCCCGCGATGCTCGCGGCAGTCCTGCCTATCGTTCTGGCCGTTCCCACAGCGTGCGCCTCCCCGGATCTCGGCGCGTGCACGCCCCGGTGCACGCCCCGGAAAGTCTAGTGGGCGCCGGCGGCGGCCTCGCGCCTCGCCGTCCGCGCGCCCGCCGCGATGCCGAGACAGTGGACGACCGCGCCGACGATCGGCCCGGCGAGCAGTGCCAGCGTGGCGCGCGTGTCCAGCTCCAACGGCAGCACGAGCAGCAGCCCCACCGACGCGGCCACCGCGACCCACCAGCCGATGTTGAACACCGCGTGCCGCTCGAACGCGAGCGCGGCGTTGCCCGAGATCATCAGCGCCGCGGTGCCGACGCTCGCCGCCGTCAACCCCGCGAACACCGCCCCGGGCAGCCCGAACTCGTCGCCATAGATGAGCCGCACGATCGGGTCCGCGACGATCCAGGCCGCCGCCGCGCCGACAACCCCCACGCCTATGACGGCGGAGAACGGGATCCCCAGAGCGCGCAGTCCCTGCTCCCGCCGCTCGACGAACCACACGATGATCGCGCTCTGGAAACTCGTGAGCGGCACGAGCAGCGGGGCGCGGGTGAGAAGGATCGCGTTGATCGTCGCGCCCATGAGCACACGGTCGTCGCCGGCGCCGGCCGTCGCCGTGACGAGTAGCGGGAACCCTGTGACCATGACCGAGGTGCCCGCGCCCGCCGCCATCGCCTGGATGGTCGAGGTCCAGAACTTCCCGGGACCGACGTCGATGGGGGAGCGCAGGGCCTCGCGGACCGCGGGAAGCGCCGCGACCATCCCTATCCAGGTGAGCGCGCCCACAACAGTGGTGATCTCGAACGCGAGGTGCGGCACGCCCAGCGCCCAGGCGGCGAGCGCCGCGAGGAGGCGGAGACCGGCATCGATGGTGAGCAGGACGGCGTAGATGTTCCAGCGCTGGGTGCCCGAGAGGGCGCCGGCGACCGCGGCCTGCAAGGAGAAACTGCAGATGCCTGCCGCGAGGATTGCGACGGCGGCGCCGCCGTGGGGGTCGAGGCCGAGCGAATGCCACGCCGGCCCCGACAGCGCGACGAGCGTGGCGAGCGCGAGACCTACCGCGAGCCCGGACCACAGCAGGTTGCGGGTGCGGGGTAGAGGGTAGGTGCGGGCAAGAGGGTAGGTCGGGGTGCTACTCGGGGCGGCGATGGCGCGACCTGCGGCGAGCCCGGATTCCGGGCCGACCGCGATCTCGTGGATCGCGGTGGCGCCGTTCGCGGACTGCGCGATGCCGCGGTCCGTGGCTCCCGCCGCTCCCGCCGCTCCCGCCGCTCCCGTGGCTCCCGTAACCGTCGTCGCGCTGCGCACCGCTCGCGTCGTTTCCTGCATGAGCCCGTTCGCGACTCCGCCGAGTGCGAAGAACAGCGCCCAGAAGGCCTGGAAGCCGTCGACGTTTTCCGCGCCGAGCGCGCGGCCCGCGATCGGCAGGATGACAAACCCGGACAGCGCCGCGAACAATGTGGCAAGCGTCATTGAGCGCACGTGGGCCGTCCTTCCCGGTCGGATGTTGTCGAGCTTCGACGAGAAACTCTACTGCGCGGCGGCCTCTCGGCGTGCACAGCGTGACCGCGGCGTCCTTCGATCCAACTGGACGCCTCTTTGTATCGATAGACGCCTAAAAAGGCAACGCAATTTCGGCGTGAATCGATACGAATCGGCGTCTAGACGTGAACGGCAACGGGCGGCGGCCCGAAAGCGGCCAGAAAGCGGCCGAAAAGCGGCCCGCACAACGCGGCCGCCGCAGCTCAGCTCGGCATCCCCAGCCCGGCGGGCATGTCCGTTGAGAACAGCCACGTATCCCACAACGGTTCGAGGTCCACGTCGGTCGCGTCCTCGGCCATGTCGATGAAGTCCTCGGTCGTGGCGGTGCTGCCGCCGAATTCCTCCATCCACTCGCGGATCAGGTCGAAGAACGCGGAGTCGCCGATCACACCGCGGAGCACGTGCAGGGTCAGCGCGCCCCGCTTGTACACGCGGTCGTCGAACATCAGCGCCGGCCCGGGATCTGCGAGCAGCAGGTCGTGCGGCGAGGACTGCAGGCGGGCGAAGTACTTGAGCGCGTGCGAGTGCGCGTCGGCCCCGCCGGAGAATTCCGACCACAGCCATTCGGCGTAGCAGGCGAAACCCTCGTGCAGCCAGATGCCCTTCCAGGACTCCGCCGTCACGGTGTTGCCGAACCACTGGTGGGCGAGTTCGTGCGCGATGAGGCGTTCCTCGGCGTCGCCGGCGACGGCGATGTTGCGGCCGAACGTGGACATGCCCATCGACTCGAGCGGGATCTCCAGCTCGTCGTCGGTGACCACGACCTTGTACGAGTCCAGCGGGTACGGGCCGAACAGCTTCTCGAAAAGGTCCATCATCTCGCGCTGGCGGGCGAAGGACTCGGAGAACTCGCGTCGCAGGTCGGCGGGGATGTAGGCGTGGATGGGCACGTCGCCGCCGGTGATCTGCAGGTGCTCGTAGAGTCCGATGTTCACCGCCGCGAGATAGGTCGACGTCGGGTACGCCATGTCGAATTCCCACGCGGTCGTGCTGCCGGAGGCCTTCTTGCCGACGAGCTCGCCCGTACACACCACCTTGTACGGGGAGTCGGTGGTCAGCGCGATCCGCATCGGCGCTTTGGATGCCGGGTGGTCGTCGCAGGGGAACCATGACGCCGCGCCGTTCGGCTGGTTCGCGACGAGGACGCCCTCGTCGAGCTCCTCCCAGCCGACCTCGCCCCACACGCCCTTGATGGGCCGCGGGTTGCCCGAGTATTTGACGGTCACGGTGATCGCGGCGCCGACGGGGATGTCGTCGCCCGCCGTCATCCGGAGTTTGCCGCCGGAATGGCGGAAGCGGGCGAGCTTCGCGCCGACCCACGAGACTTTCGACACCGATAGGTGGCGCGAGAGGTCGAGGGAGAAATCGCGCAGCGGCTCGGTGGTGAACAGCGAGATCGTCGCGACGCCGGTGAGGCGATTGGGCGCGACCCGGTAACTCAGGTCGAGGTCGTACCGCGAGACGCTGTAGCCGTGGTTGCCGGCGTCGGGCAGGTACGGGTCGACCGGGTCGCGGCGCCGCGTCGAGGCCGGCTTGCTCGGCCGGGACACAGTGTCCTTCTTTACGGGTCTGATCGCCATGTGGTGGGCTTCAATCCTGTTGCAGTTCTGAGGTTGTCAAGTCTAAGCGCGGCGGGCGCCGGCGCCGGCGCCGGTATCCGCGAGCTATCCGCGCCACGGCGCAATGGGGTTACCCTGCCAGCGGGTGCCCGGCGGAATCGATTCGCCGCGCATCACCAGCGAGGCCGGGCCGACGGTGCTGCCGGAGCCGATCGACGAGGCGGGCAGGGTCACGCAATGCGCGCCGAGGGTCGCGCCGGTGCCGAGTTCGACGGTGTCGAGCTGCATGATCCGGTCGTGGAACAGGTGCGTCTGTACGACGCAGCCGCGGTTCACGGTGCCGCCCGCACCGATCGAGATGAGATCCGCCTCGGGCAGCCAGTACGTTTCGCACCATACCCCGCGGCCGATCCGCGACCCGAGGCCGCGTAGCAGCGCGGACAGCACCACGGTGCCGGTCACGGGCCGCGCGAGCCACGGCACCGCGAGCATCTCGACGAAGGAGTCGGCGACCTCGTTGCGCCACACGAACGAGCTCCACAGCGGCTGCTCGCCGGGACGGATCGCGCCGACGCTCAGCCACTTCGCGGCGAGAGTTACCGCGCCCGCGACCACGGCCGCGACGATCATGAGCAGGCCGGACAGGACAAGCGCGACACCGAGCCCGGACTCGTCGGCGATGCGCAGCTGCGCGATGCCGATGCACGCGAGCAGCCAGAACGAGGCGATCACGGGGACCAGGCGCAGCGTCTCCCACGCGCCGCGCGCGACCTTGAGGCGCCGCGTCGGCGAGTAGGTCTGCGCGTCCTCGGCGCCGCCGGCCACCGCGCGCGGTAGCTGCTGCGGCGGCGAGCCGATGAAGGACTGTCCCTTCTTCGCCTTCTCCGGCGCCGACGACAGCACCGCGACGAGCCCGCGCTTGGGCAGTTTGCGGCCGGCCGCCGTCATCCCGGAATTGCCGAGGAAGGCGCGCTTGCCGATCGTGGACTGCTCGACGCGCATCCACCCCGAGCCCAGCTCGTACGAGCCGACCATCGTGTCGTCGGCGAGGAACGCGCCGTCGCCGACCGTGGTGAGCGAGGGGATGAGTAGCACCGTCGACGCCTCGACGTCCTTGCCGATTTTCGCGCCGAGCAGGCGCAGCCACGGCGGCGTCAGCATCGACGCGTACAGCGGGTACAGCCAGGTCCGCGCGGCATCCATGAGCCGCTCGGTGGCCCACGCCTGCCACGCCACGCGCGAGTGCACGGGATGGAAACCCTCGTGCATCCGGATCGCCAGGAGCCGGACGCCCACGAGCGTCATCAGCGCGAACAGAACCAATGCACATATGACGGCGGGCACCGACCATGCCGCTGCGAGCGCAATCGCGGCCCCGTAGGACTCGGCGTCGCCGGTCGCGGCGAGCACGATCGCCATTCCCGCCGCGATCGCCACGAGCGGCATTCCCGCGAGGACCAGGGAGCTCGCCTTGTACATCGCGGACCAGGCGCGCGAGTGGCCGGCGTATTCGCGCGGCCACACCCGGTAGCGGCGCTTGCCGCGCTTGCGGGCGGGCGAACCCGAGTAGCGCTTGCGCGCCTTGACCTTGCCGACCACGGCCGAACCGGGCTGCACGAGCGCGCCGTCGCCGACCTCGGCGCCGGGCAGCAACGTCGAGCGCGCTCCGATGACCGCGCCCTCGCCGACCGTGACGTGGCCGACGACGAGCTCGTCGCCGTCGAGCCAATGCCCCGCGAGGTCTACCTCCGGCTCGATCGAGCAGTGGTCGCGCAGCGTGAGCATCCCGGTGACCGGGGGCAGGGTGTGCAGGTCGACGCCCTTGCCGATCTTCGCGCCGAGCAGCGATGCGAACACGAGGTTCCAGCCGGCGGTGCCGATACCGGCCGCGCCGCACGCCTCGACCCAGCGCTCGGCGAACCACAGGCGCAGGTGCACCGAGCCGCCGCGTTGATACCGGCCGGGCCGGACGCCGCCGAGCAGTGGCCGCGCCACCGCGGCGGCGAGCACGATGCGGCCGATCGGGGTGAGCAGGATGATCGCGAGCACGACGAGCGCGGGCGTCGGCAACTGCGGCGCCCAGTCTGCGCCGAGCGCGCCGGCGACCCATGCGCCGAGCGCGAACCACGTGCCGATGCGCGCCCCGGAGAGCGTGACGAGAGGGAGCAGCAGGACGAGTTGCGCCAGCTGCGCACCGAGCGGAACGGGAGTGACGTCGCGCTTCTGGACCTCCGCGACGGGATCGAGGCCGTCGAGGAAATCGGCGAAATCAGCCAGGCGCGGGCGGTCGTAGAGGTCTCCGACAGTGACCTCCGGGTAGCGCTCGCGCACGGTGGCGATGACATGCGCGGCGGCGAGGGAACCGCCGCCGAGCGCGAAGAAATCCTCGCCCGCGCCGGACACGTCTGCGCCGACAGCCGAGGACCACATTTCCGCGACCCAGCTCTGCGTGCCCTCGAGTTCGGTTTCGGGCGCCGAGGTCGACTCCAACGGCCACGGTAGCGCTGCGCGGTCGACCTTGCCGGAGGTGCGGGTCGGCAGTTCGTCGACGAGCGCGAGTCGGGGGACGACGCCGGCCGGCAGCGATTCGCGCAGCAGGCCCGCGGCGTCCGGGAGGTCGAAGGCGTCGGGGTTGACGGCGACGAGATAGGCGACGAGCACGGATGAGCCGGCGTCGGTCTTCTTCACCGCTGCGGCGCCTGCGTGCACGCCCGGCAGCGCCGACACCGCGGTGTCGACCTCGCCGAGCTCGATGCGGCGGCCGCCGATCTTCACCTGGTCGTCGACGCGGCCGCCGAAATAGAGGCCGTCGGATTCGAGGCGGACGAGGTCGCCGGAGCGGTAGGCCCGTTCCCACCCGAGGCTCGGCATCGGCGCGTACTTCTCCGCGTCCTTTGAGGGGTCGAGGTAGCGCGCGAGGCCGACGCCGCCGATGACGAGCTCTCCGGTCCCGCCGATCGGGACCGGCTCGCCGGCGCCGTCGACGACCGCGAGGTCCCAGCCGTCGAGCGGCAGGCCGATGGAGACCTCACCGCTGCCGGTGAGCTGGGCGGCGCAGGCGACGACCGTCGCCTCGGTGGGGCCGTAGGTGTTCCACACCTCGCGACGTCCGCCGGCAACGAGGCGGGCCGCGAGTTCCGGCGGGCAGGCCTCGCCGCCGAGGATGACCATGCGCACCCCGGCGAGCATGGAATCCGGCCACATCGATGCGAGCGTGGGGACTGTGGAGATGATCGAAATGTCCCGTTCGAGGAGCCACGGGCCGAGATCGAGGCCGCTCTTGACGATCGAACGCGGAGCGGGAACGAGGCACGCGCCGTGCGCCCACGCCAGCCACATCTCCTCGCACGAGGCGTCGAACGCTACGGACAGCCCGGCGAGCACACGGTCGCCCGGGCCCAGCGGCTGCTCCTGCAGGAACAGGCGAGCCTCGGCGTCCACGAATGCGGCGGCGGAGCGGTGCGAGACCGCGACGCCCTTGGGCACGCCGGTCGTGCCCGAGGTGAAGATGATCCAGCAGTCATCGTCCGGGCCGGGAGGGCGCGGCGCCTCCGACGTCATACCCGGGTGGTTGACCTCCGAGGCGGACGTGGTGCGCAGGCCGTCTCCGGTGAACACGGCGGCGACGCCGGCCTGGCCGAAGACGAGCTCGGCGCGCTCGGCCGGGTCGTCGACGTCGACGGGGACGTAGGCGGCGCCGGCGGCGAGGGTCGACAAGATCGCCAGGTAGAGGTTCGCCGAGCCCGACGGCATGTGGATGCCGACGCGTGCACCCGGCGCGACGCCCTGGCCGTGGAGCCAGCGGGACGTTTCGGCGATGTGGGCGTGCACCTCGGAGTAGGTGAGGACACGCTCGCCGTCATCGATACAAGCGGCGTCGGGAAACCGACGAACAGCCGACTCGAACACGTCGATGAGCGTGCGAGACGGCGCGGCGTGCGGGGACCGTAAGTAATTCTGTGGAATGCCTTGCACTCGTAGAAGGATATCCACTGGCAGGGAAAAGCGCTGCACTGGCGGGGCGGGCGCGGCGCCCGGGCGCCTGGTGTGCGGGGAACCCTGAGACGGGATTTCAGGGGTCATCCCCGATGTGTAGGCCCAGGGCGGCGAGAAGACTGGAGGGCACCGGCCGGGACAGATGTTTCGGCGACGACACCGAAGGAGAACCCCATGAACGACATGTACGCCCAGGGATACGACAACTCCGCCGGACCTCCGGCGCGCAAGCGCCTGCTGCGCAACACCTCCGACCGCTGGATCGCCGGCGTGTGCTCCGGGCTCGCCGACTACTTCGGAATCGATGCCACGCTCGTGCGCATACTGTTTGTCGCATCGATTCTGCTGCCGGGGCCGCAGGTCCTGCTCTACCTCGTTCTGTGGCTGGTTATCCCGCAGCGTTGACGGCGGCGTCGGTGGCCCGGCGCGCGGCCGAGTGTGGCACGCTTTGGCTATGACCAACATTGCGCAGTACGCGAGCGAAGGTGAACCGAAATCGGTGCGGGTCGACCTGCCCGGCACCCTCGAGGGGCGGAACCCGGGGGTAGCGCAGGTGACGCTCATCGGCCCCGGCAAGAACAACGGGATGGGCCCAGAGTTCTGGGCGGAACTGCCCGGTGTCATCGCCGAACTGGACGGCAACCCGGACGTGCGCGCGATCGTCATCGCCGGCGAGGGGCGCAATTTCTCCTATGGCCTCGACCTCGTGGCGATGATGCCGGTACTGGGCGAATACTTCACCGGCGAGGTGGATGCCTCGAAGCCGATGGGGCTGCACGAGCTCATCACCTCGATGCGCGCCGCGATCGACGCGGTCGGCGAAGCGAAGACGCCGACAGTAGCGGCGATCCAGGGACGCTGCATCGGCGGCGCCGTCGACCTCATCTCCGCGTGCGATGTGCGGCACGCCGCCGCAGACGCCGAGATCTCCATCCGCGAGGTCAAGGTCGGCATCGTCGCCGACATGGGCTCGCTCGCCCGTCTGCCGCACATCATCGGCGACGGACTCACCCGCGAACTCGCGCTCACCGGCCGCGATATCGATGCGGGCACCGCCCTGCGCTACGGGCTCGTCACCCACGTCGCCGACTCCGCCGAGGCGGCCCTGGATTCGGCGCACGCCACTGCCGGCGAGATCGCCGACAACCCGCCGCTCGTGGTGCGCGGGGTCAAAGAAGTCATGGCGCGCGGGATCGAGGAGCCGATACGCCGCAGCTCCGAATACGTCGCCACGTGGAACGCCGGCTTCCTGCCCGCCCAGGATCTGCTCGAGGCGATCAACGCGACGATGGAAAAGCGCGCACCGAAGTTCCAGGGCAAGTAACGGGACGTGACGCGGGCGAGGCCTAGCGGGTCGGCGTGAACACGCTGCGCAGCGCGGCGAGCGCCTCGGTGACCTCCCGCAAGAGCACGTCGGCATCGCCGGGCGCGAGCTCGACCGGCCCGAGCAGCGGCGCCGATTGCGGCGAGTTGCTCAGCGCCACCGTCGTGGCCTCCACGAAGACGCGCAGCGACAAGGTCACCGCCAGCTCGCTGCCCAGTCCGGAGAACGGGTTGGCCCTCCGATGACGTCGGACGAGCTCGTCTATCAACGGGCGTGCGTTCTCGTCCACAACCGTCGACACCCGTGATTCGACGGACTCGGCGCTGCCGAGGGCGTTGAACGCGGCGGCCACCCGCAGGATGCGGTCGCTCTCTGCCTCGAGCATCCCAATCCACGCGCCCGAGAGCGCGTCGAAGTATTCGGCGTCGGCCGGTTGTTCGGCGAGCTTCGTGGTGAGAGTCTCGAGCAGCTGCGCCAAGGGGTGCGCGAACATCGCGTCCTTGGAATCGAAGTAATTGTGAAACGTGCGCACCGACACTCCGGCGCGCTCAGCGATCGCGTCGACCGTCGCGTGGGTGCGACCGGATTCGATGACGATATCGAGTCCGGCGTCGACGATCGCCAGCCGCGTTCGCTCCTTTTTCGCCTCGCGCAGGCCCCACGTCGGTGCCTCCGCTTCGTTCCGAGGTGTCATTCCACCCAAGCTACCGGCGCCGCGGGGCAGCAGGCGGGCGAAAAATGGAAGCGGGCCGCACGCTGTTCGCGTGCGGCCCGCTTCTGCTGAGCTAAATCCGGCTACTTCTTGTAGCGCGCGATCGCCTCGTCGATGAGGGTGTTGGCGTGCTCGGCGCCGACCCATTCGCCGGGATTGACGAACTTGCCCGGCTCGAGGTCCTTGTAGTGCTCGAAGAAGTGCGCGATCGCCTTGAGCTCGAACTCGTCCACGTCGCCGACGTCCTTGATGGACTCCCAGCGCGGATCGTCGAGGACGCACAGCAGCTTGTCGTCGCCTCCGGCCTCGTCGCTCATCGTGTAGACGGCGACGGGGCGCGCCTTGACGATCACTCCCGGCGGCACGGACTCGGGCAACAGAACCATCGCGTCCAGCGGGTCGCCGTCCTCGCCGAGGGTGTGATCGATGAACCCGTAGTCGACGGGGTAACCCATCGAGGTGAACAGGTAACGGTCCAGGTAGACCTTGCCGGTCTCATGGTCGACCTCGTACTTGGTGCGCGAGCCCTTGGGGATCTCGATGGTTACTTCGATTGCCACGTGGTGACTCCTCGGATGCTTTTGAGCGGACGGGAAATGTCCGTTGCGGGCGTTATCGTTGGCCACGGCGGTCAGACTACCGTCGCCGGATCTGCGTTAAGTTTAATCGCAATGCCCTCCCACATGTACTCGAAGCATCCGGCGGGAGTGGCGGAGGGCCTAGGAGCGAGGAGAGTAGATGGCGCCGAAGGTGTGGCGAGGGCGATCGATTCTGTGGCGAATCGGTCTCGTTCTCATCGCCATGGTGCTCGCCATCGCGCTCATTGTTTCCGCCGCTCTGGCGACCAATACCGAGCATTTGGCAGCGCCGGATACCGACATGCCGGAAGTCGGCGCGCCCGAACCGGCGCTCGCGGCGCTTCCCGAGGATGCGCCGGTACCGGCGAAGTCGGCGCTCGACAAGCTCATCGCGCCGCTCGCGGCCGATCCGGTTGTGGGGGATCTCACCGGCGTCGTCATCGATAACGCCACGGGCGAGCATCTGTGGGCCAAGGATGCGGACCGCACGCGCATCCCCGCGTCGTCGACGAAGCTGCTCACTGCGTTGGCGGCGTATTCGGTCCTTCCGGCGGACAACACCTTGCCCACGACGCTGGCGCGCGGCGAGGCCGAAGGCGAGCTCGTCGTCATCCCAGGCGGCAACGTCACCACCGCCGCCGCGGACGAATCGACGTTCTTCCCCGGGGCCGACACCCTTGATGACTACGTCGAGCTGGCCGAATCGACGGGGGAGACCTTCACCAAGATCACGGTCGCCCCCGGCCCTTACGAGGGGCCGGAAATGGCCGATGGCTGGAACGAGGCCGATATCCCGGGCGGCTACCTCACCCGCGTGCAGCCGTGGATGCTCGACGCGGGCCGCGTCGACCCGGAGGAGACCGAGTCCCCGCGCGAGGGCCAGCCGATGTACGCCGCCGCGGTCGAGCTTGGTTCGCGGCTCGATATCGCCGAGAGCGGCGTGAAGCTCTCGAGCAGTCCCGTTCCGGTGCAGGACACCATCGGCGCGATCGACTCCGGGAAAATGGCCGAACGCACCCGCAACATCCTTGACGATTCGGACAACGTCGGCGCCGACGCGTTGTGCCACGAGGCCGCCATGCACGTCACGGGCATCGACCATGCCGATCCGGTCTCCGATGGGGAGGCGGGGCACACCGATTCCGAATCGAGGGTGTCGATCAAGGAGGCGACCGACAACATCCTCCGCGTCCTCCGCGACAAGGGCGTCGACATCGCCGGCACGACACTGGCCGACTGCTCGGGGATGAGCCGCGAGAACCGCATCTCCGCCGATGTCCTCGCACAAGTTCTCCACCTCGCGGCCGGGCCGGAGGCTAACCCGCAGATGCGCGCTTTGCTCGACGGGCTACCGATCGCCGCCGGGAGCGGTACCCTCCTCGACCGCTTCGGCGCGGGCTCGGGCGCGGAGGACGGTGCGGGGTGGATCCGCGCGAAGACCGGCACGCTGTCGGGCGTGTCCTCCCTCGCCGGCATCGTCACCACCGAAGACGGCCGCTCCCTGTCGTTCGCGCTCATGTCCGAGGGCACCAACCCCGCCGACGCACGCCCGGGCCTCGACCGCATCGCCGCGCTTCTGCGCGACTGCGGGTGCCGATAGCAGGCGGCATGTCCGGGACGGGTCGACCCGAAACAGCCGGGCCGCACTCCCCGCAGGGAAGTGCGGCCTGGCGCGTCCGATCCGCAGTACGCGCCTGGCGCCGCGAGGACCCAGCCCGCGTGCCAGGTGGCGCCGTGTGCGTCGCGCTGTCCGGAGGAGCCGACTCGCTCGCGCTCACGGCCGCCGCGGTCGCCGAATTCGACGAGGTCCACGCCCTGATCGTCGACCACAGGCTCCAACAGGGCTCGGACCAGGTCGCACGCCGCGCGGCCGAGATCGCCTCCGGCCTCGGTGCAACTCCCCGCATCATGACGGCGGACGTCGGATCCTCCGGCGGCCCCGAGGCAGCGGCGCGCGAGGCGCGGTATGCCGCGCTGGCCG
Source organism: Dietzia timorensis (assembly GCF_001659785.1). Classification (NCBI taxonomy): domain Bacteria; kingdom Bacillati; phylum Actinomycetota; class Actinomycetes; order Mycobacteriales; family Dietziaceae; genus Dietzia; species Dietzia timorensis. Next base: position 649,127 of record NZ_CP015961.1, read on the forward strand.
GCGCACGGCAAGGCCTGCCGGTGCTCCTCGCGCACACCCTGTCCGACCAGGCCGAAACCGTCCTCCTCGGCCTCGCACGCGGATCGGGCGCGCGGTCGCTGCGCGCGATGGCCGCGTGGGACGCCCCCTGGGGCCGCCCACTTCTCGGCGTGCCGCGACAAGACACCCGCGCCGCGTGCGGCGAGGCGGGACTGCAGGTGTGGGACGACCCGCACAACCTCGACCCGCGCTTTCGCCGCGTGCGAGTCCGCCGCGAACTGCTGCCGCTCGCCGAGGATGTCCTCGGCCCCGGCGTCGCCGAGGCCCTCGCGCGCACCGCCGCGCAACTGCGCGCCGATGACGATGCGCTCTCGGGGATCGCCGCCGCGGTACTCGACCGCGGGCGGTTGCCGGCCGAGGGAGAGGGGGTCCCGGCTCTCGACGTGGGAGTCGTGGAAGCGTCCGAACCGGCGATCGCGTCGCGCGTCGTCAAGGAGTGGCTGGACGGGAACGGCGCCATCGACCTCACCTTCGCGCACATCGACGCGGTAGTAGCGCTGTGCAAGCGCTGGTCAGGGCAGGGACCGGTGGCAGTTCCGGCCGGTCCCGAGTGGCGTGGAGCCCCCGCGCTCGGGCGCTCCGCGCGGCGGCTTTCGGTATGGCGAGAGGGCAGGACACTACAGTTCGGACTGCGGCAGTAGAGTTGTGCTATCCAGGCAGGCGGAGCAACCGGCGGGGAAGGCTTTATATACATGGCATTCGATGAGACGAGCGAGAGCACGGCACCAGCCGCCGTGGAAGGTTTGGCGATCGATCCCACGGGAACGCCCGTGCCGGACGGCAAGTATTCGGACGAGATCGAGTCTGTGCTCATCGACGAGGAGACGCTGCAGTCGCGCATCGACGAAATGGGTGCGGAGATCGGTGCGCGCTACGCCGATGCCGAGGCACCGATCATTCTCATCTGTGTGCTCAAGGGTGCGGCGATCTTCCTGTCCGACTTCGCGCGGGCGCTGACGGTTCCGTGCGAAACCGAGTTCATGGCGGTGTCCTCGTACGGCGATTCGACGTCCTCGTCCGGTGTCGTCCGGATTCTCAAGGACCTCGACCGCGATATCGCCGACCGCCACGTGGTCATCGTCGAGGACATCATCGACTCGGGGCTGACACTGTCGTGGCTGCGTAAGAACCTTTCGACGCGGCAGCCGAAGTCGCTCGAGGTGGTTACTTTGTTGCGCAAGCCCGAAGCCGTGAAGGTGGAGGCGAAACCGTTGATTGTCGGCTTCGACATTCCCAATGAGTTCGTCGTCGGTTACGGGCTGGACTTCGCCGAGCGTTACCGGGATCTTTCGTACATCGGCAAGCTTCACCCGCGGATGTATAGCTAGGCAACGCCGGAAGGCTGCGCGAGGCCGCGGCTCCCGTCTTGGGGGGCCGCGGCTTCTGCGATTTGCCGCGTGCCGGGAGATGCGACGGTGCGTTCGTAAGGCATTGACTGCAGTGTGTCGGGGAGTCGAGCCGTACAAACAACCGTCGAGTGGAGTTTCAAGGCGCTGGTGGTCTCCGGACTAGTCCACCGCCGTCCGTGTCCACGGCTGTTCGCGCTCGAGCCGCGCCGCGACGTCGAGCAGCAGCGATTCAGAGCCCGGTTTTCCGGCGAGCTGTACCCCGATGGGCACGCCCGAAATCCGTGCCTGGCCCGCGGGGATGTTCATCGCCGGCCAGGCGATGTGATTGAACAAGGCCGAATACGGCGCGTAGCGGAGGTTCGCCCACAGTGACCGCGCCCAGGAGCGGTCGTGCCAGGCCTCGGCCGCGATCGGCGCCGAGGCGAGGGTCGGGGTGAGAATCAGGTCGAAGGCGTCGCCTCCACTACCCATGAACTCCGACACCGCCTCCTGCGCCTTGTGCTGGGCGGCGAAGGTATCCATTCCGCGCAGCACGCGGCCGAGCAGCGCGTGGTAGCGGTTGCGGCGCTCCATCCGCGAAATCGGGAAGTTCGCGGCGGCCGCGTCGGCGTCGAGCCCTCCGGTCCACCGGGCGAGCAGCGGCCACGGCGACTTCGGGTAGGGAAGCCGCGCGTCGACGACGGTGTGGCCGCATGCCTCGAGCGCCTTCGCCACCGCGCGAGTGGCGGCGAGGATCTTCTTATCGGTCTTCACCAAGGATTTGCCGCCGAGGGAAATCGGCGGGTTGAGCGCGAGCGCGATGCGTAGCCCGTGCGGCTGCGATCGCACGGCGAGCTCCGGCCGCGCGGCGATCACGGCGGTCGCGGCCGCGAGGTCGTCGACAGTGGTTGCGAGGATCCCGTCCTCGGCCATGCCGCCCCAGTTCCCCGCGCCGAGCTCGGTGGGCACGACGTCGGGCCCCGGCTTCAACGTCACCAGCCCGCAGCAGGCGGCGGGAATGCGCAGAGAGCCCATGCCGTCGTTGCCGTGGGCGATCGGGACGAAGCCCGCGGCGACGGCCGCCGCGCTGCCACCGGAGGAACCACCGGGCGTGAGCTCCCGGTTCCACGGGTTGCGGGTCACGCCGTAGGCTGCCGAATCGGTGGCGCCCCACACGCAGAACTCCGGCGTCGTCGTCATCGCCACCGGTACCGCGCCGGCGGCCAGGAGGCGTTTGATCACCGGCGAATCCAGGGTCACGTTGTTCTTGATCGCGACGGGAACCCCGGCGAGCGGGAGCGTCGCGCGGGCGTCGTCCGGCAGCGCGTCGACGAACTCGGCGGCGGCCGACGCCTCGGAGTCGAGCAGCCCCGTGAACGCCCGCACGTCGGTGGAGCGGCGGTTGCGTTTCCGCCTTTCGCGCTTTTCCCGCCGGAGCTGCTTGGCGCCGCGGACTGGGCGCGCATTCCGTCGCGCAACCGGAGCCGCACCGACTGCCAGGCCGTTGCCGCTGTCGACGGGCTCGGACCTCTTTCCTGCGCGCCTGCGCCCGACGTCATCGGATCGTGCGGAGCCGCCGCGGTGCTCTTCGGCCGGCTCCCCGGCGGACACCGCCGCCTCGCGGGAGGCCTGCCACGCGTCGATCGCCCGCACCGAGCCGGAGTGGACACCCGCCGCGAGGGTGGTGGCGGACATGGAGGTGAGTGACTCGCTCGATGACGGTGCCATGCCTTCCGATCCTAACCGTGACAGGTGCGGCGCTGCGGGGGCACAGCGTGCGCGGGTAACCTAATAATTTGTGGTATCCGGGGCGGGCCCGGGAACCAAAGACGCTGATTGGGACGAATGAAGAACGCCGTAATCCGCAATGTCGTGATTGCCGCGGTCATCATCTTGGCGATTGTGGGCTTCACCTACTTCTCCAATGACGAGGCCGGGTTCACCGATGTCGACACATCGGTGGCGCTGCATGAGATCGACGCCGGCAATATCAAAGATGTCGAGATCGACGACCGTGAGCAGCGGTTGCGCATCACCCTGAACAATGAGATCACGCCTCCTGAGCAGGACGACGCCACCGACAAGCTGGTCACCCAGTACCCGGAGGGCGCGTCGGAGTCGCTGTTCCAGACGATTCAGGATGCGGGACCCGAGAGCTACAACACGAACGTGAACCAGCAGGGCTTTCTGTCCCAGATGCTGCAGTTCATGATCCCGATGCTGCTGCTGTTCGGGCTGTTGTTCTTCTTCATGTCGCGGATGCAGGGCGGACGCGGCGGGCTGTTCGGCGTCGGCAAGTCCCGCGCCCTCGAGGTCACCAAGGACATGCCGAAGACGCTGTTCTCCGACGTCGCCGGCGAGGACGAGGCCGTCGAGGAGCTCAACGAGATCCGCGACTTCCTGCAAAACCCCGCGCGCTACGAGCGCGTCGGCGCGAAGATCCCGCGCGGAGTGCTGCTCTACGGCCCGCCCGGCACCGGTAAGACGCTGCTCGCCCGCGCCGTCGCCGGCGAGGCCGGCGTGCCGTTCTACTCGATCTCCGGCTCGGACTTCGTCGAGATGTTCGTCGGCGTCGGCGCCTCCCGCGTGCGCGACCTGTTCGAGAAGGCCAAGCAGAACTCGCCCTGCATCGTGTTCATCGACGAGATCGACGCGGTCGGACGCCACCGCGGTTCCGGTACCGGAGGCGGGCACGACGAGCGCGAGCAGACGCTCAACCAGCTCCTCGTCGAGATGGACGGATTCGACGACCGCGAGACGGTCATCCTCATCGCCGCGACGAACCGCCCCGACGTGCTCGACCCGGCGCTGCTTCGTCCGGGCCGTTTCGACCGCCAGGTACCCGTCACCCCGCCCGACCTCAAGGGCCGGCAGGCGATCCTCGAGGTGCACGCGAAGAACAAGCCGATCGCCGAAGAGGTCAACATGCGCGCGCTCGCCAAGCGCACCATCGGCATGTCCGGCGCGGACCTCGAGAACGTGCTCAACGAATCGGCGCTGCTGGCCGCGCGGCTGCAGCGCGACTGGATCACCAACGACCTGCTCGAAGAGGCCTCCGACCGCGTCGTCGGCGGCCCGCGCCGCAAGAACCGCGTGATCTCCGAGAAGGAGAAGAAGGTCACCGCCTATCACGAGGGCGGGCATGCGCTCGCCGCGTGGGCGATGGACGGGCTCGAACGCGTCCACAAGGTGACGATCCTCGCCCGCGGCCGCACCGGCGGCCACGCGATGGTCGTCCCCGAGGACGATAAATCGCTCATGACCCGCGCGGACATCATCGCCCGCATCGTCATGGCGATGGGCGGCCGCGCCGCCGAGGAATACATCTTCGGCGAACCCACCTCGGGCGCGTCCTCGGACATCGAGAACGCGACGAAGCTCGCCCGCACGATGGTCACCGAGTACGGCATGAGTGCCAAGCTCGGTGCCGTCAAGTACGCCGAGAACTCCGGGGACCCCTTCTCCCACGGTGGCGGCTCCGGCGGCGGAGAGCATTCGGACGAGATCTCCGGCATCATCGACGCCGAGGTCCGCGCGATCATCGAGGCCGCCCACGCGGAGGCTGTCGATGTGCTCGACGAGAACCGCGAGGCGCTCGACAAGGTCGCGGAGGAGCTTCTCGAGAAGGAGACGCTGCGCCAGGACGACCTCGAGCGGATTTTCGCCGACGTGGCCAAGCGCCCGCGCATCACCCGCTTCGATGACTTCGGCGGGCGCAAGCGCGCGACGAAGCCGCCGATCAAGACCCCGGCCGAGATCGCGATCGAGCGCGGCGAGCCCGTGCCCGAGCGCGAGGACCCCTTCTCCATCCCGCTGCCCGGCAGCGCCGAGGAGCAGGAGGCGAACAACTCCGCCCATGACGTCGGAGGCGGCGACCCCGCGGGGCCGTCCGATCCGCGCGGTGCCGTTGCACCGGCGCCGGGCGCGGGCGCGCAGGGGCAGGGAGCCCCGGGCTACGGGGGCGATGATCGCCGCACCACCGCGATCCCGTCCTACGGCACGCCGCCGCCCCCGGGCTGGTCGGCTCCGGGCTGGCCGCCGAACCAAGCGGGGCAGTCCGGTCCGCAGTACCAGCCGGGCCGGCCGAGCGGACCGCAGCAACCGAGCGGACCGCAGCAGGGCGGACCGCAGCAGCCCTCGGGGCAGGTCCCGCCGCGTCCGCAGGGCGGCTCCGGTGCCGTAGCCGGCCCCGTATTCGGGCAGCAGCCGAGTTCGCAGCAGACGACGCAGATACCCGCGCAGCCGCAGCAACCGGCTCAGCCGCAACAGCCGCAGCAGCCGGCTCAGCCGAGCCAGCCGCAGCAGCGCGACTCCGGCCGCCAGGAGGACAAGGTGCCGCCGCGGCCGCCGATCCACCCGACCGCCACGCCGAGCGCGCGCCAATCGGGCGGCGACCACTCCGCGCCGAGAGAGCGGCCGGCACCGGGATTCGGTGGGCGGCCAGGGGCGACGCAGGATTTGCAGCCCACATCGACGTGGCCGACGGGACCGTCCGGCGACGACGGTCCGACGACGGGACGGCACGCGAAAATCGACCCGTCCGACGTCATAGGCGAAGACGTGACGCGTAGACCGGGCCCGACCGATGAGTCCCGGGGCGCGGACGGCGGGAAGCGGCGCCGCGAGGACAAGGGATCCGAATGGAGGGCCCCGTGGGAGGAATAGACCCGATCGCGGCTGCGGACCCCGCCGAGCGCCCTCCGTTCGATCACGAGCGGGCCGAGGCGGCGGTGCGCGAACTGCTCATCGCCGTGGGGGAGGACCCCGACCGCGAGGGGCTGCGAGACACCCCGGGGCGCGTCGCACGCGCGTACTCCGAGACCTTCGCAGGGCTGTACGTCGACCCGTCCGAGGTGCTCGGGCGCACGTTCAACGAGGAGCACCGCGAGCTCGTGCTCGTCCGCGACATCCCGATCTACTCGACGTGCGAACACCACCTCGTGCCGTTCCACGGGGTCGCGCACATCGGCTACATCCCCGGCGAGTCCGGCACGGTGACGGGGCTGAGCAAGCTCGCCCGCCTCGTCGACCTGTACGCCAAGCGGCCGCAGGTGCAGGAGCGGCTCACCTCGCAGGTCGCGGACGCGCTGCGCGATAAGCTGCAGCCCACCGGCGTGATCGTGGTGATCGAATGCGAGCACCTGTGCATGGCGATGCGCGGCATCCGCAAGCCCGGCGCCATCACGACGACCTCTGCGGTGCGCGGCTCGTTCCGCGCCAACGCGTCGACCAGGGCCGAGGCCATGCGGCTCATCCGGGGGTCCTAGAGTGCTCCCGGCGAACCTCGCGCCCGATCGCTGTGTCGTGATGGGCGTCCTCAATGTCACCGAGGACTCCTTCTCCGACGGCGGGCAGTACCTCGACACCGCCGACGCCGTGGCCCACGGGCGCGAGCTCGTCGCCGAGGGCGCCGACATCGTCGACGTCGGCGGGGAATCGACCAGGCCGGGCGCCGTGCGCGTGCCCGCGAACGAGGAGGCCGCCCGCGTCGTGCCCGTGGTGCGCGACCTCGCCGCGGCCGGCGCCGTCGTGAGCGTCGACACGATGCGCGCCGCCGTCGCCGAGCAGTCCATCGCCGCCGGCGCGCACCTCATCAACGACGTCTCGGGCGGCATGGCCGACCCGGACATGGCGCGGGTCGTCGCCGAGTCGGGCGTTCCGTGGATCCTCATGCACTGGGTCAGTCCCGACGATTTCGCCTCGGGCGCCGGCGGCGCCGCACACACCGGTTCCGACGTGGTCGCCGACGTGATCGCGCACCTGCGCGGCCGCGTCGACGCTGCGCTCGCCGCCGGGGTGCGGCCCGAGCAGCTCATCCTCGACCCCGGCCTCGGCTTCGCGAAGACCGCGGAGGACAACTGGGAGCTGTTGCGGCGCACGGACGAGCTCACCGCGCTCGGGTACCCGGTGCTCATCGCCGCCTCGCGCAAACGCTTTCTCGGCACACTTCTCGATGACGGCGCAGGTCCCCGCCCCGCAGCCGGCCGCGACCACGCTACCGCTGCGATCTCGGCGATGGCCGCGCGCGAGGGCGCGTGGGGTGTGCGCGTCCACGACGTCGCCCCGAGCGCGGACGCCGTGCGGGCGGCCGCAGCCTGGCGCGGCGAGGGAAACGGACGACGAGCCCGGAAGGGGAGCGATGACTGACCGCATCGAGCTGCGCGGGCTGAAGGTCCGCGGCAACCACGGAGTGTTCGACCACGAGCGCCGCGACGGGCAGGATTTCTTCGTCGACATCATCGTGTGGGCGGACCTTACCGCCGCTGCGGTGTCCGATGCGCTCGCCGACACGCTCGACTACTCGGCGCTCGCGGAGATCGCCTCGGCGATCGTCGGCGGTGAGCCGTGCGACCTCATCGAGCGCGTCGCCGGCCTCATCGCAGATGCTGTGATGGAGCGCGATTCCCGGATCCTCGCCACCGAGGTGACCGTGCACAAACCGCAGGCCCCGATCGACGCGGAGTTCGCCGACATCGCTGTCGTCGCGTGCCGCGAGAGGGGGCGCCAGTGAACTCCGGGCCGGCCCACACCTCGCCCCTCGGATTCTCCGCGCCGATGTACCACACGGTGCTCTCGCTGGGCTCCAACCTCGGCGACAGCGAAGCGCTCGTCGCGTGGGTCGTCGCCAATGCGCGCCAGCTCGGCAGCGTGAAGACCGTGTCCAGCATGTATTCGACGCCGCCGTGGGGAGGGGTCGAGCAACCCGATTTCCGCAACGTCACCATGGCCGTCGAATCCGAGTACACCCCGCGCCAGTGGCTCCTGTGGGGAAGCAACCTCGAGGCCCGCGCCATGCGTACCCGCGAGGTCCGCTGGGGCCCGCGCACCCTCGACGTCGACGTCATCGCCTCCTGGCTCCTCGCCGATGACGGCGGACCCCTCGATGTTTTCTCCGACGATCCGGACCTTCTCCTGCCTCATCCCCGCGCCCACGAGCGTGCCTTCGTGCTGACCCCGTGGCTGGAGATCGAGCCCCACGCCAGGCTGCACGGACGGCCGATCGACGAGCTTCTCGCCGAGACGCGCGCGGACGAGCGCGCCGCGATCCGTCTGATCGGACCGGTGCCGGACGTCGACCCCGACCAGCCGCCGGTCTGCGCGGAGTAACCGCCGTGGATCGGACCTCGTGGCTTACCGTCGTCCTCGTCGCGGCGTGCTCCGTGGCCGCCGGGATCGGCGCGGGTGTGCGGCTATTTTCGTCGATGCCGCCGCTCACATACGTCACGATTATCCCGCTCTCCGTCGTCATAGGTGTGGATCTGTTCCTTGGGTGGCGGGTGCGCGCGGCCGTGGAATCCGAGCGCGTGGGGCTCGACCGTTCGCAGTTGAGTCCGCACACCATCGTCGTCGTGCTCGCGCTGGCGAAGGCGTCCACGATGCTCGGGGCCGTGGTCGCAGGGCTCGCCTCGGGCTATGCCATTCCGCTCGCGGGGCGCGCGGGCGAGGTATCCGCGGCGTCGTCGGATCTACCGGTCGCGATCGTGCTCGCGGTGCTCGGCGCCGTGCTGTGCGGGGTCGGTCTGCTGGTGGAAACCTGGTGCAAGGTTCCGCCGGGCGACGATCAGGCCGAGCGCATGCGCGGCGCCTCGCCCGCCTGAATCGGCACATCTGGCCACATTGGTCACATCCGTTGACCTGCGCACCGTATGACCGGGTAATGTGCGGGGTATGAGTGCCGATCGTCCACCGCAGCAGCCGCACCCCGGCAACCAATGGCCCTCCCAGGGCCCATGGGAGCAACAGGGTGATGCGCCGCGGCCTGCCGGGGAGTCTCCGCAGGTCCACGGCGTCCCGGTGGAGTCCGGTGGGCGGCGCCCGGAGGCGGAGCGGCCGAAATCGGCGCAGTCCGGTCTGCGCATGGCGCAACTGGCGATGGTGGTGCTGTTCGCCCTCGCGATGGTGGCGACCGTCGTCATGGTGTTCAGCGATAACGAGCTGTGGATGCGCATCGGTCTCCTCGCCGCGCTGTGGTCCGCGCTGGTCGGGGCCCTGCTCTTCGCGCGCGAACGCCGCCAGGCGCAGACGTCGGCGGACCGCGAGGCCGAGCTCAAGCGCGTGTATTCGCTCGAGCTCGAATCGGAGGTTTCGGCGCGACGGGAGCGGGAGCTGAGCCTGCGGGAGGAGCTGCGCGAGGAGGTGCGCGCGGAGAACGAGGAGTCGATCAGCTCGCTTCGCGTCGAGGTCATGGCGCTGCGCAGCCAGCTCGAGCAACTCGGTGTGCAGCCGATCGTCGACGGCGATCCCGCAGTTGGCGCGCGGACCGCGCACCCGCTGCTCGCCGGGCGCGCGGGCGGCACCGGGAACGAGTCTCGCTCCTGGCACAACGAGCCGCAGGAGCCGCAGGAGCGCCCGGTGCCCGAGGGGCCCGCCGCCCAGGAGCGCCCCGTGGCACAGACCCCGCCGCGCCCGCGGCCGTATGACGAAATGCCCAGCACCGAGGTCACCTCGTCGATGCGAAAGCTCCGTCCGGAGACACCCACTTCGGGCGTGTCCGGCGCTTCGCCGTGGGCGCCACCCAGCGCGCCGGCAGCGCGAGAGGTGCAGCCCGACGAGGTCGTCGCCCCCGAGGTTCCCTCGTACCGGCAGGAACAGTCGCCCGAGCCCGCCACCGGGTTCGAGCCCGCCCCTGTTGCCGAGCCAGAGCCGAAACTCGCAAAGACGCCTGAGCCGGCGCCGGAACCCGAGTACAGCTCCGGGCCGCACACCGACCGCTTCCGCTCTTTCGAAGGATTCCGGCTCAGCGCGCCGCCGTCGTTTACCGACGATGCGGAACTGCCCGACTTCGACGCGCCGACTGGTTTCGAGCCCACCACGAACGTAGAGTTCCGCGAACGGACCGCGTTCGGCGCCGAGCCGCAACCGACTACAGAACCCGCGCCCGAGGAGGCACCTATCTCACATTCCGTCCCCGAATTCTTCGGCCGTCACGGTCGCTCTGCCGCCGACGAGACGCAGGTGGGCGAAGCCGCGAGTGTCGATTCCTATGCGCCCCGCCACGGCCGGGCCGCGCAGGAGCCGAACACGCAGGCGCCGACGGAACCGTCCGCGGAACCGGCGCCCACAGGGCGCCGCGCGGCCGCAGAGCCCACGGGTTCGCGGCACGCCGATTCCGGCGGAACCTCCGTCGCGGACCTGCTCGCCCGTCTCGGCGACGGCGGACAGTCCTCCGGCGGCGGTGGCCGTCGCCGCCGCGAAGACTAGGGGAGTGATGGACTCTCCCGCGCTGCCCTCGCTGGGCACCCCGGCGCGGCTTGCCGTGGGCATCGTGTCCGCGGGCCGCGTGGGCGTCGCGCTCGGCGTGGCGCTCGAACGCGTGGGCCATGTCGTCGGCGCGGCGACCGCACGCTCGGAGGCCTCCCGCGACCGTCTCGCTCGGCATCTGCCCGGGGCCCGGATCGCCTCGCCCGCCGACGTCGCCCGGTCCAGCGAGCTGATCGTGCTCGCGGTCCCGGATTCCGCGCTCTCCGACGTCATCCGCGAATTGGTCGACTCCGGCGCGGTGCACTCCGGCCACATCGTTGTACACACGGCCGGGGCGTTCGGCGCGGACGTGCTGCGCCCGATCCACCGGCTCGGCGCGGTCGTTGCGGCGATCCACCCGGCGATGACCTTCGCCGGCACCCCGGACGATGCCGAGCATTTCGACGGCTGCGGGTGGGGAGTGACGGCGCCGGACGAGATCGGCCAGGCCGTCGGCGAATCCCTGGTCCTCGAAACCGGCGGGCGGCCGGTGCGCATCGAGGAGGCGCAGCGCCCGCTGTACCACGCGGCACTCGCGCACGGCTCGAATCACCTGGTCACACTTATCGCCGATGCGCTGCTCGCGCTTGAGGCGGTGATCGGTGTCCCCGGCGACGGAACTGCGCTCACCCACATGCCCGCTTCTTCGCTGGAGGCGCAGGAGGAATCGCTTGACCCGGATGCACTCGCGTCGCGCCTCCTCGGCCCGCTCGTGCGGGTATCGCTCGAAAACGCGCTCGCCGCGGGCGGGGCGTTTCTCACGGGGCCGGTGATGCGCGGCGACGTCGGCACCGTGCGACGGCACCTCGACGTGCTCGGTCGCACGGACGCCGGGATCGCCGAGAGCTACCGGGCGATGGCCCTGCGCACCGCCCGCAAGCGGAGGTCGGGGAGCGAGATGATTTCGGCAATAGAGAATAATGGGCCCGGCGAACAGAACGAGCACCATTAAGCACTAACGAGCACTGACGCCGAAGGAGGCGCACGCCAATGACCGCAGGAGGTCGCCCGACAGGCCCCGGATTCCGCCCCGGGGAGCTCACGGTTCACCATTCGGCGCGGCAACTGCAGCGCACGACCGCCGCGCTGCGCACCGCCGGGAAACAGGTCGTGCTCGTGCCCACGATGGGCGCGCTCCACGACGGGCACCTGCGTCTTGTCGAGATGGCTCGGCGCGTGCCCGGCGCGGTCGTGGTCGTGTCGATCTTCGTCAATCCCCTGCAGTTCGGGGAGGGCGAGGACCTCGAGGCCTACCCGCGCACCCTGGACGCCGACATCGAGGCGCTCCGCGAAACCGGCGCCGAGCTCGTGTTCGCGCCGAACGCGGCGGAAATGTATCCCCAGGGGGCGCGTACCACGCTGTCGGCGGGCCCGCTCGCGACCGAGCTCGAGGGTGCCGTCCGGCCCGGGCATTTCGACGGCATGCTCACGGTCGTGCACAAGCTGTTCAACATCGTCCGCCCGCACCGGGCGATCTTCGGCGAGAAGGACTACCAGCAGCTCGTGCTCATCCGGCAGATGGTCGCCGATCTCGACATGGAGGTCTCGGTCTCCGGGGTGCCCACCGTCCGCGAGTCCGATGGCCTCGCGATGAGCTCGCGCAACCGCTACCTCGACCCGGAGCAGCGCGAACAGGCCGTCGCGCTGTCGGCGGCGCTCGTCGCCGGCGCGCACGCCGCCCCGCGCGGGGCCCAGGCCGCGGTGGACACCGCGCGCTCTGTGCTCGCCGAGGCGCCCGGCCTCGAAATCCAATACCTCGAGGCCCGCTCGCCCGATCTCGGCGAAGCCCCGGATTCCGGCGAGGCGCGTCTTCTCGCCGCCGTCACACTCGGATCGGTGCGGCTCATCGACAACGTCGGCATCACCATCGAGTAGTCCGCGCCCGCAGCGCTTTTTCCGGTTTCCGCCTGTCCCGGCGTATTCTTGACGCGTTCGAAGTTTTCCGATGCCCTGGAGCGCCGACGCACATGCAACGGACAATGCTCAAGTCCAAGATCCACCGAGCAACTGTGACCCAGGCCGACCTCCACTACGTCGGCTCCTGCACCATCGACGAAGATCTCATGGACGCCGCCGACCTGCTCGAGGGCGAGCAGATCGACATTGTCGACATCAACAACGGCAATCGCCTCACCACGTATTGCATCGCAGGCGACCGTGGCACCGGCGTGCTCGGCATCAATGGTGCCGCCGCGCATCTTATCCACCCCGGCGACCTCGTCATCTGCATCGCATACGGAATCATGGATGACGCCGAGGCCCGCGATTTCTCGCCGCGAGTGATCTTCGTGGACGAGAACAATCGAGCGCTGTCCGAGGGGAACGACCCGGCGAACGCGCCGAACGGCTCGGGGCTGATCAACCCGCGCCATCCGGACGCGTAGACGGGAGACTCGGGTAGACCCCGCTACAAGCCATACGTCTTGCCGATGATGTCGCGCTGAATCTCGTTGGTGCCGCCGTAGATCGACGACACCACGGCCTGGCGCAGCAGCCGCTCGATCCCGTACTCGGTCGCGTACCCGTATCCGCCCATCGACTGCATGCATTCGAGGGTCACCCACTTCGACAATTCTGTGGCCTTGAGCTTCGCCATCGACGCCTCGCGCGGGAACAGCGCGTCCGGATCGGCGTCTACCTTCTTCGCCACCGCGTACACGAGGAGTTTGGTCGCCTGGATCTCGGTCGCCATGTCCGCGATCCGGTGCCGCAGCACCTGGAACTTGCCGACGGGCCGGCCGAACTGCTCGCGCTCGGAGACGAACCGCAGGCACTCGTCGAAAGCTCGCTCGGCGACACCGAGCTGCATCGCCGCGAGAATGAGCCGCTCGATGTTGAGTCCGGACATGAGCTGCGCCCATCCGCCGTCGACCTCACCGATCACCGCGTCGGCGGGCAGCCGGACATCGTCGAAGTAGAGGTCATTGACCTCGCGGCCTCCCATCGTGTCGATACCGGAGATGCGCAGGCCCTCTATGTCGGCGGGGACGTCGAACATCGTGATCCCCTCGTGCTTCGACCCGGAAGAGGACGTGCGTGCGACGAGCAGGATGCGGTCGGCGAAGTGCGCATTCGAGCACCACGTCTTCTGCCCGTTGATCACCCAGTCGTCGCCGCTGCGTTCCGCCTTGCACCGCAGGGCGCCTACATCGGAACCGGCGCCCGGTTCGGACATCGAGATCGACAGCGTCCCGCCTTCGGCGAGGAGGCGGAGTGCGCGCTCGCGCTGTTCGGCGGATCCGAATTTCTTGTACGCCGCGCCCGCGATGAGGGTCGGCCCGATGCTCCCGATCGGAGCGAGCCCGTACATGCTGCGCTCGAGCAGGATGCACATCTCCGTCGCGCCGGCGTCGGCACCGCCGAACTCCTCGGGCACCGTGATCCCGAGCCAACCGAGCTCGGCCATCTTCGAGTAGATCTCTTGACTGTGCGTTCCCCCGTCGGCGAGGGAACGCGACTTTTCGAACGACCCGATTTCGCGTGTGCAAAATGCGTCGATCGATTCCGCGAAGGCGGTCTGCTCCGAACTAAAGGTGTCGAACATCGATTACTCACTTTCCGTAGCGCACTGTTGTATGGAGTGTTCCTGCGCTACTATGGCCCACATCACAACAAAGTACATCAAATATATTTGATCGGAAATGAAACGAGGGTATCAATGAGCGTCCAACAGGACACGCCGAGCTCCGCCCCGGCGAGGACATTGCGCGTCTCCGACCCCCGCACCGGGGAGGTTGTCGGAGAATATCCGTATGACGGCGCCGCTGAGGTTCGCGCGGCCGTTGGGCGCGCCCGCGGCGCCTTGCGCTGGTGGACGACCCAGGGCGCCCGGGGGCGCAAGGAGTGGCTGCTCGAATTCAAGCGGCTCATTGCCGGGCGCGCGGAAGACCTCGCGGCGCTCATCTCGGCCGAGACCGGCAAGCCTCACGAGGACTCGATTCTGGAGGTGATGCTCGCGGTCGGCCACCTAGAGTGGGCGGCGAAGAACGCGGGCAAGGTCCTCGGCCGCACGCGCGTCCCGTCCGGCGCGACCATGATCAACCAGGCCGCTTACCTGCAGTATCAGCCCTACGGCGTCGTCGGTGTCATCGGACCGTGGAACTATCCGCTCTTCACCCCCATGGGCTCGATCTCCTACGCGCTTGCCGCGGGGAACACCGTCGTGTTCAAGCCCAGCGAACTCACCCCCGGAGTGGGGGCGTGGCTCGCCGAGGCGTGGTGCTCGCTCGGCCCTTCGGGTCAGATCATCGAAGTGGTCACAGGGGAGGGCGAGACCGGCGCCGCACTCTGCGATTCCGGCGTCGACAAGATCGCGTTCACCGGATCTGCGGCGACGGGTAAGAAGGTCATGGCCGCCTGCGCAAAGACGCTCACGCCCGTCGTGATCGAGGCAGGCGGCAAGGATGCGATGGTGGTCGCCGCCGATGCGGACCTCGACGCCGCAGCCGAGCAGGCTGCCTTCGGCGCCATGGGCAACGCCGGCCAAACCTGCGCAGGGGTCGAGAGGATCTACGTCGCCGAGGAGGCGTTCGACGCCTTCGTCGGCAAGTTCACCGCCATCGTCCGCTCTCTCGAGCCCGGCAATTCGGAAGAATCGAGCTACGGGCCGATGACGATGGAGTCCCAACGCGAGATAGTCTCCCGCCACATCGCAGACGCGCTCGACTCCGGCGGGCGCGCGGTCCTCGGCGGGCGCGATTCCGCGAGCGGCCGCGTGTGCGCGCCGGTCGTGCTCGTCGACGTTCCGGAGGAAAGCGCCGCGGTTCGCGAGGAAACCTTCGGACCGACCGTCGTCATAAATAGGGTTGCGGACCTGCACGAGGGGGTCGAGCGCGCCAACGGAACCTCCTACGGGCTCGGTGGCTCGATCTTCACCGGCGACAAGACGGCGGGCCTCGAGGCCGCGGAAATGATGAACGCCGGCGGGGTCTCGGTCAATTCGTTCCTGTCCTTCGCGGCCATCCCGTCCCTGCCCTTCGGCGGCAGCGGCGACTCCGGCTTCGGCCGGATCCACGGCGCCGATGGGCTGCGCGAATTCGCCCGGCCGAAGGCGATCACCTCGCAGCGCTTCGCCCCGCCGCTCGCGCTGATGACGATGAATCGCAAGCCACGAGACGTCAAGGCGGTCAAGTGGCTGCTCGCCAACCTGCAATCCAGGGCATGACGTCCCCTCGCCCCTTCACGACGGAGGTTTACCCATGACGACGCACATCGATTCCCGCAAAGTCGATCCGATCGCCGAGGTGGCGGGACGAAGAATGCCGCTGCGCCGCCACCACTGGGTCGACGTCATCGACTCCCTCGACCCGGTCGCCGACGCGCCTACGATCCACAAGATCATGGCGGCCATCGAATTCCCGTGGGACTACCAGCGCGCGCTCGAACTCGCCCTGTTCCGTACCTACTGCGTGCCGACGGTGTCCGATCTACTCGAGGCTACCGGCGAATTCAAACATCGGCCGCAGAAGCGCTACGACGACACCTCATTGCTCATGATCGAGCTCGTGCTCGGCGGCTACGAAGAGGGGAGAGGGCGGGATGCGCTGCGCATGATCAATCGCAACCACCAGCGCTACGACATATCCAATGACGACATGCTGTACGTGCTCTCGACGTTCGTCTTCGACCCGCTCGACTGGATCGACGCCTACGGCTGGCGAAGGCTGCGCCCGAATGAACGGCTCGCGGCGTTCCACTTCTACCGCGAAGTGGGTATCCGCATGGCGATCAAGAACATCCCCACCGACATGGGCGAGTTCCGTAGCTGGCGCGACGAATACGAGGCCACGCATTTCGCCAAGACCTCCACGACCGTCGCCGTCGGCGGTTACACGATGGGCCTTTTCCAATCGTGGTTCCCCGCGCCCGTCCGGCCCGCTGTCAAAGAGGTGGTCAAGGCTCTCGTCGACGAAAACATGCGGATGGCCTTCGGTTACTCCACGCCGCCGAGGGCGTTGCGTGTGGTCGCCGAGGCCGGCCTGCGGGCGCGCGCCCGAGTGGAGCGGCTCATGCCCGCGCGAAGCGCGCCGATGGACATCGGGGACGGAAAGTATCCGACGTATCCGGACTACGGCGCCGATACCGATATCGGTGGCATCGGCGCGTGTCCGTTTCATTCGGCGCGCAACGCGCCGAATGCGGACGCGGCCTGATTCGGCGGTCCGGGGCGACTGCTTGCGAGTTCGGCGGAAGACGTCACACCATGCACATATATGTGATCTGATCTATTTAACCTTAAATGAGCATTGCGCTCCTCGGGCACGAGGAAGCGACGAAAGGAAGACCGATGACCGGTCAAGATGCGTATATCTTCGACTCCGTTCGCACCCCGCGCGGGCGAGGCAAGGCCACCGGGTCGTTGCACACGATCCCGCCGATCGAGCTCGCTGTCGGAGTCATCAACGGGCTACTCGATCGGAATCCGAACGTAGATCGGTCCCAGATCGAAGACATCGTCATGGGGATCGTCTCCCCGGTAGGGGAACAGGGCGCGGTACTTCCGCGTGTGGCGGCGCTTGCGGCGGGGCTTCCCGAATCCGTCGCCGGCGTCCAGGAAAATCGTTTCTGCGCGTCAGGCCTCGAGGCGGTCAACCTCGCGGCGCAAAAGGTTCGCTCCGGCTGGGAGGACTTGGTTCTTGCAGGCGGTGTCGAGTCGATGTCGCGGGTTCCGATGGGCTCCGACGGCGGCGCGTGGGCGGAGAACCCGTCGGTCAACTACCGCACGTCCTTCGTGCCGCAGGGCGTCGGAGCCGACCTCATAGCGACGATTGAGGGGTTCGGCCGCAGGGACGTCGACGAATTCGCCGCCCGCTCGCAAGAGCTGGCCACAGCAGCCTGGGCCGATAACCGCTTCGGCGGTTCCATTCTCCCCGTCGCCGATTCGAACGGCGCGCTCGTGCTCGACCGAGACGAACACATCCGCTCCGGCACCACGGCCGACGATCTTGCGGGACTGCGCCCCTCGTTCGAGGCGCTCGGCCGAGAGGCCGGCTTCGATGCTGTTGCTCTACAAAAGTATTACGAGGTCGAGGCTATCGACCACGTGCACCACGCGGGCAACTCCTCGGGCATCGTCGACGGGGCGGCGCTCATGCTCATCGGCAGCGAGGAGGCCGGCACACGCAACGGTCTCACGCCGCGGGCGCGCATCGTCTCGGTCGCGGTCGTGGGATCGGAACCGACCATCATGCTCACCGGGCCGACTCCGGCGGCCGCCAAGGTTCTCGCCAAGGCCGGGCTCACCATCGACGACATCGACCTCTTCGAGGTCAATGAGGCCTTCGCCGCCGTCCCGATGAAGTTCTCGAAGGACACCGGGGCACCGATGGACAAGATCAACGTCAACGGGGGATCCATCGCCATGGGGCATCCGCTCGGTGCCACCGGGGCGATGATCCTCGGCACCGCCCTGGACGAACTCGAACGCACCGATCGCAAACGCGCACTCGCCACCCTCTGCGTCGGCGCGGGCATGGGCATCGCGACCGTCATCGAACGCGTCTAGCCGCGCCCTCACTCCCGTCCACGCCTCCCTTACCGCACCGGAGAAATTCATGGCTACCAACACCATCAACTACTCGATCGACGACGACGGCGTCGTCACCCTCGAGCTCGACGACCCGAACCAGAACGCCAACACCATGAACGAGAACTACGTTTCGTCCATGGAGAACGCCGTCGCCAAGATTGTCGACGAACACGAAAGCGGAAAGGTCTCCGGCGTGATCATCACGTCCGCGAAGAAGACATTTTTCGCAGGCGGCGATCTGCGCGACCTGCTGGCGATCCCCCTAGACGAGCCGGCGGCCGCACAGGACACGACGGACCGAGTCACAGCGCCGCTGCGCGAACTCGAGACGCTGGGAATCCCCACGGTCGCCGCGATCGCCGGCTCCGCGCTCGGAGGCGGGCTGGAAATCGCGCTGTCCTGCCACCGCCGCATCGTCGTCGACAACCCGAAGATCCAGCTCGGTCTTCCCGAGGTCGGCCTCGGCCTCCTTCCCGGAGGCGGCGGCGTCGCCCGCTCGGTCCGGCTCCTCGGCGTCGAATCCGCACTGATGAACGTGCTCCTCGAGGGCAAGCGCCACCGCCCGGACTCCGCGTTGCAGGTCGGCATCGTCGACGACATCGTCGCGAGCGCAGAGGAGCTGATTCCCGCCGCGAAAAAATGGATCGCCGAGAATCCGGAAAGCCGACAGCCATGGGACGAGAAGGGCTACACGATGCCCGGTGGTTCCCCGAAAGACCGGAGCCTGAGCTCCAAATTGCCGATGTTCCCGGCACTGCTGCGCAAGCAGCTCAAGGGCGCGCCATACCCCGCGCCGATCGCGATCATGTCCGCAGCCGTCGAGGGCGCGCGGCTCGGCTTCGACGATGCCCGCACCGTCGAACGCCGCTACTTCGGTCACGTCGTCGCAAGCCAGACCGCCAAGAACATGATCCGCGCGTTCTTCTTCGACCTGCAAACCGCCAATGGTATGACGTCGCAGGCCGCGAAATCAGTGGACAAGCCCGTCGACAAGCTCACCGTACTCGGCGCCGGAATGATGGGCGCCGCCATCGCCTACGTGTGCGCGAAGGCCGGCATCGACGTAGTCCTCAAGGACATCTCGATCGAGGCGGCGAACAAGGGCAAGGACTACTCGGAGAAGCTCGTCGACAAGTCCGTCTCTCGCGCATCGGGCGAGGCCGCGGAGGTCGCACGGAAGCGGGGCGCCGAGCTCCTCTCGCGCATCACCCCCACCGATGACCCGGCCGCGACTGCCGGCTCCCAGGCCGTCATCGAGGCCGTCTTCGAGGATCCCGACGTCAAGACCAAGGTCTTCGCCGAGATCGCCCCCTACATCGAGGCCGACGCGCTGCTGTGCTCGAACACCTCGACCCTCCCCATTACGGAACTGGCCAGAGGGATGGACCGCCCGGCAGACTTCATCGGACTCCACTTCTTCTCGCCCGTGGACAAGATGCCGCTCGTCGAGATCATCAAAGGCGAGCAGACCTCGGCGGAAACGCTGGACCGTGCGCTGTCGATCGTGGGCAGAATCTCCAAGACCCCGATCGTCGTCAACGACTCCCGCGGGTTCTTCACCAGCAGGGTCATCGGCACCTTCACGAACGAGGGAGTGTCGATGCTCGGCGAGGGCATCCCCGCCTCCCAGATCGAACAAGCCTCCTCGCAGGCCGGGTATCCGGCGCCGGTGCTCTCGCTCATGGACGAGCTCACGCTCACCCTCCCGCGCAAGATCCGCGAGGAGACCAAGGCCGCGGCGCAGCGGGAGGGCAAGGGCTGGGTCGAAAGCGGCGCCGACGCCGTCATCGACCGAATGATCGACGAATTCGACCGCAAGGGCCGCTCGACCGGTGCCGGTTTCTACGAGTACTCGGACGGCAAGCGCACGCGACTGTGGCCCGGCTTGACGGAGAACTTCGGCGGTACGAGCGAGATCCCGATGCGCGACGCCATCGACCGACTTCTGTTCATCGAAGCGATCGAGACGGTCAAGTGCCTCGACGAAGGCGTCCTCGAATCGACCACCGACGCGAACGTCGGCTCGATCCTCGGTATCGGCTATCCCGGCTGGACCGGTGGAGTTTCCCGATTCATCGATCAATATCCCGGCGGGCTGGCAGGATTCGTAGCACGTGCAGGCGAGCTCGCCGAGCGATACGGCGAGCGATTCACACCGCCGCAGTCGCTTGTCGCGAAGGCGGACTCCGACGGGACCTACGAGGAGGTCCGGGCATGACCGGGACGAACTCCGGGCGCGACGCGCTCGCCGTCGATACAGACGACCTCGGCATCGCCACCATCACCATCAACCGCCCCGAGGTGATGAACGCTTTCGACATTGCAACCATGGAAGCGCTCGGGCAGCTCGTGAGCGAGGTCGCCGCCGAACAGTCCACCACCGTCATCGTTATCACCGGCGCCGGCGACGCATTCACCACCGGCGCGGACCTGCAGTCACATGGCGGCTCCAGCGAGCCGCCCGAGGTTTCCGCGCGCCGCTCGATGGATGCGGCCGCCGCGCTCGTTCGCACCATTGTCCGCGTCCGGGTCCCGGTCGTTGCGGCCGTCAACGGCCCAGCGGCGGGTGTGGGCGTCTCCGTCGCCCTCGCCGCGGACATCGCCGTGCTCTCCTCCAGCGCCTACCTCTTCTTCGCGTTCAGCGGATTGGGACTCATGCCTGACGGCGGGGCCACCGTTCTCCTCGCCGCAGCGATAGGTCGCGCGCGGGCGAACGACGTGCTTTTCGGGGCGAAGATGGTTCCGGCCGGCGAGGCGGAAACGATGGGCATCATCGCCGAATCGGTCCCGGTCGAGGAATTTTCCGAGCGGGTCGGCAAGCGAGCCCGCCGACTCGCCCGCGGACCCCGGAACGCGCTGGCCATGACCAAGGCAGGCGTCAACGCCCCGATCCTCGCCGAGCTCGACGCAGCCCTGGACCGCGAAACTCACGGCCAAACAGAACTCCTCACCGGACCCGAATTCGCCGAGGGCGCAGCCGCGATGCTCGGCAAGCGACGGCCAGACTTCGTATCCCTCCGCTAACCCAGCCACATTCGAAAGTAGGCACCGACGATGTCCGACACCCACAGCACGTACACCGCCAAAGCCCTGTCTCCCGAACTGCAGAAGTACCGCCGCAACACCTGGAACAACTGGGTGAATATCCACGCGGAGAGCAAGCCCGACCGGCCTGCGTTCCGCTTTCTCGGCCAGGAAACGACGTGGGCCGAACTGCGCGATCATGTCGGGAGGTTCGCCGATGCCCTGTCTCGCCGCGGAGTGGGCGCCGGAGACCGCGTGATGATCATGGCGCTCAACTGCACCGAGTTCGTCGAAGCCGTGCTCGGCGCCAACGAGATCGGCGCCATCGCGGTGCCGGTCAACTTTCGCCTGACCCCGGCGGAACTGGCCTACCTGGTGGGCGATTGCACGCCCAAAGCGATCGTCACCGACTCGCTCCTCGCGCCCCTCGTGCCCGCGATCGAGGCCGCCGGAGGCGACACAGGCTTCCACGTCGTCATAGGTGGCGAAACGGGAACCGAGGGGCAAGAGACCTGGGAGGACCTTCAGAACGAGGGCGGCGAACCGCATCCGCCGATCGATGTCGAGGAAGACTCGGTGTCGCTGATCATGTACACCTCGGGCACGACGGGCCGGCCGAAGGGCGCGATGCTCACGCACATGAACATGGTTGCCCAGTCGCTCACGTGCATCCGGGTGTTCCGCGTGTTCCACGACGAAGGGGTGTCGATCTGCGCGGTGCCGATGTTTCACATCGCCGCGCTCGGGTCGATGGCGCCCAGCTTGCAGGTCGGCGCACTCACCGTGATCAACCCGCTGCAGGAATTCAATCCTGGGCAGGTGCTCGACACGCTTGAGGCGGAGAAGATCACCGCGGTGTTTCTCGTTCCGGTCCAGTGGCAAGCGGTGTGTGCCGAGCAGCAGAGCAACCCGCGCTCACTGGTGCTCGAGAACATCTCCTGGGGCGCCGCACCGGCGACCGACACGGTCCTTCGCGCGATGGCCGAGACGTTCCCCGACGCCCGCAACTCTGCGGTCTTCGGACAGACCGAGATGGCCCCGGTGACCTGCTCGCTCGATGGCGACGAAGCGCTCCGCAAGATCGGCTCGGTCGGTCGGGTGATCCCGACAATCCAGGCTCGTGTCGTCGACCCGCTCGGCGAGGACGTCGCGCCCGGCGAGGTCGGCGAGATCGTCTACCGCGGCCCGACGATGATGGCCGGTTACTGGAACAAGCCGGAGGAGACGGAGAAGGCGTTCGCCGACGGTTGGTTCCATTCGGGAGACCTCGTGCGCGTCGACGACGAGGGATTCGTGTACGTCGTCGACCGGGTCAAGGACATGATCATCTCCGGCGGCGAAAACATTTATTGTGCGGAGGTCGAGAACGCGATCGCGGGACACGAGCGGATCCGCGAGGTCGCGGTCATAGGGAAGCAGGACGAGAAGTGGGGAGAGGTGCCGGTCGCCGTCATCGCCATGGCGGACGAGGGGCCCGACCTCACCATCGACGAACTGCGCGAGTACCTCGCCGAAAAGTTGGCAAGCTACAAACGGCCGAAGGAACTCGTATTCGTCGACGCGCTGCCGCGCAATGCCTCCGGCAAGGTCACCAAGCACACCCTGCGCGCGGACGTCGCCGTCTAGTGACGACCGAGTCCGTTCGTTGAGTCGCGCACACCCTCCGACTCGAGGTCCGCAACAGTGTCATTCCACCTGCCGCCAACCAAAGGCCCCATCGCAGACCTGGGGAGCCAGGTCGGCGCCCTGGTCAGCTTCTCCGTCTATACCCTCTTGGCCTGCGCCCGGATCGTTCTGACGGGCCGTCTCAAGCTCGTGGAGACGCGCGACCAAGCGCTGTTCATCGCGCGTGTGTGCACGGTTCCGGCTCTGCTGCTGATGCTCCCGGTGGGGGTGCTGGTCGCTGTCTCGGTGGGTGAGCTGGCAGGCAGACTCGGTGCCGGCGGTTATGCCGGTGCGGTCGTCGCGTTCGTGGTCATCGGCCAGGCGTCGGCACTCGTGTGCGCACTCATGCTCGCCGGAGTCGGCGGTTCCGCGATCTGCTCGGACCTCGGCTCGCGCACGATTCGCGAGGAGATCGAGGCCATGGAGGTCATGGGGATCGATGTCGTGGAGCGTCTCGTCGTTCCTCGTATCGTGGCCACGATTCTCGTCGGCGTCGTCATGTGTGCGGTGGTGACGGCGGTGGGAGTGTTCGCCTGTCTGCTGTATCAGGTGTACGTCCAGGACGAGTCGGCGAGCGCGTTCCTATCCACCATGAGTGCCTACGGCCGACCCTCCGACCTGTGGATGGCGATGGTCAAGTCGGTGGCGTTCGCGATCATCGCTGCACTTGTCGCCAGCTTCAAGGGACTCCACGCCGCAGGGGGATCCTCGGGCGTCGCCGACGCCGTCAACGAGACCGTCGTCCTCGCTTTCATCACGGTTTTCGTGGTGAACACGGTGCTGTCCCAGGTCTATGGTGCCGTCGTTCCGTCCGTGGGGAGCTTCTGATGACCACGTTCGGAATCCGCGACACGACCACGGCGATGAAGGTGCGGCGGATCGGCCGTGTATTCCATCCGATCGTGCGATTTTTCGTGGAGATCGGTGTCCACGTGACATTCGCCGCACGTACCGTGACGAGCTTGCCGGTGGCGGTCCGCCGCTACTGGCCGGAGATTCTCCGCCAGATCGTCGACGTCGGGTTCGGGTCGCGGTCGATGATCGCCGGTGGAGGAACCATCGGAGTCGTCTTGGCGATGTCGGCCGTCGCGGCGATGATGGTCGGGGTCGAAATGTACCGGGGCATGGAGCTCATCGGGATGACGACGCTGTCCGGAATGATCGGCGCGATGGCCAACACCCGCGAGCTCGCACCGGTCGTTGCCGCGATCGCGGTGGCAGCAAAGGTGGGGACGGGGTTCACCGCGAAGATCGGCGCGATGCGGATTTCCGATGAAATCGCAGCCCTCGATGCCATGAGCGTCCCGGCAGTCCCGTACCTCGCCGGAACGAGGCTGATCGCGAGCCTGATCTGCATAGTCCCCCTGTACACCGTTGGACTTCTCGCTGCCTACATCTCGACACGCTTGACGGTCGTACTCATCAATGGCGGCGACCCGGGCACCTACGATCATTATTTCAACCTGGCGCTCACGCCGACGGACATCGCCTATTCGATGGTCAAGGCGATCGTGTTCTGCGTCGTCATCGTGTTGGTGCATTGTTCCTACGGATACAACGCAT
Organism: Dietzia timorensis; assembly: GCF_001659785.1. Classification (NCBI taxonomy): domain Bacteria; kingdom Bacillati; phylum Actinomycetota; class Actinomycetes; order Mycobacteriales; family Dietziaceae; genus Dietzia; species Dietzia timorensis. The sequence continues at coordinate 673,514 of NZ_CP015961.1, forward strand.
ACGGCGGCCCCGAAGGCGTCGGCCGAGCGGCGGGACGAGCGCTACGGGCGTCGATTTTGACGGTTGGCTTTCTCGATGTGATTCTCACATTCGCGCTGTGGGGCATGATCCCGAAGCTGTCGGCGCTGGGGATCACCTGATGTCGCGCCGCTCCCGGGAAACCACAGATGGCGCATTCGCCGTGCGCGGGATTGCGGCGGCGCTCTTATTCGTGCTTCTCGGCGGTCTCCTCGTGGCAAAGGGTGCCGGGGTGCTGAACATGGATGTCGAAGTCACCGCTCAGCTTCCGGCCGGAGCGGGGCGAGTCCCGAACAATGCGCAGGTGACCTATCACGGTCTGCCGGTCGGGAAAGTCAGAAGCTCGGACGGTAAGAGCATCGGGGACAAACTCCCGGGGGCGTACCTCACTTTGCAGATCGGCAAAACCCACGCGGCGCAGATCCCTGCGGATGCGGTGGTGCGAGCGGTACCCAGAACGCTATTCGGGGATGTCGAGATCGACCTTCGCGATCCTCCGTCCCACACCGGTACCGGACTTCGGGATGGGGCCGAATTGGCCTTCGATGATTCGGAGGAGGCCGTCCAGCTGTATGACGTGTACACGCGGACAGTCGATGTCCTCGGTGCCCTCGAACCCGAGAAGCTCCAGACGACGATGACCGCGCTTGCGCAGGCCCTCGACGGGCGGGGCAAGACTCTCGGGCAGATGATCGACGATGCGGATTCCGCCGGTGCCCAGCTCATGCCCGGGCTCGAGAAGCTGGCCGAGGCGACCCCGGAGATCGCGGTGCTATTCCGTGACATCGATGGCGCCACTCCCGAGTTGCTCGAGACGCTGGATAACGCGACGCAGACCTCGCAGCTGGTACTGGATCGCGAGAACTCGATCCGAAATGTGCTCGGCGCAGGGTTGAATATCTCCCGCTCGGGTTCGGACTTTCTCGGCGACAATGTCGGCAACGCGAGCAAGGTGATCAACGATTCGACGACCATCACCGGAGCGGTCTCGTCGGTGCCGAACTCCCTCAGCACGACGATCAGGGGGATGGACGACTTTGCCGATAAGGGGAAAACCGTCTTTGCGACCGGCCTGTTCGACATCACGGCGGTTCCCAGCTTCCAGGACCCGATGCCTTATGACGCTTCCGATTGCCCCCAGGTGGGCGCCCTTCGCGGAGTGAGCTGCGGCAACGTCGTCAATGTGACGCGAGAACGCGAGCAGCTGGGTGAGCTGCAGGAACTGTCGGACCCGGATTCCGGCGAGGTCGCCGCAGCTACCACACCCATGTGGACCATGGCGGCGCCGATGACGCGAGGGCTGGAGGTGCATCCGAGATGAGAGCCGCCGGTACCGCAGCTACTGTGAAGCTCCTCGTCTATTGCCTCATCGGGGTCGTCGCGTCCGTGCTCGTGGTCAATAGCCTCCGCCCACCGCTCGGGTGGGGTGCTCACACCTACTCGGCGGAATTCACCGGAGCCGAGGGGTTGTCCCCTGGTAGCGACGTCGCCATCACGGGGGTCAATGTCGGTCGGGTCACGGACGTAAGCCGTATGACGGCGGAGGACGGTACCGTCACGGCGGTTGCCACATTCGAGGTGTCGAGCGACCAACCGATACGGCGCGGTGTCCGTGCCTCCGTGCGGTTCGGGGACATGCTCGGCGTCAAGTATCTCTCGCTGGACCCTCCGGACGGACAGACGTCGGCGCTCTCGAACGAAGATCCGCTACCGGAGAACTCTCGAATTCCCATAGAGCGAACAACCGGGCCGCTCGACCTGACTGCCTTGGTCAATGGGTTCAAGCCGCTCTTCGAGTCGATTGATCCCAACCAGATCAACGCGCTCACCGAAACGATCATCGCCGCGTTTCAAGGCGAACCCGGTGCCCTCGATCGCATGCTGAGCCGGCTGGCGCTCGCGAGCAGGGACCTTGTCTCCCGGTCGGACGTGTATAGCCGGCTCATGTCGAACCTGGGCGATCTGGAACGAGACCTCTACGACCGTCGTGACGACCTCGAGCGACTGATCGACGGTCTCGGAACCGTGTCCGAGGTGCTGGCCCGGAACGACGGTCGAGACCTCGCCGACCTCATCGACAATGGCGATGCCACCGTCGCGACTCTCTCGTCCGCGATCGCCAGCAACGACCCGTCGATTCGCGCGAACATCTCCACGGCGCGGGTGGTCACCGACGACTGGATACCGAACACCCGGGAGTTCGACGGTGCGCTGGGCCGAGCGGACGCGTTTTTCACCACGGCGACCAGGCTCACCGACTATGGCGGTTTCGTGAGCCTTTACATGTGCAACTTCACCGTTTCCACCGGCCCGGAGGAGTTCAATTTCTTCGGTGAACCGAATTCCGAGGTGTGCCAGTGAGACACATGATTCGAGTACTCGCGGACAGTTTCTCCGACGTCGTTCGAGACCCACGTCGAAACAAGCGTGGCAATCCGATCGTGCTGGGCGCGATCTCCATCGTCCTGATGGGAGTTCTCTTCGTGGTGAGCATCGGCGTGCCGGAACTGTATTACCAGCTGCGAACGGCCGAGTACCACGCCGCTTTCGATAACGCCGCCGGTCTGAAAGAGGGGGACCGGGTGCTTGTCGCAGGGGTTCCGAGCGGACGAGTTGCCGACCTCTCGATCGAGTCAGGTCACGCGGTGGTCACCTTCCGGCTCGATGAGCACCAGGAGCTGGGTGCGGGCACGAGCGCGCACATCGGTATCTCGTCCCTTCTCGGGAACAGGTTTCTCGAGGTCACTCCCGCTGGAACCGCAAACCTGGGCGACGAGCGACTGATCGAGATCAGTCGCACCTCCTCGCCGTACTCGTTGGACGACATCGACACCCAAGTCGAAGACCTCGCCGACAATCTCGACACCGATTCACTCGCTACCTTGATCAACGATCTGGACCGAGTCCTGCCGCAAGACACGGAGGGCGCGGGAAGCAACCTCGGTGACATCTCCGCGGCGCTACGGATGCTGCGGCAGGAAGGAGACAACTTCGACCAGTTGGTGACGGCGACAAGGCAGGCCACGGGCGTCCTGGCGGCCCAGGAGCAGGGCGTGACCACGTTAAAGGACCGGACTCTCGTCATCCTCCAGGTGCTTGCCGACCGGCGGGACCGGCTCATCGCGCTGATCGAAAATACGGAAGCGCTGGCAACGCAGCTGAATTCGCTACTCGACGAGGAGCGACCGGAAATCGACGCACTGACCACCAACCTCACATCGATCACGGAGACGTACAAGCGAAATAAGGAGACGCTCGACTCCACGCTGACACGCTTGGCGCCTGCGGTGAGAGGAGTCACCAACGCCACGGGCAACGGACCGTGGACCGAGGTGGCGGCGCCCTCAGGGCCGATTCCCGACGCACTTCTCTGCACGATCGGGGTGATGACCGGATGTCGTTAACACGCACAACCGCGAAAACCGCCCGCCGGGTGGCACTCGGCCTCTTGGCTGTCGGAGTGCTGATCCTCGCGCTGATGACGGCGTATCGAATCACCGAAGGGCCTCCGCGGCTCGAGATCACGGCCGAGTTTGCGTCGACGAGCGGCGTCTTCGAAGGATCCCAGGTCCGGATGGTCGGCGTGACTGTGGGGCGCGTCGAAAACGTCGAGCCCGCCGGAGACATCGTGCGGGTGGTGATGTCCTTCGATCCCGACGTCGCGCTCCCGAGGGACGCGATGGCGCTGGTGATGACGCCCGCCGCGGTATCCGACCGATTCGTCGAGATCTCGCCGGCCTACGAGGGCGGGCAGGCGCTCGAATCGGGGGACGTCATCCCCGTGGAGCGCACACGCGCGCCGCTCGAGTTCGAGAACTTCGCGAGAAATCTCAACACGATCAGCGAATCGCTGGCCCCTAGCTCAGACGAGGCCGCTTCCGCGCTGTCCAAGGGGGCCGAATCCGTTGAAGGCATGGGGCCGGAACTCAACCAGGCCATTCGCGACCTCAATTCCGTCACTCGCGTCACCGGAGACCGGTCCGGTGACATGCAGCAGATCGCAGAAGATCTCACGGTGATGCTGCGAGCCGTGGGAGGGCAGGACGAGTCGCTGTCCGAACTCATCGACGCGCTGGACGGGGCCAGCGAAACCATCACGGCCGGACAGACCGACTACGGGGTGGCTACCAGGGAACTCGCGCAGTTACTCCGCGACATCGACAGGTTCGTCGAGGACAACGGGTTGGACCTCACCGAAAGCACGTCCGCCACCCTCGTCACCACCGAGATGCTGGCAAACCACGAGGACGATCTTGCCGAAATCATGGACCTCTATCCATTGATGATGAGCAACTTCCCACGCGGAATCGGCGAAGACGGACGGGCCCGGATCCGGTTGAACATTTCCACTGATCTCGCATCCTTCGCCAAGGGTGAGGAATTCTGTTCGCACCAGCCGCTACCCATCTGCGCCGGCGCAGGAATTTCGAACCCGGTATCGCTTCCGCTATCGAGAACCGATCCGCTGAGCTTCATCGGACAGCTCGACGAGGCGATGAGGAGTGGGTCGTAGTGACCGTATTCGGAACACCCACAGCGAAAGACAGGCGACCGAGAGACGTCGCAGACCAGGGCCGCGGATGGGCGCGCCCGTTCATCGCGATTGCCGGGGTGGCAGTTCTCCTCGTCACGATCGTCGTCGCCATGCACAGCCCGTGGCTGTCGCTTCAAAAACTGCCGCTCGGTGTGCCCGCCGGTTCGGGCGCTATCGACGTACGCATGTATTTCGAACGCGCGGATCGGGTCAATACCGGCACAGAAGTACGGTACGGCGAACTGATCATCGGCCGGGTCGCCTTGGTCGAGACGAATGGCGAAGAAGCAATCGTCACCACGACCCTCGATTCCGAACTGGCGGATATTCCCGGTGAGCCTTTCGCCGAGATCCGACAACCGACGGCGCTGGGCTCTCCATTCGTGGCGATCGAACCCCCACAGGATCCCGGAACTCAGGTTCTCAGCGACGGAGACTCGATCCCGCGGTTTCGCACCGCCATGGGCCCCGACCTCGAGTCGAGTCTGGCGACCGTGGGGATGCTTCTCAATGGTTCCGGGATCGAGCAATTCAAGACAGTGATGACCGAGCTGTCGACGGCACTCGCAGGAAAGGGGCAGGCGCTCGACCGCGTCTCCGATCGAGGCGACCGCATGCTCGAGCTCTACGAGCTACATCGCCAGGACATCAATGACACGATGGACACCCTGGGGCGCATCACCGAGGCCCTCCACAATCGGCGTGACCTCCTCAATAGGGGTATGGCAGTTTCTGCGGACGTGGTCACCGAAGTCGCCGAGAATCGCGACCAGCTCGACGACCTCATGGGCACGACGGTCACCCTGTCGGGACAACTTCGCATCTTCGTCGACTCGACGAGCGCGAACTACACGCCACTGCTCGACCACTCTCGAGCCCTCCTCGAAGACATGCAGTCGTTGGAGGGAGAGGCCGGTCCGATCCTGGTGAAACTCACGGAGTTCGTCGACCTTTTCAACGACGCGTCCCCCGGCGACTATCTGGCCTTCGATGGCGCGCTCGATGTTCCGGGCTCCCTCGATTCGCTCTACTCCGGCGGCATGGCGCGCGGCGCGGAGCGCGGGGGTGGGGGAGAACCGTGAATCGACACATCCTCGTGCAAATCGCGATCTTCGCCGTCATCTCCGTGGTCGCGCTGGCCTACGGGTACCGCTACATCTCCAGCGACCTGGCGACGTACTCGAATTACGAACTTCACGCCGAACTCTCCGATGCCTCGGGCCTGGCCACCGGGATGCGGGTCAATTACCGCGGCAGAGACGTCGGCGTGGTTTCCGATACGACAATCCGGGACCGAAAGATCGCGGTCGTGGTGCGCATCGACGGGGATGTTCGAATCCCTGTCGGGTCGAGTGCCCAGGTCACCTCGAGCACCGTCCTCGGCGACAAGTACCTGGACGTCCGGCCCACCACGGCGCAGGGCCCCATGCTGGATGACGGCGGAGTCCTCGATACCCCGGACGAACTCGCTCCCGTGCCCCTCGAAGAACTCTTCGCCGACGTCTACACCTCGCTCTCCACCGTCGACACCGAGGCGCTCGAGTCGCTTGTCGGCGAAGTCTCCACGACCTTGGAGGGAACCGGACCCGAACTCGCCGGCATCATCGAGAACACCTCGACGCTCGCGAGAGCAGTGAACGAAAGTGCCCCGACTCTCAGCGGGCTCGTCGACGTCGGAGTGCCGGTCGCCCGCGACCTGGCTTCCAGGTCGGGGAAGGCAAGGCGCACAGTTACCGCGATGCGCGATGTGTCCGAACAATTTCGGAGAGAGGAACCCTCGTTGGTCTACCTTCTCGATGACAGCCCTGGTGCGATGGCCCGGATACAGAGGCTGCTCGACGACAACAGGAAGACCGGCGGTGCGCTTCTCGCGAACGGTGTCGTCGTCACCGACGTTCTCGCCTCCAGGAGGGAAGCACTTAGGGAGAGCTTCGTCGTCGGCCCGGAGGGTTTCCGCGCGCTGAGCGGAATCGTCAAAGACGGCCGAGCCGATTTCCAGCTTGTCGCCACTCAGGGCCCGGTTTGTGTGTATCCGACCGAAAGACGTGAGGTCAACGACTCCAGTGAGCGCGAAGCACACCTCGATCTCTATTGCCCCATGGCCGAAAACCTGGGGATACGGGGAGCCGAGGCCGCTCCGCGGCCGGACGATCGCGGTCGCGCGAACTCCGTCCGGCCGGGGGACGTCACCGGACCGGAGTATGTGGAGGATCCGCTCTTCGTCCCCCTCGGCGAGGAAGTCGTCGAATCCTGGGAAAAGATGCTGCGCGATCCAGGGGCGTCCGCGGGAGGATGAGCAGCCCAGAATTTGTGATCCATCTTACTTTTTGATTGTTCATGGTCTAAACTAAATAATCAGATATATGTGATTTGTTGATGGCATGCGATGTGTGCCGCTTCGACGGGTCCACGTTTCCGGCGGAATCGAGGTGCTCCATTGGTGAAGCGAGAAGGTGCGGACTCTGCCCGCGGAGACGGCGAGGACGAAAAGGATTCGTCTCGCGGCGCGGAGAGGCGCGGAATCTCCCGACTTGCCCTTCCCGCGGCACTTGTCTTGGCGCTCGTGGCCGCGTGCGGATTCGGCTTGCTCTGGTGGCGGGAGCGGAGCGACCAACAGCTCCGAACGTCTGCCGAGGATGCTGCCACTCGAATGGTCACCGACCTCGCCACGTACAGCCACGAGGATTTTGAAGCGAACATCGCACGCGTCAAATCCTCTGCAACACCGGAATTCTCCGACAACTACACCGAGGTGGCCGAGTCCCTTCGCGAACTCGTCGTCAACGGAAAGGGCGAATCGACGGCCGAGATCGCACATGCCGCTGTCGAGTCGATAAGCGACGAGGAGGCGGTGGTGCTCGTATTTCTGGACCAGCACATCCTCAACGTCGCCGTTCCCGATGGCCGACAGGACGTGAGCCGGATGGTCGTCACGCTCCAGCGCCACGACGGCGAATGGAAACTCCAGGACGCGCAGACGGTCTAAGCGCGCTCCATTCAGGAAAGGAAAAGACTGACATGGTCAATGTCCATGCTGAGCAGAGAAGATCCTCCGACTATTTCCGTTTCGATAAGGCGCAGGTCACGCACCGGCCACCTGCTTCCGCGGGGCCCAGGCCCGGCGAGTCCGGCCGAGCAGAAATGCCCAGCATCGCCGATGCGACCGACACCATAGGTGCGTTGGCGGGAGCTGCAAACGTCATCTTGCAGCTGTCCTGGCCCGCAATCGGCTGGGGAGTCCGGGAAAGCACTCAAGACGGGAACATCTACTATCACCCCATGCGTCGTGCGCGCACCACCTTTCAGTACCTTGCCGTGGCGACGACGGGCAGTGATGAGGACAAAAGAAAATATCGCCGTGAGGTGACACGGATCCATTCACGCGTACGCTCCGGGGCGGGCAGTCCCGTTGAGTACGACGCGCTCGATCCAGGGCTGCAGTTGTGGGTCGCCGCGTGCCTCTATATCGGTTACGAAGACGCCTTCGAATGGCTCTACGGGAAGATGACCGACGATGAGCGGGAGCACTTTTACCAGTCGGCCCACGTCCTGGGAACCACTCTGCAAGTGTCCCGCGAGCAGTGGCCCGAAAGTCGCGACGCGTTCGACGACTACTGGTACGAAGGGGCAAAGCAGATTCGATTCGATCCACAGGTGCGCGAACACCTTTTGGGCATCGCAGCGCTGAGGATGTTGCCGCAACCGGCGACGATGCTCTTCGGCAAGGTGTTCAGCTGGATCACCTTCGGATTCTTGCACGCAGAATTTCGAGATGCTCTCGACGTCCCTTGGACGCCGAAAGACCAGCGCAGGTTCAACGCCACGCTCAAGGCTCTCGCTGCGCTGAATCGCACGCTGCCGCTGCCGATCCGCCAAATCGCCAATCGGGTGTTGCTTGTCGACCTGCGCCTGCGTGTGAAGCTCGGCAAGTCTCTGATGTAGACGTTCCGACGTCGCCGTCTCGGATTAGCTCTCGTCCCACACCCCGGCCGACTCGAGGTGCTCGATGAGCCGCGCGCACGCGTCGGTGAACTGCGCCTCGAACGAGCGCAGCCCCTTCTCCGCGTCATTCTCGGTCGCCGCAGCGGCGAGATCCCGGTTGAGTGCCGTCTGTTCGGCGCACCATTCCGGATCTGCCGCGTAGACGTGAACGGGAATGTATCGGGACACCGTGGCGAGGATCCGCACCAGCTTGTCCGAGTTGGCGGCGAGGTTGACCGTCCGGTAGATCCGATGCTGCGCCTGCACGACGGACGCGGTCGTGCCCGAAGAGGCAGCCTCAGCGAAATCTTCGACGAGCCGGTTCAGTTCCGCCCTGTCCGTGTCGTCGAAATTCTCGAACGCCCGGGAGATGAGGCGCCGCGCGAGTGTCAGCTGGATCCAGAAAATGTCCTCGATGTCCTGCCTGCTCAGCGGAGACACCGAATAGCCGCGCCGCGGCACGAGATCGACCAGACCCTCGCCCTTGAGGGTCAATAACGCCTCCCGCACCGGGGTCACGCTGACGCCGAGAGTGGTGGCTGTTTCGTCGAGGCGGATGAAGGTGCCCGGCCGAAGGTCGCCGGCCATGATCTGGTTGCCCACGAGATCGGCGATCTCCTCGGATAGCTGCGGTCGCCGGGCCATCCGGGCCGTGGTCGTTGTCATGGCTACTCCTTGGCACTGTGCACGTGACGAATAACCTATCAAATATACGATAAATCGTCGGAAATGGACACTTGGCCATGCGTGGAGCCGGCAGTTCGGCCCGCCGTCCTTCGCCGGGAATCGTGCCCGCGCGGGTTGGGCATTACCCTGGTATGTCGTGAACGATCAACGCGACGCCCAGCCCAAGAATTCGTCCGCCTCCGCCGTCACTCCTCACGGTAATGAGGCCGATGACGCGCCCGAACAGCTCCGCATTCGCCGCGAGAAGCGGGCGAAGATTCTGGACGGCGGCGCCCAGGCGTACCCGGTGTCGGTCCCGCGCACGACCCCGCTGCGCGACATCATCACCGATCCGCGCTACGCGGAATTGGCCGACGGCGAAGAAACCGAAGACGTTGTGTCCGTCGCCGGTCGCGTGCTGTTCTTTCGCAATACCGGCAAGCTCGCCTTCGTGCGTCTCCAGGATGGCGTCGACACGCAGGGACCGCTGGATGACGACGCCGTGGCGCCGCAACTCCAGGCGATGCTGTCTCTCGCGAACGTCGGACAGGAGGCGCTCGACGCGTGGAAGTCCGATGTGGACCTCGGCGATTTCGTGTCCGTGACGGGACGGGTCGTGCGTTCCAAGCGCGGGGAACTGTCGGTCATGGCCGATTCGTGGGAGCTCGCCTCGAAGACGCTGCGACCGCTGCCGGTCGCGCACAAGGAGCTCAGCGAGGACACGCGTGTGCGCCAGCGCTACAACGATCTCGTCATGCGTCCGTCCGCGCGCCGCAACGCGCTCGTGCGCATCCGAGTGATCCGCGCGCTGCGCCACGCGCTCGAACGGCGCGGATTCCTCGAGGTCGAGACACCGATGCTGCAGACGTTGCACGGCGGCGCGGCGGCGCGCCCGTTCGTCACGCACTCGAACGCCCTCGACATCGACCTGTACCTGCGCATCGCGCCCGAGCTGTACCTCAAGCGCTGCGTGGTCGGCGGGCTCGAGCGGGTCTTCGAGATCAACCGCAACTTCCGCAACGAGGGCGTGGACTCCTCGCACTCGCCCGAGTTCGCGATGCTCGAGTGGTACATGGCCTACGGCGACTACGACACCTCGGCGACGATGATCCGCGAGATCATCCAGGAGATCGCGATGGAGGTCTTCGGCTCTACGCAGGTAGAGCTCGCCGATGGTTCGACGTACGACTTCGGTGGCGAGTGGAAGTCGATGCAGATGTATCCCTCGCTCAACGAGGCGCTGCGCGCGAAGCACCCTGAGCTCGCGGGGGAGGGCGGAGAGCCCGCCGTCACCGTCGATTCTTCTGTAGAGGAGCTCGAAAAGCTTGCCGCCGCCGTCGGGCTCGACGTGCCGCAGGGCAAGGGCTGGCTGCACGGCAAATTGGTCGAGGAGCTGTGGGAGCACCTGTGCGGCGACCAGCTCGACGGGCCGGTCTTCGTGCGCGATTTCCCCGTGGAGACGGCGCCGCTCACCCGCGACCACCGCAGCGAGCGCGGGGTCACCGAGAAGTGGGACCTCTACGTGCGCGGCTTCGAGCTGGCGACGGCATACTCGGAGCTCGTCGACCCGGTCGTGCAGCGCCAGCGATTCGAGGACCAGGCACGCCTGGCCGCCGCGGGCGACGACGAGGCGATGGTGCTCGACGAGGACTTTCTCGCCGCCATCGAGCAGGGAATGCCGCCGACTACGGGCCTCGGGCTCGGCATCGACCGTCTGCTCATGGCGTTCACCGGGCTCGGCATCCGCGAGACCATGCTTTTCCCGATGGTCAAGCCGAACCCGCGCGACTGATCGCTAGAAGCTCGAAGATCCGCCACCACCGGAGAAGCCGCTGCTGAAGCTGGTGTTGGTGCCCGAGCTCGACGCGGACTGCGCCGCCTGCACGTCGGCGTGGTGCCAGGAACTCATGTAGACGAACGGCACCCACCCGGCGTAACCGTGGCCGACCCTGTAGTCGCGGTCGTAGATGCGCGGGGCGTGGCGGCCCTCGGCGTCCTCGTCGAGCTCCGGCATCTCGGAGTTCTTGACGAGCTCGAGAAGGTGGCCGTAGGAGCGCAGCAGGTCGGCATAGCGGTCCATGAAGTCGTCCGCCGCGAGCTCGTCGCGAAGCTCGAGCGCCTCGGATTCGAGCGCGCCGAGCCGAGCGGTGAGGTTCTCGTCCTTCGTCTCCGTCTGGGCGGAGACGATGTCCTCGGAGAGCTGGGTGAGCTCCTCGCGGCGCGCAGCGGAGTCGCCGTGCTCCATCGAAAAGATGCGCTCGATGTTCTTCTCGGCGTTTTCGATGTGCTCCACCGATTCGGCGGCTCCTGCGAGCTCCTCGTGATGCGCGCGGAACTCGGCATCGGTCGATTTCGCGGTGAGTCCGGAATTGCCGACGACGTCCCCGAGCGCGAGGAACTCGTCGCGCACCTCCTCCCACTGCCGGCGCAGCTCCGCGTCCGCGATAGGGGAGGTGAGCGAGTTCGCGCGGATATCGATGTGGTCGAGCCGCTGGGCGACCGAGCCGAATTCGCGGGACACGTAGTCGTAGTGCTCCTTCGCCTCGGCGGTCTTCTTGCGGCGCGAGTAGACGTATGCCCAGCCGCCGCCACCGAGCACGACGGCGCCGATTCCTCCGCCGATCGCAGCAATGGTGGCACCCGAGGGGCCGTTGTCCTCGGTCACGAGGCTCGGGTCTGCGGCGGTGCGCACCGCGTCGAGGAAGGACACGGTGAAGTTCGGGGCGTCCCCGTCGGAGCCGAGCCCGGGCTTCATGTCTTCCAGAGTCCTGTCGTGATGCGGCCCCTTGAAGAGGTCGAGCGCGGCACACACGTCATCGCCGCAGTAGACGCCGTTCTCCCGCGCGCCCATGGACACCGCGACGATGAGCTGACCGTTCGCCCAGGAATCGCCCTTGTCGGTGCCATCGGGGACGAGCTCGGGGCGATTCTCGGCGGACCAGTTCAGGAGATGGTCGTTGAGGTTGCCGTCGATATCGTCGAAGACGATGTAGCTGACCTCGGAGACCTGCTCTGGCAGGTCGATCTTCGGTGTCTCGTCGCGCAGGGTCTGCTCTGCGCTGTCGGAGACGAGTTCGTCCGGGTCGGAGATCTCCACATTCGCGGTGGAGGTATCCGGCGCTTCTGCAGTGTCGGCAGGCGCCTGCGCCAGCGCAGGTCCTGCGGTAAGCAGCGCGAGCGCCAGGCCGGCGGCCATCGTCGATGGGGTCCTGAGAGTGGTCTGGTGAGGCACGGGAGCTCCTTCGGCGCGGCGTTCCTTGCCGCCCCATGCTAACCGTGCCCGCCCCGGCACCTAGACCATAGTGCCCGTACCCTCGGCCGGTGCGGGGCTGAGAAGCACCTTCGGATTCGTGCGGCAGATCGCCCCGACGATGGCCTCGGGGTCGCGGTCTCTGATGCCCGCGACGAGGGAATCTTGGGTCGCGGTGAACGAGTCGAACCACACGGCCCGGGTGATCTCGGTCGACCCGGGTTGCTGCAGCTTCGTCCGCAGGTAGGAGGTCGCCACGTCCATCGTGGACAGGTATAGCGCCTCCAGCAGCGCGTTGGTCGAAATGCCCGCGATCTTCGCATGCAGATTCCACGCGGCCCACACGTATTCGATGACATCTCCGCGCTCGTGCTCCCGGTGCAGGAGCGCGAGTTGGAGCTCCAGTTCGCGCTGGTGCGCGTCCGTGATCGACGCGAGCACCTCGGCTGCGAGGAGCGGTGCGAGAGCGCCCCGGATGGACATCGCGTTGTCCAGCGCGTCAGCGTTGCCGCTCGCCGCGCGGAACCAGGAAATCATCCGCGCCAGCGGTGGTGGCTCGAGCGCGAACAGTCCGCCGCCGGGGCCCGGACGCGAGGAGATGACGCCCCGCTCGAGTGCCAACTTGATCGCCTCGTTGAACGTTCCCACGGACACCGCGCACGTCTCGCGCAGCGCGTCCTTCGAACCGATGCGTTCGCCCGGACGGGCCTTCGCTGCGATCGCCCCGATGAGGTCGGCGGCCTTCTCCGCGCGCGAGGCATGGTGCGCGAGGGAACCGGGCAACGGTTTGCTGCGCACCCACCCGCGCGGCATGAAGGCGGGCGACGGCAGTTCGCCACCCCGCGGGGCCTCGGCCGCATCGACGTCGTTGATCATCAGAATTCCTGACGGAGTACCGGTAACTTAAGCATTGTTTGAAAATGTAGCTTAGTTCGCCGTCATACCTGGTGAAAAGGGTTAAGAGTTTTTGGCCGACCTGCGATTGGTCTGCGCGGTAGCCGTGGCCTCCCAAGGGTTTTCGGGCCACGGATGCTTCGGATAGCGCCCGCGCATCTCCGCGTGCACCCCCGGATAGGCGTTGTCCCAGAAGAACGTCAGATCGGTGCTGACGGCGAGCGGCCGCCCCGCCGGGGACAACAATTCCGCGGTGACCGGGATCCGGCCACCGGCGACCGTGGGCGATTCGGCAAGGCCGAAGAACTCCTGCAGCTTCGCCGAAACGGCGGGCCGCTCGTCGGAGCCGGGCTCCGGATAGCGCACGCGATGGCTGTTGCCCGAGGGGAGCGAGAGCCGCTCGGGGACGAGCTCGTCGATGCGGCCCGCCTCCGGCCACGGGACGAGCCCGCGAAGCGCGGACGCGGCATCGATTCGCGCGGGCGCGGTACCTGCGGCGAGATCGTCGACGAATTGCGCGAGCCCCTCCTCGGCCTGCGCGGCGAGTCCGGCGGCGCTCATGTCCGGCCACGGATCGCCGAAAGCCTCCCGCGCACACGCGAGGCGCCGGCGCAGCGAGGCGGCCGAGGAGTCGCGGCCGACTACAGTGTCGAACCAATCGATGACGCCGGAGTTCCCATCCTGCGCGCCGATCCACTCCGCAATGGCCCTACGCGCGGGGCCCGGCGTCGGCCGGGTAGGGGTCGAGGAGAGCTCGATCTCGCCGAGCCTGCGCACGAGACGGGCCTGCAGACGCTCGCCGTTGAAGATCGTGGACTCGTCCTCTCGGAGCAGCGCGTGGCCGGCGGCGAGCGCATCGGCCTCGGACAGCGGAGCGGCGAGGCGGGCGAGCACCCGTTCGCCGACGCGGCCCGCCTCGGCGACGACGATCCATTCGGAATTCTCGATCCCCGAACCCGGGGCGAGCAGGACCTGCGTGCCGGAGGCGAGCTTGAAGACCGCCGAGCGGCCGGAATCGCCCGCTGGGGAGACACGTCGCGCGATGCGTTCGCCGAACGCGAGAGCGGTGACGAACCCCGTCAACCGCGCGTCCCCTTTCGGCGGGAGTGCGGGGACCGGGTGCGTATGGGCGCCGGCCCCGGCCGTCGCGGCCGCGTAATCTCCGGACAGTGAACGCGCCAGCTTCGCGAGCCGCTCGGCTTCGCGACGCCAGCGCTCCGCGCCCGGGTGGCGACCCGCGCGCAACTCGTCGATCACCGCGGGGAGCGATGCGTCCTGGCGCCGTGGCGGATCGCCGAGGGCGGCGGTCACCTCGGCGGCCGTGTCTACTGCTGCCGGGGTCAAGGCCACCGCCGCGAGCAGGGCGCGGGCAATTCTCGGGTCCGCGGGGACGCGCGCGAGGAGCCGGCCGAGCGGGGTGGCACCTCCGGCGTCATCCACCGCTCCGATCGGGAACAGCGCGGATTCAGCCCGCCCGATAGCGGCGCGCGGCGGAGGGTCGAGCAGCGGCAGTCCCTCGCCGCGCGGCGTTCCCCAGCACGCGAGATCGAGCGCCGCGGGGGTGAGGTCCGCCGCGGCGATCTCCGGCGTGCGGTGGGTGCGCAACCTGCTCCAATCGGCCTCGGCGATCGCGCGGATGGCGACTCCGTCGGCGGTGCGCGCGGCACGGCCGGCGCGCTGGATCGCCGAGTCCTGCGAACACGACACCGTCACCAGGCCCGACACGCCGCGCGCCGCGTCGAGCCGAGGCTCCCGGGACAGGCACGAATCGACGACGATCCGCACGCCCGGCACCGTGAGCGAGGACTCCGCGACCGACGACGCGACGATCGCGCGACGGCGCCCACCCGGTTCGGCAGGCCTCAGAACCCGGTCCTGCTCTCGGGCAGGCAGCGAACCGTGCAGCTGCAGCACTTCTACATCCGCGCAGCGGCTTCGAAGGACGGCCTCGAGGTGGCCCGCGGCGCGCTCGATCTCGCGCACGCCCGGAAGGAACACCAGAGCGTCCCCGGGGTGCTCGGCGAGCGCCTCGGCGGTGGTCTGGGCGATGTGGCGGCAATAGTCGTCGGTGACCCCGCGCCCGTCCTGCCGCGGCCCCGGCGCCGGCGCGTACAGGGTGCGCAGCTCGTGCGGCGTGGCCGGCGAATTGAGCACCTGTGCGGGCGGGCCGTCGCCGCCGAGCAGCGCGGCGAACCGGGGCGCGTCGACTGTCGCACTCATCGCGACGAGCGCGAGCTCCGGTCGCAGCTCGCGGAGTTCGGCCGCCATCGCCAGCACGAGATCGGTATCGAGCGCGCGTTCGTGCACCTCATCGCATATGACGCCGGACGTCCCCTCCAGCGCCGGGTCCGCGATCAGCCTGCGCAGTAAAACCCCCGGCGTGCAGAATTCCACCACGGCGCCGGCGGACATCCGCCGCTCGCCGCGCACGGTAAACCCGGCGAGCTCGCCGACCCGAGTTCCCGTGAGCTCGGCCAGGCGATGTGCGGCGGCGCGCGCCGCGATCCGGCGGGGCTGGGTGACGACGATACGTCCGCCGTCATCGGCGAAGAGCTGTGCCATCACCGGAGGGACGAGAGTCGTCTTGCCGCTACCGGGCGGCGCGGCGACGACGGCGACCTGCTCGCGGGTGAGCGCCGTTCGAAGTGGATCGATGAGCGCCGAGGCCGGCAAACCCGCGCCGATGGCGTCGACCGCGGAGTCGTCGAAGGGGAGGGGCCGAGCCACGGCTATAGAAGTTTCCCCGCCGTCAACGCCTCGAGCGCGCCGTCGGCGAGGAGCCAGGTGTTGCGTACGGAAGCGTGAGCCGGTTCCGCGGTGGCGGGATCGGCAAGCGCGAGGCCGTGCGCGAAGGACACTGTCGAATAGCCTTGGTCACCCGCGCGAAGGAGGAGGCGATGGCCGTCCCCGGGGGCGATCCCGGTGCTTCCGGTGGCCTGGGCGGTGACGGCGTCCGCCGCATCGCCGAGAAAGTACAGGCGCCACAGTGGCGCGAGATCGGCGTCGAATTCCGCCTGGGTGCCAGCGACAATGGCATCGCCCTGGTCGGCAATCGCCCCGACGATCTCGAGGTACTGGCCGTATTCGGCGGGAGTCGTTCCCGAGGAGGCAACCGCGCGGGCGAGGTCGACGGTGAGGTGCGCGTTGTATCCGGCCATCGCCGCGTAACCACCGGGGACCGCGCAGTCCGAGGCGAGCTCGAAATAGTGCTGCCAGTGCTCCGGCACCGCGCCGCCGGTGACGTGCGCGTGCACGGCCGCGAGATACCCCTCGAGCAGATCGGTGCTCAGGTGGGTGGCCCACGGAAGATTACCGATAGTCCCGGAGGCGCCCGGACCGGCGGCCGAGGATGAGCGGTAGAGGGGGAGGACGGCCTGCGACTCGACGAGGTCCAGGCCGATGCCGAAGATCGCTCGCCGATCGTTTCTCGAGAGGAAGATCTCGGTGATCTCCGCAGCTGCCCGCGCGCGCTCCTCGAGGAACGGCAGTGAATATTCGTCCGGAGCGGTCGGTGCGGACAGCTCGGCTATGCGAGAGAGGTCGGCCGGAGAAAGCGCGTCCCCGCATGCGGCGGTAGGCACCGTTCCCGCCGTGATTGCGGCCGCCGGAGGCAGAACCGATTGCGCACTCGCCAGCGGAGTTCCCACTCCGCAGCACAGCACCGCCGCCGTCATCGTCGCCGAGGTGCGGAGCCGGAGCGTGCGGGTTCTGGAGGGAATCACCTCTTGACTATAGGACGAAAACCCCGGCGACAGCGGCACGCGCGCGGCACACTGGGAAACGGGCACGCGAGCTCCAGTATGCGTTACGGCAAGCCAATTTCCGGCGCTCGGCCTGCGGGTTTGGAGAGCCCGGAAATTCTTTTCGAGCGCGTGGGAACCTTTTGCCCACCCCGTGCCTCACATAACCGAGCGGCCAGGAAGTGGCCAGCACGACACAACACAACGCGAGCAGCGCCCCACCACACAGGAGAACATCATGTCCGGAACCAACGACGCCAACGCCAACGCCAACCAGAACGCAGGCGACATCAACGACCAGGTCAACACCCTTCTCGGCGAAGACAACGCGCAGGTCGTCGGTGTGGGAAGTCAGAGCGCTTCGGGTACGCCGGACACCTACGAGGTGGACCTCAACGGGGACGGGATCCCGGAGGCCACGGCCCGGGACATCGACGGCGATGGGAAGGTCGACCTCGCGGCGGTTGACACGGACGGCGACAAGATCACCAACGACTACGTGCACGACACCAACAACGACGGTGCGGCGGACAAGGTGACCTCCGACATCAACAACGACGGTTACGCCGAGACGACGGTCACCGACAGCGACCATGACGGCAACCCGGACAAGGTCGAGGTCGACACCGACGGCACCGGCGAAGCCGACGTCACGGCCTATGACTTCGATGGCGATGGCAAGGTCGACACGATCGCCTACGACACCGATGGCGATGGCAGCGCCGACGTCCGCCAGTACGACTTCGACGGCGACGGCGTCGTCGACTCCGAGGACGACATGTCCAACGTCACCGACTCGCAGGCCGGCGTCGGCGATGCCCTCTTCGCCTCGGGCGACGGCTCCAGCCCGGAGGCCGGGGCCGCACCGGCACCGGAAGCCGCTCCGGCTCCCGAGGCCGCACCGGCACCGGAAGCCGCTCCGGCCCCCGAGGCGGCTCCTGCCCCGGCTCCGGCCCCTGAGCGCGATCCGGCCGAGGATGTCTCGGCTCCCGCGGGCGACGAAGCGATCACCGGTACGGGCGGCGAGGACCTCGGCGTCCTTCGCGAGACCGAGAACGGCGGCCTCGATATGAGCGGGCTCAATAATGTCGACCCGTACTCCTCCACCGAGGTCGATCTCAACGCCGACGGATACGGCGACGCCATCCTCACCGACACCGACGGAGACAGCCGGGTCGACGAGATCGAGATCGACAGCGATGGTGACGGCGTCACTGACACGATCGCGAGCGACACCAACGCCGACGGGCTCATGGATGAGCTCCAGGTCGATACCGACGGCGACGCCTTCGCAGACGTGATCCAGGTCGACACGAACTTCGACGGCGCGCCGGACGCGCAGTACGAGGACTACAACCGTGACGGCGTATTCACCGAGGACGAGGCCACGGACGTCTCCGAGATCGGTGGCGACGACGGAATGAGTGTCTAACCACCACGCTTCGGCGCCCCGGTGGGGCGCGGGCGCCACTGCGCATCCGAACCGGGTCCGCCCACGATGTCGACATCGTGGGCGGACCCGGTTCTTTGCGTGGGCCTGAGAAACGGCGCGAATTCCGCCGGTTCGGGCGGCGTTCGCTATCGGCGTACGGCGACCGGCCGATCTCGGCAATATTCCGCGCTACCTGTGCGTTGACTTCAATCGACGGGCCAAATGCCGCGGGCGTAGGTATCGATTGCTCCCGGCAGGTTTCCGTACTGGCGGGCTTAGATTCGCCAGGCCCATTACAGTGGCGAATGGACAGGTGGACCTGCGAACGCCGATCATCGCGATGGTCGTCCGTTGGTCCGGATTAGTTAGTTAAGCAAGGCAGCGAACAAAACCGAAAGAAACGCGAGGGAACAACGATGTTCGAACGGTTCACCGACCGTGCGCGACGGGTCGTGGTGTTGGCCCAGGAGGAAGCACGCCTCCTCAAGCACAATTACATCGGCACCGAGCACATTCTGCTCGGCTTGATCCACGAGGGCGAAGGCGTCGCCGCAAAGGCGTTGGAATCGCTCGGGATCTCGCTAGAGGCGGTGCGCACCCAGGTCGAGGAGATCATCGGCCAGGGGCAGCAGTCGCCCAGCGGGCACATCCCCTTTACCCCGCGCGCCAAGAAGGTCCTCGAGCTCAGCCTCCGCGAGGCGTTGCAGCTCGGACACAATTACATCGGCACCGAGCACATACTGCTCGGTCTCATCCGCGAGGGTGAGGGCGTCGCCGCGCAGGTTCTCGTCAAGCTTGGCGCGGACCTGACCCGGGTGCGTCAGCAGGTTATCCAGCTGGTCAACGGCCACTCCGGGAAGGAGGAGGCCGCTGCGGGTGCAGCTGCAGGTCAGGGTGCCGGGCGCGATCCGGGCACCCCGTCGACCTCGACGGTCCTCGATCAGTTCGGACGTAACCTGACGCAGGCGGCGATGGAGGGCAAGCTCGACCCGGTCGTGGGGCGCGGCAAGGAAGTCGAGCGCATCATGCAGGTGCTCAGCCGCCGCACCAAGAACAACCCGGTGCTCATCGGCGAGCCGGGCGTCGGTAAGTCGGCGGTCGTCGAGGGGCTCGCGCAGTCCATCGTCAACGGGGACGTCCCGGAGACGCTCAAGGACAAGCAGCTGTACTCGCTGGACCTCGGCTCACTGGTCGCGGGTTCGCGTTACCGCGGCGATTTCGAGGAGCGCCTGAAGAAGGTGCTCAAGGAGATCAACCAGCGCGGCGACATCATCTTGTTCATCGACGAGATCCACACGCTGGTCGGCGCCGGCGCCGCAGAGGGCGCGATCGACGCGGCGAGCATCCTCAAGCCGAAGCTCGCCCGCGGCGAGCTGCAGACGATTGGCGCGACGACGCTCGACGAGTACCGCAAGCACATCGAGAAGGACGCCGCTCTCGAGCGCCGCTTCCAGCCGGTGCAGGTGCCCGAGCCGTCGGTCGAGCTGTCGGTGGAGATCCTCAAGGGACTTCGCGATCGCTACGAGGCGCACCACCGGGTGACGATCACCGACGGCGCGATTGCCGCGGCGGCGCAGCTCGCAGATCGCTACATCAACGATCGCTTCCTGCCGGACAAGGCGATCGACCTCATCGACGAGGCCGGTGCCCGCATGCGCATCAAGCGGATGACGGCTCCGCCGGACCTGCGCGAGATCGACGAGAAGATCGCCGATGCGCGCCGCGAGAAGGAATCGGCGATCGACGCCCAGGACTTCGAGAAGGCCGCCGGACTGCGAGACACCGAGCGCAAGCTCATCGCCGAGCGCGGCGACAAGGAGAAGCAGTGGCGCGCCGGCGACATGGATGTCGCCGCCGTGGTCGACGAGGAGCAGATCGCCGAGGTCCTCGGGAACTGGACCGGAATCCCCGTATTCAAGCTCACCGAGGAAGAGTCCACGCGCCTGCTGCGCATGGAGGATGAGCTGCACAAGCGGATCATCGGGCAGGACGACGCCATCAGGGCCGTGTCCCGCGCCATCCGCCGCACCCGTGCCGGCCTCAAGGACCCGAAGCGCCCCTCGGGCTCGTTCATCTTCGCCGGTCCGTCCGGTGTCGGTAAGACCGAGTTGTCGAAGGCTCTCGCACAGTTCCTCTTCGGCGAGGACGATGCGCTGATCCAGATCGACATGGGCGAGTACCACGACCGCTTCACCGCGTCGCGGCTGTTCGGTGCCCCTCCGGGCTACGTCGGCTACGAAGAGGGCGGCCAGCTCACCGAGAAGGTGCGCCGCAAGCCGTTCTCCGTGGTCCTGTTCGACGAGATCGAGAAGGCGCACTCGGAGATCTACAACACCCTGTTGCAGGTCCTCGAGGACGGCCGACTCACCGACGGTCAGGGGCGCCTCGTCGACTTCAAGAACACGGTGCTCATCTTCACCTCGAACCTGGGTACCGCGGACATCTCGAAGGCCGTGGGCCTCGGCTTCCAGACGTCGAACAACAATGACGACGCCTACGAGCGGATGAAGCTCAAGGTCAACGACGAGCTGAAGAAGCACTTCCGCCCGGAGTTCCTCAACCGTATCGACGACATCGTCGTGTTCCACCAGCTCACGCAGGACGAGATCGTTCAGATGGTCGATCTCATGGTCCAGCGCGTGCGCAAGGCACTGTTCGCCAAGGACATGGACATCGAGGTCTCGGACAAGGCCAAGCGTCTGCTCGCGCAGCGCGGCTTCGACCCGGTCCTCGGCGCGCGCCCGCTGCGTCGCACGATCCAGCGCGAGATCGAGGACCAACTCTCCGAGAAGCTGCTCTTCGGTGAGGTCGGCGCAGGCGAACTCGTCGAGGTCGACGTCGAGGGCTGGGACGAGGACTCCGACCCGAAGAAGACCGAGGACGCGAAGTTCACCTTCACCGGTAAGCCGCGCCCCGAGAGCTCCATCGAGGCACAGCGCAAGGACGCCGAGGACAAGACCCCCGAGGACATGAAGGTCCCCGGCCCCGGCGACTCGCGCCTGCCCGCGGCTCCCTCGGGCCCCGCGCCCGACGGCCCGAACGCCGGAGGCGCGCAGCTCGCCTAGCGGCGCACGCAAGGCCCGCCGTCATACGGAAAACACTTCCTATGACGGCGGGCTTTCGCCATTTCGGGGCGACGTAGGGCGAGGGGCCACGCAGAGTAGTGTGAAGTCGCCCGGCACATGCCCAGTGCAATCGCCATTCGCCGCCGCGCTGCATGCGCGGACAATCTCATTCCGGAAGGACCCCTGTGACGGATTTTGCGACGCTGCTCGGCGACAATCCCGGACTGGCGGTCGCGCTTATCGCCGCAGCAGGTTTCGCCGGATGGATCGACGCGGTTGTCGGCGGAGGCGGGCTCGTACTCATCCCGGTGCTGCTCATCGCATTCCCGAACGCCGTGCCCGCGACAGCCCTCGGCACCAACAAGGCCGTCGCCGTGTGGGGCACGCTGAGCGCGTCGATCACCTACCTGCGCCGCACGAAGGTGCCCCTGGGTTTCCTCGCCGCAGCCGTCCCCATCGCGCTGGTGTTCTCCGGTGCCGGCGCCGCAGCAGCGGCGGCGATCTCCACCGACTGGATGCGCCCGATGGTGCTCGTGCTGCTCCTCGCCGTCGGCCTGTGGGTCGCGCTGCGCCCCGGTTTCGGCTCCGGCGAGGCCACACCGCTACGCCGCGCCGGAGTGGCCGGCGGGCTGTGCGCGGCCGGCGTGATCTCGTTCTACGACGGCATCTTCGGGCCCGGAACCGGCACCTTTCTCATCATGGCGTTCACGGCGCTCGTCACCGGCGACTTCCTCCGCTCCGCGGCGATGTCGAAGGTCGTCAACCTCTCCACCAACATCGGTGCGCTCATCGTGTTCGGCTTCGGCGGGCACATCGTGTGGCTGCTCGCGCTGGTGCTGGCGATCGCCAACGTCATCGGTGCTCAGGTCGGCGCCCGCATGGCCATCAACCGCGGCAGCGGATTCGTGCGGGTCGTGCTGCTCGTCGTGGTGGTGGCGATGGTCGGCAAGCTGGCATACGACATGATCGCCGGTTGAGGATTCTCGGGAATTCTCGGTCAGCGCGGTGTCTCGTAGGGGCTGTCGGGCGGGTCGATCGGCAGGACGTCGCGTACCGCGACCGTCGGGGAGCCATCGGACGGATCGGCGTTGTCTCGTGGACTCTCTGACACCACCGCCCGCACCCACTCCCCGGGGGCGATCCCGTCGAGGAGATGCGCACTCTCCGCGGATACGCCTGCCGAAATCGTCTTCGCATCCGCCGCGCAGCAGGTGATGATCACCCTGCCGATTCGCGGTCGCCCGCCGTCATCCAGCACTTGTCCCGTGAGGGTGAGCTCGCGGCCGTCGAGCGAATGGTCCTCAGGGCGTTCGGCGCGCACCCACAACTCCTGGATGGAGATCTCGGGCGCGTTGCCGGGCGGGAGCGGTCCGCTGTACATGGCTCCGCTGCGTACCGTGTACTCATCGGACGCGTCCGCGCCGATCGGACCGGGAACGACGAAGAGCAACAGTGCGCCCGGTACGAGCAACAGCCAAGGCAGCCGCGCCGGGTCGTGAGAATGGACGTGGCTGTGTCTGTGGCCTTCGGAGTGGGAGTTCTCGCCTCCGCCGAGTGCCGCGTCTGCGGCGGCCAGTCCCATGATCAGCAAGCCGGCGATAAGGACCGGCCAGCGCATCGACGGGGCGAGATACAGGTGCACCGTTCCATTGAGGGCGATGACGACGAGTGCAGCGCCGAGGAAGAGCAGCACGCAATCGGCCGCACCCCGGCCGAGGCGCAGCGCCCTGCCACACGCGGCTACCACGGGTTCACCCCCATCGCAGCGAACACCAGAGAGCCAATGAGAAGGGCGGCGGCGACCGAGGCGGTGGCGACGAGCGGGAGGAATCGGAGCGAGAAATCCCGGCCGAACATTCCCGCGTACATGACCGCGAGTTTGAGGTCGATGACCGGGCCGACGGTGAGAAACACCAGTAGCGGCAATGGTCCCATCTCGGGCATCGCCGCCGCGACGAAGGCGTCGGCCTCGGAGCACAGCGACAGCACTACGGCGAGTGCGAACATCACCGTGACGGCGAGCAGCGGATTGTTGGACACGTGGTGTTCCCAGCCGCCGGGGACGACTGTTCGGGCGAATGCGACGAAGCCTGCGCCGAGGACGAGGAACGATCCGGAGAGCAGGAGGTCGCCGCGGGCCACGGCGACGAATCTCGCCCACCGCGAGCCGCCGTGTTCGTGATGGGGGAGGCGAGACCGTACGAGATCGTCCCGGCCGAACCGCAGCCAGAACAGCCCGACCCCGAGCGCGCACAATAAGCCGGCGCCGAAACGCGCGGCGACCATCTCGGGCCTGTCGGGGAACGCAACAAAAGTAGCGACGAGGACGACGGGGTTGATGGCAGGCGCCGCGAGAAGGAAGGTCAGTGCCGCGGCTTTCGGGACGCCCTGGTTCATGAGTCGGCCGGCCACGGGCACACTTCCGCATTCGCAGCCGGGGAGCGCGGCACCGCCGAGCCCTGCCGCGCACACCGCGGCAGAGGGACGATCGGGCACGAGCCTGCCGACGCGCTCAGGTGTGACGAAGACCGCGAGCAACCCGGATACGGCGACTCCGAGAACGAGGAACGGCAGCGCCTGCGCGACGACGGCAACGAAAATCGTCATCGCTTGCCCCCAGTCGGGGCTCGAGCGCAGTTGCGCGCCGAAAGTTCGCCCGAGCAGCGCGAAGGCGATGAGCGCAACGAGAACGGCCATGACCGAATTCGAGGCGCGTTCGCGCTGGGCTCTGCGAGGGTCGGGGGAGGAAGGATCCATGGTGTCCTCAACCCTAGCGCCTATTGGAAACGAATTTCGTTACCGATTGCTCTAGGCGGGGAGTGAATACTCGCCGTCCGACTCGACGAGCAGGCCGTCGGCGAGAAGAGAGCGCAGCGCCCGGTCGCGTTGGACATCGTCCGGCCACACCGCGTCGAGCCGCTCACGCGAGACCCAGAAGTGCTCGTGTTCGCCGAGGCCGGAGTCCGCATGCCCATCGCGGAGCACGTCCAGTAGCAGCCCGCGCACCTGACGGTCTGTGCCGGCGAACTTCTGTGGCGCGCGCCGCTTGCCCTCGTACGCTGGGTAGCCGGCCGCGCGCCATGCGCAGCGCTCGGCGAGCGGACACTCATCGCAGCGCGGTCCGCGCGCCGAACACACGAGCGCGCCGAGCTCCATGACCGCCGCGCAGAACCGCACGCCCCCGCGGTCCCCGGGCGGCATGAGCCGTTCCATGTCCTTCAGTTCCTTTTTCGACGGCGGAGGGGCCTGCGCCTCCCCGCGGTCCGCCCGAGCGATCACCCTGCGAATATTCGTGTCGACGACGGGTACCGCGCGGCCGAAGGCGAACGCTACGACCGCGCGCGAGGTGTAGTCGCCCACCCCGGGAAGTGCGAGCAGTTCTTCTACATCTGCAGGGACCTCGCCGCCGTGGCGGTCGACGATCGCCTGTGCGCACTCTTTCAACCGCAGCGCGCGGCGAGGATAACCCAGCTTTCCCCATGCGCGGAGAACCTCGGCGGACGATGCCTCGGCGAGCTCGGCAGGTCCGGGCCACTTCGCGATCCAGTCGTGCCATGCAGGGACGACTCGGTCGACCGGGGTCTGTTGACTCATGACCTCGCACAACAGGATCGACCACGGCGACGACCCCTCGGCGCGCCACGGGAGCGTGCGGCCGTGATCGTCGAACCAGGCGATGACCGCCTCGGTATCGAGCGCGGTGGTTGGGGTGCGGCTGGAAATGGATAACTCCGACGTCATTGTTGGGGGTTGGTGGTCCGCGCGGGCGCGAGCCCGCGTACCCAAGTATCGCGCGAGAGTGGAGTGGAGGCGAAAGGCGCGGGGGCGATTTGATGGTGATGCGATACTTGTGCACATGAGCCAACCGCAGGCAACGAGCCGTACGAATGACAACACGTCAGGCAACTCCGAGACGCCGAACTCGACAAAGTCGGCCACCGAGGGCGCGAAGAAGGCGCCGGCGAAGAAGACGAAGAAGCCGTCGCGCCGACAGAAGAGCGCCGCGGCCACGAAGCCCGCGGCGAGCGCGAAAACTACCTCGCGCACCGCGACGGCGACTCCGTCGGCGAAGAAGTCGGCAGAGAAGAAGCCGGCCGAGAAGAAGCCGGCCTCGACGAAGTCAGCCACGGCGAAGCCCGCAAAGAAGGCTGCGACCGCGAGCGCTCCCGTCGAGAAGCCGGCGAAAAAGACTGCGCAGAAGAAGGCGGAGTCGAGTAAGAAGGTCGCGTCGAAGAAGGCCGCGCCGAAAAAGAAGGCAGAGTCGACGAAGACGAAGGACGCTTCCAAGAAGTCTGCGGCGAAAGAGAAGTCGAACGGCGCGGGGAGTAAGTCCGTCGCCGAGTTACTGGAATCGGTGGCCTCTCTTGGCTTGCCGACGCCGACACCTGCCACCGTCCCCGCACACCGGCGCCGCCGGGGCGAATTCGACACTTATTCGCGCGAGGTCGCGCGCGGCGACGTCGAGGTTCCACCGGAGATGCTCACCGGCCGCCACCGCCGGTTGCACGTGCGCGACACCGTGATCGAGGACCACCTGCTGCGCATGCAGCTCGTGCCCTCGGCGGTCAGCTCGAAGTTCGCAGACATCGCTCGCAGCCCGTTCCCGTTCTTTCGCGGCACGGCGATGCTGTACTACCGCGACCTCGCTGGCTCGGACGCCCATCTTCCGTTCGTCCCGACCGTTGGCGACGTGCACCCGGAGAACTTCGGCGTGCTGCCGGGTGCGGACGGCGAACCGCTGTTCAGCATCAACGACATGGACGAGGCGTGGATGGCGCCGTTCACGTGGGACCTCGGGCGCGGCGCCGTCGGCTTCGCGCTCGCGGCGATCGAGGGCGGCGCCTCACGCAAGAAGGCGATGAAGGTGGCGAAGCAGTTCGTCGCCGCCTACCTCGACGGCGTCGAAAAGTGCGTCGCCGATCCCGAGGAGGCGACGCGCCGCGTGTCCGGCGACGACGCGCCGAAGGTCTTCCGCCGCTACATGAAGAAGGCGGGGCGCAGCCGCGAATCGTTCCTGCGCAAGCGCATCGACTTCGACGAGCTCAACTTTCGCGAGACGAACCGCGTGCGCCGGCGCCCGGGTCTCACCCCGCTTATCGATGACGCCGTACGCCGCTATTCCCGAAGGGTCCGGCCCTCGTCCGCGAAGGACGAGCTGCCGAAGGACTTCTTCCGCATCCACGACGTCGCGATCCGCACCGGCTCCGGAACGGCGAGCCGCGGACTGTCCCGCTTCTGGGTCCTCGTCGAGGGCTGGGGTAAATCGGCCGAGGACAAGGTGATCCTCGAGCTGAAAATGTCGCGGCATTCCGTGCTCGACGGGCTCGCGCCGAAGCAGGGCTCGGCGAGCGCGAGCCACGACGAGTTCGACCCCGCCAAGCGCATCGCCGACGCGTTCGACGCGTTCATCATCGACGGCGATCCGCTGTACGGCTACACCGACATCGAGGGCGTGAGCTTCCTCGTGCGCGAGCGCAGCCCGCAGAAGGTCAACGTCGACGCCGGGGACTTCGACAGCTCCGAGCTGAAGAAGTACGCGAAGCTATGCGGGCGCATGCTCGCCCGCCAGCACGTGCGCGCGGACCGCTTCCTCAACGGAAAGAAGTCTGACGTCGCCGCCCGCATTCTCGGGGCCGGGCACACGAACATCTTCCTGTTCGACACCCTCGAGCTCGTCGCCGAGCAGGTCGACACTGTGCTCCGGGACCACGCGATGTTCGCCGCAGACCACGCGGCGGGAGCCTTCGCCGAAATCGCCGAGGAGTAATGCCGGTCCGCCAATGGGTGCAGCACCTTTCGTTTAACCGGGGGTGTTGAACTTCCGGCAAGGAGCTACGGAGCATACTGGAGACCATGGGAAACCAGACACCAGTGAGCGCGTGGCAATCGCTGCGCAACGGAAATCAGCGATTCGTCACTTCCGAGATGCGCAACCCGCAGCAGAACGTTGCGCGCCGTGAGGAGACCGTCTCGGGCCAGAACCCGAAGGCGGTCCTCTTCGGCTGCTCGGATTCCCGTGTGGCCGCCGAGATCATCTTCGACCAGGGGATCGGCGACCTGTTCGTCATCCGCACCGCGGGCGAGATCATCGATACGGCCGTGCTCGGCTCGATCGAATTCGCGATCACCGTCCTCAAGACGCCTTTGATCGTGATCCTCGGGCACGATTCGTGCGGCGCCGTCCGCGCTGCGCTGGATGCGCTCGACAAGGGCGAGGTGCCGACCGGTTTCCTCCGCGACGTTGTGGAGAAGGTCGCGCCCTCGATGCTCAACGGCCGCCGGGACGGAATCACGGATCCCGATGAGCTGGGCGCCGCTCACGCCATCGAGATCGGCGAGCTGCTGCGCAATCGCAGCCGGGTCGTGCACGACGCGATCGAGGAGGGGCGGCTCGCGGTCGTCGCGGTCACATACAAGCTCAGCGACGGCAAGGCGTACCTGCGCGGCGTCTTCGGCGATGTCGAGGACACCCCGCTCCCGCCGGTGGCGGAGGCCAAGTAGACCCGACAGGCTCGGCCGGTGAAGGAAATCCTCACCGATATCCGGTGTGGCACGGCCGAAAAGGCCGCAGGTCCGCCTATTCTGGGGCCGTGTTCGAACCTCAGGGCCCGCTTCCTCGCGAAATCTATGTGCGTCGTCGACTCGCGGCGCTGATCCTCGTTGCCGTCGTGGTCGTCGCCGTTGTCGTCGCGCTGGTTCTCGTCAGCCGCGATGGTGGCGGCGGCGCGGACCCGGCCGCCGCGGCGGGCAGTGAGACCTCGGAATCCGCGAGCTCCTCGGAAACCTCCACAGAGGCGACCGACGAGGAGGACGCCGACGATCCCGCCTCGCGCGGCCGCTGCGCAGATGATGATCTCGAGGTCAGCGTGCGTCCCGCGTCGGCGAACTTCGAAGCGGGCTCCGACGCGCGGTTCTATGCGGAGATCACCAACACCTCGGACTCCACCTGCGACCGAGATCTATCCGGCGCCCCGCTCACGTTCGAGGTGTACCGACTCGACGACAACGCCCGCGTGTGGTCGTCGACCGACTGCACCCAGTCCGATTCCGAGGACGTGGCGAACCTCAAGCCCGAGGAGCCGGTGATGCGCCAGATCGATTGGTCCGGCCGCATGTCCGAGCCGGGCGCGTGCGGACAGCGCGACCGCGCCCCCGCGGAGCCTGGTTCCTACCAGGTGTACGCGCTCGTGGGCGACGCGTTCAGTCCGGCGGCGACGTTCAACCTCACCGCTCCTGCCGAATAGGCGTGCCCGACGTCATGCGTGAATGACGGCGGCGTTGGGCGCGAGCCCGGCCACCACACAGAAAAACCCGCGACCGAGATCCGGTCGCGGGTTTTTCTGTGCGCTTCTGTGCGAAGCGGCGAGGTTCTAGTGCGCGGAGCCCTCTACGGTCTCCTCCGGGCGGGTGAACTCGCCCGCGGCCTCGCGGCTGGAACCGACTGCGACGTGCGTGTCGATCGGCTCCTCACCGGAGAACTGGATGGTGCCGGGCACCGAGTTGCCGATGTGCAGGTCGTCGGCGTCGGGCAGCGTGACGGTCGTGTACACGATGCACGGGTGGGTGCCGCCGGCCACGTCGGGACTCATGTCCTCGTAATTCTGCTCGGGGTTCGAGGCCTCGTCGGTGACGGCGACGAGCGTGCAATCGCGCGGGATGCGCGCACCCTGTTCGATCGTCGCCTCGGCGCCATCGATGGTGACCGACTCCAGGGCGGCCCCCTCGGGGTTGCCGACGCCCGGGCCGGAGAACGACGCGGCGAAGGCGACCTGGGCCGGGCCGTCGCTTTCCTCGCCGATCTCGGGGACGACGACGCGGAAGTCGTTGACCACGACGTTCTGCGAGGTGCCGGAGCCGCCGTCGACCGCGGCGGCCTTCTCGGCGGTCTGGGAATGCTGCCCCGCGCCACATGCGGACAGGGCGAGCGCCGCTGCAGCCGCGGTGACGGCGATAGCGGACCGACGGAAACCAGAAGTCGGTGAGGTCACAGATAGCTCCTCGTGGTGCGGCGGACCGGTTCGCCCGCATCGGCAGATAAAGCGCATTAAGGCCTTTCTCATGGTAATGCACAGCGGCACCGAAGTGCTCACCTGGGGAGCCAATGGGCGCGTTCGCGCGCGGAATTACCCCCTTTGCGAGTCCTTGCCGACCGGGCCGGAGAACCTCGCCATTGCGTCAGTTCCCCGCAGGTCGGCGCCTTTGGCTTCCTGACCTGCGCAGACGCGACCGGCGTAATTGGAGGGTGTGCTAGGATGGCTAGGTCGAAAGGGGAAATCACCTATGGAGTTCAAGGTCGGCGACACGGTTGTGTACCCGCATCACGGAGCGGCCGTGATTCAGGCGATCGAGACCCGCACCGTCAAGGGTAATCCGCGCGAGTACCTGGTGCTCAAGGTCTCGCAGGGCGACCTCACGGTGAAGGTTCCGGCCGAGAATGCCGAGTATGTGGGCGTGCGCGACGTGGTCGATGGCGCCGGGCTCGGCAAGGTGTTCGACGTGCTTCGCGAGGAAGAGGTCGAGGAGCCCACGAACTGGTCGCGCCGCTACAAGGCGAATGGCGAGAAGCTCGCCTCGGGTGATGTCAACAAGGTCGCCGAGGTCGTCCGCGACCTGTGGCGCCGTGATCTCGACCGTGGCCTTTCCGCCGGGGAGAAGCGCATGCTCTCCAAGGCGCGCCAGGTCCTCGTCGGCGAGCTCGCGCTCGCCGAGGGTGCAGACGAGCCGCGCGCGCAGGAGCTGCTCGACGAGGTCATGGCCGCGGCCAACGCCTAGATCTCCTCGGCGAAGTCGACGACGACTTCGTACATCCCGCGTATTCGCTGCATGAAGGCGAAGAACGCCCGTATCCCGAGAGGCAGCTTCCCACGCTGTGCCTTGGGGAGGTAGCGGGTGAAGTTGAACTCCACGCGGACGTCGCGAACTTTATCGCTCCAGCCGCGCGCGGCGAACGGGTCCGAGACCTTGAACGGCATCGGCGCCTCGGCGACCCCGCCGCGCCGAACGGACCGCTCGCTTTGCCTGATGACGAACGGGGACTCGCTGTCGTAGGCCAATCGCCCGCCCGGGAAACGCTCGGCCATCGCGGTCACCAGCGCACGCACCTCGTGCACTTCGAGGTAGTAGAAGACACCGGCGGCGATGGCGATCATCCCCCGCGAACCATCGACCTCGTCCATCCATCGGTGGTCGGTCGCCGAATACGGTAGATCCACCTCGCCCTCTGCGGCGTCGACCCAGCGCGCACGCATCGAGAGAACCTCCGGGTAGTCGAGGTTGTAGATCGTCGAGGTGCCCGGAGTTCGCGGTTCGCCGAGCTCGCCCGCCAGGTCCGGGGCGAGCTGGTCGAGCCCGCAGCCGACGTTGACGATCGCGGCGCCGGGGTGCGAACGCAGGTAGCGCCGGATCTCCGCGAGGGTGATCGCGTGGCGAAGCCCGTACACCGCCGCCGGTCCCGTGCCCAGTGAGCGTGCCGACGTCTCTTCGGTCCTCGCGATCTCCTCGGCCCTATCCACGGCCCACGGATCCGAGAACACCGCCGGCCACCGCCGGGAGGCCTCCGCCCGGCCGAGGAGCGGGAAGAACAGTGTGGATTGCACATCGTGGACCGTCATGGAATTAGGCTAACCTAAGTAGAAGTGTGGTGCCAGGGTTTATTCTCGTGCACGAATGCGCGCGGCGCGTGGGGCAACGCGTTTGCCACCGCCCGGTAAACTCGCCCGTGTGACGCTCCACCTCTACGACACCCAGTCCCGCCGACTCCGCGAATTCACGCCACTGCGTGAGGGCAAGGCCTCGGTGTATCTGTGTGGAGCAACCCCGCAGACCACGCCCCACATCGGCCACGTGCGCTCCGGCGTCGCCTTCGACATCCTGCGCCGCTGGCTGCTCGCCAAGGGGCTCGACGTCGCCTTCGTCCGCAACGTCACCGATATCGACGACAAGATCCTCGTCAAGGCCGCCGAGAACGGCCGCCCGTGGTGGGAGTGGGTGTCCACGCACGAGCGCGAGTTCGACCGCGCCTACGCCCAGCTCGGCGTGCTTCCGCCGAGCGTGGAGCCGCGCGCCACCGGCCACGTCACCCAGATGGTCGAGTACATGCAGCGCCTTATCGACAACGGCTTCGCCTACGCCGCCGAGGGGTCGGTGTACTTCGACATGGCCGCGTGGGCGAAGGCACCGGACGGCGACTACGGCGCGATCTCCGGCAACCGAATCGACGACCTCAAGGACGCAGAGGATCCGCAGGGGGAGGGCGCGGCGCGCGGGAAGCGCGGGCCGCAGGACTTCGCGCTGTGGAAGTCCGCCAAGCCCGGCGAGCCGAGCTGGCCGACCCCGTGGGGGCCCGGCCGCCCGGGCTGGCACCTCGAGTGCTCCGCCATGGCCACCTGGTACCTCGGCGCCGAGTTCGACATTCATGGCGGCGGCCTGGACCTGCAGTTCCCGCACCACGAGAACGAGGCCGCGCAGGCGCACGCGGCCGGCGACGGCTTCGCGCAGTACTGGCTGCACAACGGCTGGGTCACCATGAGTGGCGAGAAAATGTCCAAATCCCTGGGCAACGTCCTCGCCGTGCCGAACATCCTTTCCGATGTCCGCCCGGTCGAGCTGCGCTACTACCTGGGCAGCGCCCACTACCGCTCGATGCTCGAATACTCGCCTGCGGCGCTGCAGGAAGCCGCGACCGCGTATCGGCGGATCGAGGCCTTCGTGCTGCGCATCCTGGACACCATGTATGACGGCGAACGCAGCGCCTTCCAGGCAGGCGAACCGACCTCGTCGTTCGTAGAGGCGCTGGACAACGACCTCGCCGTGCCGGCCGCGCTCGCGGAGATCCACAACCAGGTGCGCGCAGGCAACGCGGCGATCGCCGCGGGCGATACCGAGACCGCGAAGACCGCGGCGGGGGCAGTGCGCGCGATGGCCGGAATTCTCGGAATCGACCCGCTCGCGGATAATTGGTTCGAAGGGGCCGCGGCAGGCGGAGATCGGGCGATGGACGCGCTCGATTTCCTCGTGCAGGCGCAGCTCGCCCGACGTCAGCAAGCGCGTAAAGACAAGGACTTCGAGACCGCGGACGCCATCCGCGACCAGCTCGCCGGAGCGGGCATCGAGGTTGCCGATACCGCCGAGGGCCAGCGCTGGTCGCTCGCGGACCCAGCACAAAGTACCGAGTAAGAGGAGCACATCGTGGCAGGTAATTCGAGGCGCCGCGGCGCGGTCCGTAAGACGGGTACCAAGAAGGGGCAGGTCGTCGGCTCGGGCGGGCGCAGGCGGCGCGGGCTCGAGGGCCGCCGGGCGACGCCGAAGGCCACCGAGCGGGAGTACCACCCCGCGCACAAGCGGGCGAAGGCCGCCGAGCGCAAGGCGGAGGGCGCACGCCAGCGGCGCGCGCACGCGATCAAGAACGCCGATGGTCCGGAGCTCGTGCTCGGCCGCAATCCGGTCGTCGAGTGCCTACGCGCCGGTGCCCCTGCGACCGCGCTGTACGTCGCCGACGGCACCGAGAACGACGAGCGCCTCACCGAGGCCGTGGCGATGGCAGCCGAGCGCGGTATCTCGATCCTCGAGGTGCCCCGCCCGGACCTCGACAAGATGACCTCCAACGGCATGCACCAGGGCGTCGGCCTTCAGGTCCCGCCGTTCGACTATGCCGATCCCACCGACCTCATCGAGCGGGCGCTCGCCTCCGAGGAGCCGGCGCTCCTCGTCGCCCTCGACAACATCACCGACCCGCGCAACCTCGGTGCCGTCATTCGTTCCGTCGGCGCATTCGGCGCGCACGGCGTGCTCATCCCGGAGCGGCGCTCGGCCTCGGTGACGGCCGTTGCGTGGCGCACCTCCGCCGGAGCCGCAGCGCGCGTGCCGGTCGCGAAGGCGACGAACCTCAACCGCACGCTGCAGGACTGGGCGAAGCGCGGCGTGCAGCTCGTCGGTCTCGACGGCGACGGCGACACCTCGCTCGACGACTACGACGGCACCGGCCCGACCGTGATCGTCGTCGGTTCGGAAGGCAAGGGGCTGTCGCGCCTCGTATCCGAGTCGGTGGATACGATCCTGTCGATCCCGATCGCCCGCAAGGTCGAGAGCCTCAACGCCTCGGTCGCCGCAGGCGTCGTGCTCGCGGAGTTCGCCCGCCAGCGTCGCGTGTCCGGAAAGTAGGCCGCTCGCCGTGGCAGACTCAGACCCCGCCGCCGTCCGTCGCCTGCGGGATATCGCCGAGCAGCTACTGCGCTGGGGGCATGCGAATGGCGGAATGCTGAGCCCCACCTTCCTCGCGCTGCGCGATGAGCAGCCGGACGTGGCGATCGAGTTCGCCGTGCGCCCGGAGAAGTTCCCCGAGGCCACGCTGCAGGAGGTCGTGTACGGGCTCGACCCGGCCGCGGTGGCGATCGCCGTCGAGGGCACGATCACCGCCGAATCTGAAAGGCACGAGGCGCTCGTGCTCAGCGTCCTCACCGGTGCCGGGCCATCGGACCAGGCCGAGCAGAATGTCCACGCGTGGGAGGTCACCACGTCCGCGCTCGGCGTGCCGAGCCTTGGCGCCGAGCTGCCCGTGCAGGGGCGCAGCTCGAATCTGCTGCCGCTCGCGAGCGTCCCACGCGGCGATCTCGCCGAGGTGCGCGACCCGCAGGAACACTTCGTCCAGCCTGACGGCGACGAGCTCGGTCCCACCGAGCGCAAACGTATCTCCCTCGACGTCGGTGCGATCAACAGGTGGGCTCAGATCCCCGAGCCGGCGCGCCGCGTCACCGTCATCGGCACGGCATTCCAGCTGGAGCTCCTCCAGCGCAACGGGCTGCTCCCGCCCACGAGCGTCATCGAGATCGCTTCCCGCGATTGACGATTCCCGCCGCCTCGCCGGTGCCTCGGTAGGGTTCAGGGGGAAGGCCAAAGGAGTGGGCGCCGCGCGAGCCGAGAAAGCCGAGGGATGGGTTCCATGAGCACAGAAGGCGGCACGAACACCGAGGGACTGAGCCCGAAGGCAGCGGTAGACGAGCTGATCGCGCTGTCGGACCAGGCGGTCATCACCTCGAAGGCGAGCATCGACGCGTTGCTCGCGGGTTCGAGCGCCGAGCCGCGCTGGGGCCGCTACCCCGAGCTCGTCGTGCACGTCGAGGGCACCCCGGAGACGTTCCCGCGCGCCAGTTATGGCGTCGTTCAGGACCCGGGCGTGTACTCGTCCGAGATCGCCCAGCCCGCGCTGTTCCGCTACTACCTCACCGAACAACTCGAGCTACTCGCGCGCCGCTACCCGGTGCACATCAGCGTCCGCGAAGGCTCCACGATCATCCCGCTGCAGTACATGTCGGTAATGGATGACGACGCGCTGCGCACTCTCCCCCCGGGAGTGGCCTCGGCGCTCGGCTCGGAGGCGCCACTGGTCGACATCCTCGCCGTCAACGACGCCATCGCCGACGGCGACCTCGACGCGCCGTTCCGCCCGGCGAACCCGTTGTTCCTGTTCAGCCCGCTGCGCACCGATCTAGCGCTGCAGCGGCTGCGGCACTACACAGGCTCGAACCCGGCCGACTTCCAGGACTACGTGCTGTTCACGAACTATGCGCTGCACGTCGATTCGTTCATCGAATACGCACTCGAGCTCTCGCGCGCGGGCGGCGTCGACACGTCGAGCGGCGCGGCGTACACGTGGATCTCCGGCCCCGACGGGCTCGGGTTCCCGCTGGCGGAACTCAACAATGAGCGTGCGCAGCAGCTCAAATCGGCAGGCTCCGATGCGCAGATGCCCGCGTGGCACCTCTTCGCCGCCGACTCGGACACCCCCGGCGGAGCGACGATCTCCGGGCACGGCATCTCGCTGGTCAACATCGGCGTCGGCCCGTCGAACGCGAAGACGATTACCGACTGCGTGGCCGTGTTGCGCCCGCACTGCTGGATGATGGTCGGGCACTGCGCCGGCCTCGACGCGCGGATGAACGTCGGCGATCTCATCCTGCCGAACTCCTACCTGCGCAAGGACGGTGTGCTCGACCGATATGTCTCGCCGGACACCCCCGTGCCCGCGCTCGCCGAGGTGCAGCAGGCACTCGAAGTCGGCATCGGCTCGTCGTATGTAGAGCTCATGGGTGTTACCCCACAGATGCGCACGGGCACGGTGATGACGACGCACGACCGCAACTGGGAATACTGGCCGGCGGACGAGATCCAGGGACTCCTCGCGCGGACCGCGGTGATGAGCGTGGAGATGGAATCGGGCACGATCGCCGCGAACGGCTACCGCTACCGCGTGCCCTACGGCGCGCTCCTCGCGGTGTCCGATAAGCCGCTTCACAACCAGCCCAAGCTGCCGACGATGGCCAGGCAGTTCTACCAGGCGTCCAAATACCACCACTTCCTCGCGGCCGTGCACGCCTGCCAGCATCTTGCCAATTCCCCGCGAGCCGCGCACTCGCGCAAGCTCCGCCGCGTCATCGGCGAAGTGCCCTTTCGGTAGACAACAGTCCAGTGATAAGTAACGATTAATTTCGCCCGTGTCGATGGCACGAGTAGGCGTCGCGCCAACCTGGGTGATGCGCGCAGCGCATTCTCCGAGGCCGACGGCCGCCTCCCGATCCATTCGAGAAAGAAGGCGCAAGATGGGCAAGATCAACCGTTCGACGACATTCGGCGCACTCACCGCCGCCTCCCTCATGGCCGCAGGCACCGTCCTCGGAGCCGGCGCCGCACAGGCCGATCCCGAGGTCACGGCGCCCGCCGATCCTGCGGTCGAGCAGTACCAGGCGCCGCGGGTGAACATCGGCGACCCGTGGGGATTCGGCGAGATCCCGCTGGTCTACGGCAACGGCGCGGTGTGCGCAGGCGGGGCAAATGGCAATGCCCCGACCGAGGAAATCCACATCACCTTCCGCGATGCGCGCCAGCAGCCCGGCATTTTTAGCCTCAACCCGGCAACCCTCCTGCCGACGAACCTGACCCTGGACGTCGAATGGCACAACCAGGACACCGGCGAATCCGGCGTCGACCATGTCGACGGCACCGTCAGCGATGCCTGGTCCCGGCTGCAGCCGGGCGTCGGCAACGTCACCGGCACGATCACCGCGACCGCATCGATCCTGCCCGGAGGCGGCTCCGTCGACGGCATCGGCAGCCACACCATCGAGATCCCCTTCGAGACGTACTCGAAGGCCTGCGAAAGCTAGAACAACCTACCCCTTGTTCCTGACGGCGGACGCCGCTCTACATACGACGTAGATGGCAAACGAAATCGTCGTCACGAACACGGAAATGGGCACCCCCGGCGCGAGCGAGAGCAGCAGTCCGCCGACCGCGGCCACCTCGGCGAACAACACCGACAGGGCGATCGCGGCACCGGGGGAGCGCACCACCGCAGCCGCCGCGGCGGCCGGGGTGATGAGCAGCGAGAGCACCAATAGCGCGCCGACGATCTGCACCGCCTGGGCGGCGACGAGCCCGAGGAGCACGGCGAACACGAGGTTGAGCGAACGCACGTGGATGCCGCGCGTCGCGGCGACCTCGGCGTCCGCGGAGGCGAACACGAGTGGCCGGTAGCAGAAGCCGATCACGGCGATGACGATGACCGCGACGACAGCGAGCTGCGCGATCCCTGCGCCCGAGACACCCACGATCTGACCGGTGAGCAGCGAGAAACTCGACCCCGCTCTACCGGGATAGAGGTGGATGAACAGCACGGAAAGGCCGAGGCCGAAGGCCATCACCACGCCGATCGAGGAATCCCTGTCGACCGCTCGCGTGCCGAAGAGCGCGAACAACATCGCCGCGACCACCGATCCGAGTATCGCCCCGGCGCCGACGTTGAGGCCGAATAGTAGTGCCGCGGCGGCGCCGGTGAGCGCGAGCTCTGACGTGCCGTGCACCGAGAATCCCATGTTGCGCATCACCACGAAGGGGCCGACCAGTCCCGCGACGAGCCCGAGGAGGGCCACGGCGATGAGCGCGTTCTGGACGAAGTCCAGCCCCAGCAGTTCGGACGTCGTCTCGATGTCGCTGAGGGAGGAGAAGATTTCCGTGAGGCGTTCCATTACTTAAGCACCTCCGGCGTCATGGGTGGTGGTGTCTTCGGTGGTGTCTTCGGTGTGGGCTCCCGTAATCGGGGCGGTGAGGTGGGCGGACTCGCCGACCACCACGACCTGCCCGCGCACACGCAGTACTTCGACCGGTGTGCGGAAGAGTTCCGAAAGAGTTTCGGAGGTGAAGATCTCCTCGGGCGTGCCGATTCGGTGGCGCCCGTCGACGATGAAGATGACCCGGTCGACGAGCGGGAGGACGGGGTTGATCTCGTGGGTCACGAACATCACGCCCGTGCCGTGGGCTGTGCGCATGTGCTGCAAGACGTCGGCGACCGTCCGCTGGCCGGGGAGGTCGAGGCTGAGGAGGGGCTCGTCGCACAGCAGAAGGTGCGGGTCGGTGGCGAGCGCCTGGGCGATGCGCATGCGCTGCTGCTCGCCGCCGGACATCCGCCCGATCTGCTTGTCGGCGAGATGTTCCGAGCGCATGAGTTCGATCGAATCGGCGACGATCCTGTCGGTTGTGCGGCGGCTCTTCGCGCCCAGCCATGCGGGGAGGCCGGGGCCGAAGTGGTGGCCGTCGGCGCCGAGTCGCACGAGGTCGCGGCCACGGAGGGTGAGGCCCGGCTGGAATGATTTCTGCTGCGGCACGTAGCCGACGTGTCCACCGCGACCACCCGGGGTGGCGCCGTCGACGGTGATCGACCCGGTGTCGGGGTGCAGCTGGCCGAGCATGAGGCTGAGCAGCGTCGACTTGCCGGCGCCGTTGGGCCCGAGGATCGCGACGAATTCGCCTGGGTGCAGGTCGAAGTCGAGGTCGGAGAACAGCTGGTTCTCGCCGCGGCTGAAGCTGACGCCGCGCAGCGAGACCAGCGGGTCCGCGTGCTGGGCGCTGCTGCGGCCGAAGTGGCTGCGCTTGCCGGTGGATCGTGTGGGTTTCACTTCTTTACTGTGCACAATCGTCTCTAGGTTCTCGCAAGGAAGGGCGGGCTTAGGCGCCGGGGACCTGCTCTCGGGCGGCTCTTAGACACACTAGCTATGCTGTGGGTCACACTTTCTTTCGAGGTTGGTGAGACATGACAGGCGAGCAGCTGGCAGAGGGCGACGTCGACCGGTCCTGGAAGCGTTCGGCAGCTCTCGGGTTGAGTCCGGTGACGGCCGGGCCGAATAACGCGGACACAGCCCTGTCCCGCGCGCGCCGACTGCGCGAGGCCGCCGAGCCGGTGATGGAATCGGTGGACGACATCCTCGGCGGCACGGGCGCGACGGTCGTACTCGCCGACCAGGAAGGCCGCATCCTGCGCTCGGCGGAAGACGGGACGAGGGTGGCGCAGATGCTGCGTCGCCGTGGCATCTCCGAGGGCGCCGACCTCAGCGAGGATTCGTGCGGGAACAACGGCATCGGCACCGTGCTCGAGACGCGGGCCGGTGTGCGCATCGCCGGCGAGCAGCATTTCGCCGAGGTGTTCAAGCCGTTCTCCTGTTACGGCCATCCGATCATCAATCCGCTCACGCGCAGGCTCGTCGGCGCGATCGATCTCACCGGTCTCACCGCCGAGGGGGATCGCTTCTTCGTGCCATTCGTCCGGCAGATCGTCGCATCCATCGAGGCGCGCTACGTCGACACCGCCCGCACCGCGGACCGCGAACTCTACAGCCGGTTCATGGACTCCAAGCGCACCTCCCGGCAGACGGTGTGCGCCTTCGGTGAGGAAGCGGTGCTCGTGTCCCGCCGCGGCCTCGATGTGCTTTCCTCGGCGGACCTGACGACTCTTCGCGAGGCCGTCGAGTCCGCCGACCGGCCCGATCGCGT
This sequence comes from Dietzia timorensis, assembly GCF_001659785.1. Taxonomy (NCBI): domain Bacteria; kingdom Bacillati; phylum Actinomycetota; class Actinomycetes; order Mycobacteriales; family Dietziaceae; genus Dietzia; species Dietzia timorensis. The sequence goes on from NZ_CP015961.1 coordinate 712,911, forward strand.
CGCATTGTCCATCGGCGAGATCCCTGTCGCGGTGCAGCACGTCGGTCGCAGCGGACGCCTCGTGGAGCTCGATATCCCCTCGGCACCGCAGCCCACGCCGCGCCCCAAGCGCCGCGCCGCCACAGCGGCCGGTCCCGGCGCCCGGCGCGCATCGACGCTTCTGTCGAGCTGCGCCGTGCTCGGGCCCGCGGGGTCCGGCCGCACAACGATGGCGGTGGCCACGGCCGGCGCGGACGCCGTCCACGTCCGCCTCGCCGACGCGGACGATGCGGATGCGGCGTGGCGGGACCTCGCATTGCCGGCGCTGCGTGCGTCCGGGGAGGGCAGCGGCTCCGCCGTCATCCTCGACGATGTTGATCTGCTTTCCGATGCCGATCTGCGTAGGCTCGGCGCGCGCATGGCGAAGGCGCACGCGCCCATCGTGGTCACCTCGTATGACGTCGCACGTCCCGCCGTCATGGCGGTCGCGGAACAGTGTGACCGCACGATCCACACCTCCGGTCTGCACGAGCGCGAGGAGGAGGGGATAGAGATCGTCCGCGCGATGGTCGCGCAGATCTGCCGCCGGCGCGAGTTCCCGGTGCCCGTGATCACCGAACAATTCGCCCGCGAGGCGTGCGCGCTCGAGCTGCCGAACAACTTGCGCTCGCTGGAGTCCATTCTCGCCGACTGCCTCCGCAAGCCCGTGCGGATCCTCGAACCGGCGCACCTGCCCGCGCACGCGCGCAGCGCCCGGATCCCGCGCCCCGGCGAGCTCGCGCGCGGCGAATACGAGGCGATCGTCAGCGCGCTCGACGAGTGCGACGGCGTGCGCAGCAGGGCGGCGAAGAGGCTTGGAATCAGCCGTACGACGCTGTACGCGCGGCTGCGCGAATTCGGCCTCGATTAACGGCCGGAAAGCGCTCGTACTGCGATTTTGTCCAGTGTTCAGAAATTGGACAGTCCATTTCCTCGGCAGCTCCATAGGCTCATATGTGATCCGACTCACAGAGAGCCGTAAAGGCTGCAAGGAAAGGACATCCCGATGAAGACTAAGGCTGCAGTGCTGTTCGACAGTGGCAAGCCCTTCGAGGTTATGGAGCTCGAACTCGACGGGCCCGGCCCCGGCGAGGTGCTCATCAAGTACACCGCCGCCGGCCTGTGCCACTCGGACCTGCACCTCACCGACGGTGACTTCCAGCCGCGCTTCCCGATGGTCGGCGGCCACGAGGGCAGCGGGATCATCGAGGAGGTCGGGCCCGGCGTCACGAAGGTCAAGCCCGGCGACCACGTCGTGTGTGCCTTCATTCCGAGCTGTGGCACGTGCCGCTACTGCTCGACCGGACGCCAGAGCCTGTGCGACATGGGTGCGAACATCCTCGACGGCGCGCTTCCCGGCGGCGGCTACCGCTTCCACGGCGGCGGACAGGATTTCGGCGCCTTCTGCATGCTCGGCACCTTCTCCGAGCGCGCCACGATTTCGCAGCACTCCGTCGTCAAGGTCGACGACTGGCTTCCGCTCGACAAGGCCGTGCTCGTCGGCTGCGGCGTCCCGTCCGGTTGGGGCACCGCGACGAAGGCCGGCGATCTGCGTCCCGGCGACTCGACGATCATCTTCGGGGTCGGCGGGCTCGGCATCAATGCCGTGCAGGGTGCGAAGGCCGCGGGCGCGCGTCACATCATCGCCGTCGACCCGGTGGAGATGAAGCGCGAGCAGGCGCTCAAATTCGGCGCCACGCACGCCTTCGCCGACGCGGCCGAGGCTCGCGCCAAGCTGGAGGAGCTCACGTGGGGTCAGATGGCCGATGCCGCGCTCATCCTCGTCGGCACGGTGGACGAGCAGGTCGTGCAGGACGCCTTCGCGTCCATTGGTAAGGGCGGCCGGGTGATCGTCACCGGTCTCGCGCACCCGGAGAAGCTCACGGTGCACGTGTCCGGCTTCGAGCTCACCCTGTTCGAGAAGACGATCAAGGGCTCGCTGTTCGGCTCGTCCAACCCGCAGTACGACATCGTCCGACTGCTGCGCATGTACAACGACGGCGACCTCAAGCTCGACGAGCTGGTGACGAACACGTACACCATCGAGACGATCAACGAGGGCTACGAGGACCTGCGTGCGGGCAAGAACATCCGCGGTGTCGTGATCCACGACCAGTAGCGCCGCTCGCTACGCGCCGCCGAGTGCAGACTCGACGGCATCGACGTTGCTATTCATCCACTCTTCGAATCCGACTCCGTCGGGGAGGGTTTCGGTGAACTCGACGATCGGTGTCCCGGCTGCCTCGGCGGCGTCTGCGATTTCGCCCGTGGCCGAGGTTTGCGTCTGGGGATTGACGATGAGTAGAGCGATGTCGTCGCTACCGGCGAGTTCGCGCATCTCGGCGAAGTCCGCGGCAGACGGATCCGACCCCTCCTCGATCGCCGAGGTGAAACCGGAAGGCGTCATGTCGTGGGCGTCGAAGTCGTCGAACATGTGGCCGCCGATGGGCTCGGTCTGCAGGTAGTGCACGTGCTCGGCGCCGAACGCCTGCTCGCCGCGCGTGTGCAGCTCGTCGAGCGACTCGGCGAGGCCGGCCGCGTTTTCGCGGTAATAGTCTGCGTCGGCGGGGTTGAGCGTGGCCAGCTCCTCGGCGATTTTCTCCGCGAGCGTGCTCATCGCGGGGAGCGAGTACCACACGTGCTCGTTGCTGGTGGAGCCCTCTTCTTCCTCGCCGTGCGAGTGGTCATGCCCCTCGTGGTCGTGCCCCTCTTCGTCGCCGTGTTCGTGCTCGTGCCCGTGGTCATGCCCGCCCGCGCCGTGGCTGTGCGCCTCGACTTCCGTGCCGGTGGCCTCGGTGAAGGCATCCACGCCCTGGAGGGTGGCGATGTCCGAGGCGTTTTCCAACGCCTGATCGACGAACTCGTCGTAGCCGGCGCCGTTGTACACGACGAGATCGGCCTGCGTGATCTTCGCGGCGTCGGCGGGGGAGGCCTCGAACGAGTGAGGATCGGCCGAGGGGTCGTCGATCACGGACTCGACGTTGCCGTGGTCTCCGGCGACGATCTCCGCAAGCGAGCCATAGACATTCGTAGAGGCAACGATCTCGGGCCCGGAGGTTTCGGCATCTCCGCCGTCAGAAGAACATCCCGCAAGGCCCGCCGCGGCAAGTACCGCCGCGGAAGCGAGAGCGGGGATCGACCTGGGGGATGGAGAACGCACGGGCACCGCCTTCTGGCGCGCGCACTTCGGCGCGCCACTGGATAGTCTTCGCAGCCGGGCACTGCACCCGACGAAGAACACTATAATGGAAACCATTATCAATAACATCTTTTGGGGGTCGACTCGTCCGCCCCCGCGATATCCCGGCCGCTGCGTGCCTGCGGCGACGTGTGCTGGCACACTTATAGGCATGGAATTTGTTTCGACCCGTGGCGGCATGGAGCCGGCGAACTTCAGCGACATTCTGCTCGAGGGGCTCGCGCCCGACGGCGGGCTTGTGGTGCCGAAGGAGGTCCCGCACGTCGAGCTGAGCGAGATCGAATCCTGGCGCGGCCTGGCGTACCCGCAGCTCGCGGTGAAGGTCATCGGGAAGCTGTGGACCGACATCGATATCGCCGATCTCGAGGGGATCTGCGAGCGCGCTTACGGCGCGCAGTTCTCGAATGACATCGTTCCGCTGCGGAAGATCGACGAGCAGATCACGCTGGTGGGGCTGTCCGAGGGGCCGACGCTGGCCTTCAAGGACATGGCCATGCAGTTCCTCGGCGAGGCGATTCCGTACGTGCTCACCAAGCGCGGGCAGACGCTCAATATCCTCGGCGCCACCTCCGGCGATACGGGCTCGGCGGCGGAGTACGCGTTCCGTTCGCAGCCGAACGTCGCGGTGTTCATGCTTTCCCCGCAGGGCCGGATGAGCGAGTTCCAGCGGGCGCAGATGTATTCGCTGCCCGACGAGAACATCCACAATATTGCCGTCGAGGGCGTGTTCGACGACTGCCAGAACATGGTCAAGGAGCTGAACGGCGACCTGGAGTTCAAGGCCGCCAACACCCTCGGCACGGTAAACTCCATCAACCTCGGTCGCGTCGCCGCGCAGGTCGCGTACTACTTCTGGGCGTGGCTGCGCGCCACCGACGCGCTCGACGAGGCCGGCCGCGCCGAGTTCGAGGCGACGTTCTCGGTGCCGTCCGGCAATTTCGGCAACATCTTCTCGGGACACCTCGCGGGGCAGATGGGGCTGCCCGTTCGCCGGTTACTGCTCGCGACGAACGAGAACAACGTCCTCGAAGAGTTCTTCCGCACCGGCGTCTACCGGCCGCGTAACCGCGAGAACACCCTCGCGACGTCGAGCCCGTCGATGGACATCTCCAAGGCCTCCAACCTCGAGCGCTTCGTCTACCACCTGCTCGGCAGCGACGCCCACCGCCTGCGCGAGGCGTGGGAGAAGCTCGACGCGACCGGCTCGCTCGACCTGTCCGCCGAGCTGGAGCGCTTCGCCAGCGAGTTCCGCATCGTCTCCGGAAAATCGACCCATAACGACCGCCTCGCCGCGATCACGTGGGTTCACGAGACGAGCGGCGAGATCATCGACCCGCACACCGCGGACGGCGTCACGGTGGCGCGCGAGCTCGCCGAGCCGGTCGAGAACGTGCTCGTGCTCGAAACGGCAAAGCCGCAGAAGTTCGCCGACACCGTCATCGAGGCGCTCGGCTTCGAGGCACCGGTCGGGGAGGAGCTCGCCGATCTCCTCGGCCGCCCGCAGCGCACCGTCGACATGGCCGACGACTCCCAGGTGCTCCGCGACTACATCACCGAGCACGCCGTCCGCTAGGCAGGCTTCGAACCTCCGCGCACCGCCGCGAGGTGGCGCAGCGAGACGACCACTTCGTCGATCGAAGCGACGCGATACCCGGCCACCGTCGGGCCGTCGCCGACCTTGATGCCGACGTCGAGTGCACTGCCATCGTGATCTGAGCCGAGCACCGCAAAACCTTTTTCGTCGGTGACGTCGTCGCCGAAGAACACGACGGACTCGGCGCCCGTGCGCTCGCGGAACGTTTGTAGGGCCGCGCCCTTCGACGCCTCTCGCACCGCGAGCTCGAGGACGGCTTTGCCTTCGGTGGCGAAAACGCCGTCGCGCACAGCCGGGCCCTCGAGTGCGAGCGAAAGGAGGCGCTCCTGGTCCTCGGCGCGCGGCAGCGAACGCACGTGGAGAACGGCGGAGGACGGCTTGTACTCCACGAACGCGCCCTCGTGGGGGAGTGCTATCGCCTCGAGCCGCGACGTGATCTCCGTGAGCAGCGCCGCCTCTACTTCCGTAAGGGCGGCGGGCTTGCTCTCCAGCTCCGAGCCGTGTTGGCCGACGAGATGAATCCCGGTGGCCGCGGACTCGGTGGGGATCTCGGAAATGCGGGACAACGTCGTGCGGTCGCGCCCGGACACGAGTAGCACAGTGGTCGCCGGGAGCGCCGCCAGCGCGTCGAGCGCCTCGCGCGCGCCCGGCGCGAGCCGAGAGGTCTCCGGATCGGAGACGAATGGCGAGAGCGTGCCGTCGAAATCGCAGGCGACGACCAGGTGGGCTGCCCGTGCTGCGCGGTCGAGGGCTGCGCGGGTGGTGAGAAGATCGGTCTCCGACGTCATACGTCCCAAGCTACGGCAGCCGGCGTAGACGCGGCGTCGTCGAGGTCCCGCGGCTAGCCGAGAGAAGCGTGGAGCTTCGCCCGGGTCGGGTCGGCGTCCGAGCCGAGGAGCAGCTCGATGGTGAGCTGCAGCCGGTCCTGAACGTCGGCGGCGGAGGCCCGGCGGGTAAGCCACGCGACGAGATTGGACATCCACACATCGGACACGACCCGCGCGATGGACAGCTGCACCTCGGTGGGTTCGCCGTCGGCCATCGCGCGGGCGATGATGCGGTCGATGTGTGTGCCGACGAGCTCGACCTCCGCGGCGACCGATGCATCGGCGAACATGAACGCACGCGTCATCGCCTCGGTGAGATTGGGGTCGCGCTGCATGGCCGTGGTGATCATCGAGACGACGACGATCATCCGCTCCTGCGGGGTCGACCCGGGAGGGGCGCTGCGCTCGGTGCGCTCGTCGATGCGGGCGAATTCGCGCGCGAGCGCGGAGACGAGAAGATGGACCTTCGAGGGGAAGAAGCGATAGAGCGTCCCGACCGCGACCTCGGCTTTCTCTGCGACGGCGCGCATCTGCACGGCCTCGTATCCGCCGCGCGAGGCGAGGGCGAGTGTCGCGTCGAGGATCCGCCGGCGACGCTCGCGCTGCGAGGCCGTGGTCGGCACCTCCGGGCTCGCGGTGCGTGCCTTGGTCGTCTGGCCGCGCTTGCCGGGCGTGATGTCCGAAGGGGCTGAGGGGTCCTCGACGTAGGTCATCTGGTCCAATCTCTTCTTTTCGTGCGGCGCCTGAGGGGACGCGCGTGTCTTCCGGCCGACGGCGTTCCGAATTTCGCCAACCGGTTACCGCCGGGGGTATCCACCATGTCATTCTGTAACAGGTTCTAGAGTAGAACGTGTTCTAGTTCCAGGCTAGAGGTTGAGCGGGGATTCTCCGTAATCCCCGCGCACCGTGCTCGAGGCGCTTTGGCGATCCCCGTGCCACAGGAACCTTCTTACCTGCAACGGAGCGCCACGGAATTAGTTATACGAGGAGAGCTACGTGACCATCGCCACTTCGAAGGACCAGACCGATATCCAGTCCTCCATCCGCGCGTGGGCCAAATCGGCGGACCCCGTGGCTGCGACGCGCGCGCAGGAAACCGATTCGCAGGCGTGGCGGGCGCACTGGCAACAATTGGTCGATCTGGGCCTCACCTCCGTGGCGATCTCCGAAGAGCGCGGCGGAGCGGGCGCCGAGATCGTCGACCTCGCCTGCATGCTCGAGGAGACCTCGGCCGCTCTCGTCCCGGGCCCGCTGCTCTCCTCGACCCTCGCCGGCGTGCTCGTGGACCATTGCGGCGGCGCCGTCGCCGAGGCGCACGCAGAGGCGTTGGCGGAGGGTGAGCTGCAGGCGGGCGTCGTGCTCGCGATCCGCGGCGAGGTTCTCGAGGCCTCGGGAGACACGGTCTCCGGTGACGCCGGCATCGCACTCGGCGGCACCTCCGGCGGCGCCGTGCTCCTTCCGGTGCGCCGCGACGGAGAGACGGAGTGGCTGTTTCTCGCGCCCGACACCGAGGGCCTCGCCGTCGAATCCGGCACCCCGTTCGACATCTCGGCGAACTCCGCCCGCGTCCACCTCGATTCGGTGCGGATGACGCCGGAGAACACACTCACCGGCCTGCACACCGAGCTCGTCCATCATCTCGCGGTCACCCTGGCGTCCGCCGAGCTCGCCGGCATCGGCGACTACACGCTGCGCACCGCCGTCGAATACGCGAAGATCCGCGAACAGTTCGGAAAGACCATCGGCTCTTTCCAGTCCATCAAGCACCTCGCGGCGAACATGCTGTGCCGTACGGAGGAGATCCGCGCGCTGGCCTGGGACGCGGCCGTCGCTGCCGGCGAGGCCCTCCGCTCCGGGGACAGCGAACTCGACATCTCCGCCGCGACCGCCGGCGCGCTGGCATTCGATCTCGCCGTGCGCAACGCGCAGGACTGTATCCAGATCCTCGGCGGCATCGGCTACACCTTCGAGCACGAGGCCCACTTCTACCTGCGCAAGGCCGCCGGATTGCGGCAGGCGATCGGTGGCTCCTCGCACTGGCGGCGCGAACTTGCCGCCCGCACCCTCGCCGGGCGCCGCCGCCACCTCACCATCGACCTGTCCGAGATCGAGGGTATCGACGACACCCGCGCCGAGGTGCGCGCGCTCGTCGCCGATGTCGCCGCGGCTCCCGAAGGGGAAGCCCGTCGCCGTGCGCTTGCGGACAGTGGCCTGTTCATGCCGCACCTGCCCGAGCCGTATGGTCGCGGCGCTTCGGCCGCGGAGCAGCTCGTCATCGATGAGGAGCTCGGCGCAGCGCAGGTCGCGCGCCACGACATCACCATCGGAGGTTGGGCGGTGCCGACCATCTTGTCCGCCGCTCCGCAGCACGCCGATCAGTTCGTCCGCCCGACGATGTCGGGCGATCTCAAGTGGTGCCAGCTGTTCTCCGAACCGGGCGCGGGCTCGGACCTCGCCGCGCTCACCACGAAGGCCGAGAAGGTTGACGGTGGCTGGAAGATCAACGGCCAGAAGGTGTGGACCTCGCTGGCCCGCGAGGCGGACTGGGCGATGTGCCTCGCCCGCACCGACCCAGACGCGCCGAAGCACAAGGGGATCAGTTACTTCCTCGTCGACATGAAATCCGAGGGCATCAGCACCTCTCCGTTGCGCGAGATCACCGGCGAGGCGCTGTTCAACGAGGTGTATCTCGAGGATCTCTTCGTTCCGGACGAGTACCAGATCGGCGAGGTCAATGAGGGGTGGAAGATCGCCCGCACGACCCTCGCGAACGAGCGCGTCGCGATGGGCGGTGGCTCCTCGCTCGGCGATTCCGTCGAGGAACTCCTCGGGCTCATGCGCGACGCCGGCCTCGATTCGGATCCGGTCACCCTCGACGCGCTCGGCCGCCACGTCGCGGACGCGGTCGCCGGCTCGCTTCTCGATCTGCGTACGGCGATCCGGTCGCTCGAGGGCAACGGCCCCGGCGCCGAGTCCGCGGTCCGCAAGATCGTTGGCGTCCGCCACCGCCAGGACGTCGCCGAGTTCGCCTACGAGCTCGTCGGAGAGGCCGGATTCGACTTCACCGAACAGGGCCGGAAATTCCTCATGGTGCGCTGTCTGTCCATCGCGGGCGGCACCGAACAGGTGCTGCTCAACGTCGCCGGCGAGCGCATCCTCGGCCTGCCCCGCGGATAACGACCACTGCCCGAAGCGGAGGACTCATGGACTTTTCCCGAAACGATACTCAGGCCGCGGTCGCCGAGGCGGTGGCGGGCGCACTCAACAGCGCTGCGCCGTCCGAGGAGCTCCTCACGGCGCTCCCGAGCCGCTCGAGCGATGATGCGGGCTTCGACGAGAAGCTGTGGAGCGCCTTTGCCTCGGGCGGGTTGCTCGATCTCGCACTTCCCGAATCCCTTGGTGGCGATGAGCTCACGGTCGCGGACGTCGCCGTCGCGCTCGAGGAGGTCGGTCGCGCGGGGGCGATAATCCCCGCGACCGAAACCCTCGGTTTCGGCATCGCGCCGATCGTCGCCTTCGGCACCGCGGAGCAGCGATCCCGACTCCTCGAGGACATGTCCTTCGGGCCCATTCTCACCGCCGCGTGCGGAGAACCGGGCGCTCCGATGACGACGGAGCCGCGAACCCGCCTCGACGCAGGCGCCCTCCACGGCGTCGTGACGGGAGTGCGCTTCGCCGCACAGGCTCGGACCATCCTCGTTCCCACCGCCGACGGAACCATCGCGGCCGTCGCGCCGGACGCCCCCGGGGTCTCGCTTACACCGACCCTCGGCAGCCTCGGCGTCCCCGAGTACGCGGTCTCGTTCGATGGGGCCGAGGTCCAAGAGATCCTCACCGGCGACGGCGACACACTGGTTCCGCGACTGCGCGCCCTGCAGCGCGCGGCAATCCTCGCGAGTGCTGACGGCCTCGTCTCCGGGGCGCTGGCGATGACCGCCGAGTATCTCAAGGGCCGGGAGCAGTTCGGGCGCCCGCTCGGAGCGTTCCAGGCGGTTCAGCAGGAGCTCGCGGACGTTTACGTCGTCGCGCAGAACATGCACAACCTCTCCACCAGCGTGAACTGGCGTCTCGCGGCGGGTCTCGCGGGCGAGAGCGACCGATACGCTGCAGACGAGTACATCGCTGCGTGGTGGCTCGCGAGCGAGGGTCCGCGAGCGATGCAGCTGCTCCACCACCTGCACGGCGGCGTCGGTGTGGACATCACGTATCCGATGTTCCGCTACTTCTCCGGCCTCAAGGACCTCGCCCGCCTCGCCGGCGGTGCCGAACTCAACCTCGACGCGGTAGCGGCGAGCGAGGCCTCCCCGAACTCAGCCTCGCCCACCGAGGCGGGCGATGAGATGTTCATCGACCTCACCGAACCTCAGCGTGCGCTCCAGACCGAACTGCGCGAGTACTTCGGCGGGCTCATCTCCCCCGAGGAGGCCGCCGACATGGCGACCACCCGCCACGGTGAGACCTATCGCAAGGTCATCCGCCGGATGGGGGAGGACGGCCGTCTGGGTGTCGGCTGGCCGAAGGAATTCGGCGGCAAGGGCTTCGGCCCGATCGAACAGCAGATCTTCACCAACGAGGCGAACCGCGCGGACGTGCCGCTGCCCTCGGTCACCCTGCAGACGGTCGGACCGACTCTACAGAAGTACGGAACCGAGAAGCAGAAGGAGAAGTTCCTTCCTGGCATCCTCGCCGGCACCGTCCATTTCGCCATCGGTTACTCCGAACCCGACGCCGGAACCGATCTCGCCTCTCTGCGCACCACCGCGAAAAAGGACGAGGCCACCGGAGATTGGATCATCAACGGCCAGAAGATGTGGACCACCGGCGGACACGACGCCGACTACATCTGGCTCGCCGCCCGCACCGGCACCCCGGAGTCGCGCCACAAGGGCCTCACGATCTTCATCGTCGACACCTCCGACCCGGGCTTCTCGTTTACCCCGATCATCACCGCCGACGGTGCGCACCACGTGAACGCGACCTACTACTCGGACGTGCGGGTGCCCGCGGACATGGTCGTCGGGGAGGTCGACGGCGGCTGGAAAATGCTCACGACCCAGCTCAATCACGAACGCGTCATGCTCGCTCCCGCCGGCCGTCTCGGTCTCTACCTGGACCGCTTGCGCCGATGGGCGGACACATCCACCCATGACGTCGGGCGCCGCGCCGAGCAGCCGGCCGTGCGCGCCGGCCTCGCCGAAATCCAGGCGCTCTACCGCATCAACGAGTTGCTCAACTGGCAGGTCGGGGCGACAGGAGACAACCCGTCGATGGGAGACTCGGCTGCCTCGAAGGTCTTCGCGACCGAGCGGATCCAGCATGTCGGCCGGCTCATCGAGGAGCTTCTCGGGCGGTACGGCAACCCGGCCGAACCCGCCGATGCGGAGTTCGCCCGCTGGCTCGACATGATGATCAAGCGAAACGTCGTCATCACCTTCGGCGGCGGGGTCAATGAGGTCATGCGCGAGCTGGTCTGCATGGGCGGGCTCGGAATGCCGCGGACGGCCAGGTAGAGGAGAACACGACGATGACTACCGACCAGCACACAGAACAACAGAACGCGCGGATCGAAAAGTTCGCTGCCGATGTTCGGGCCGACGGACCGAGCTCGCGCCGCAGCGCGCGCGACCCGATCAACATGCCGATGATCCGCAACTGGACCGAGGCGATCGGCGACGAGAACCCGATCTACGAGTCCACCGACGCCGCTCGCGCCGCCGGGCACGAGGGCATCGTCGCACCGCCCGCGATGGCGCAGGTGTGGACGATGCGCGGGCTCGGGCGCAGCTGGTCCGACGACGACCCCCTCGCGCGGATGACCTACTTCCTCGACGAGGAGGGCTTTACTTCCGTAGTGGCGACGAACTGCGATCAGAAGTACCACCGCTACACCAGGCCTGGCGAGGAGGTCACGGTGGATTCCGAGCTGACCGACGTCGTCGGGCCGAAGACCACGGGCCTGGGTACCGGCTGGTTCTTCACCACCCACTCGACGTGGCGGGTCGGCGAGGAGAAGGTCGCCGAAATGGACTTCCGAATCCTCAAGTTCGCCCCGCCCGCAGCCGGAGACAAGCCGCGCGCGGGCGGCGCCGACAAGGGATCGGGACGTCCGGCGTCAGAGGCGATCGTGTCCTCTCTCGGCGCCGATACCTCGGACCTCGTGCCGGGTAAGGTGCTTCGTCCGAGCGTTTCGCAGGACACCCGCTTCTTCTGGGACGGGGTCCGCGCGCACGAGCTACGCATACAGAAGCGCCCCGACGGTTCGCTACAGCATCCGCCTGTTCCCGCACTGTGGAAGGATAAGAGCGAGGAGACCGATTACGTCGTTTCCTCGGGGCGCGGCACGGTGTTCTCGTTCGTCGTGCACCACGCTCCGCGGGTGCCCGGTCGCACACGCTTCCCGTTCGTCATCGCGCTCATCGAACTCGACGAGGGCGTTCGCATGCTCGGCGAGCTCCGAGGTATCGACCCTGCAGATGTGGAGATCGGTCTCGAGGTCTGCGCCGAGTTTCTCGATATGCCCGGCGATGATTCGCCGGACGCGCAGCCGGGCACGGAGCCGTGGACGCTCTACGCCTTTGCGCCCGCTACGCCTGTCGAGAAGACGGTGCCGGCGACGCCGCCGGCGGTAGCGGTGGGGCAGCGGCTGCCGGAGCTACGAATTGCCGGCACGCCGACGTTCATCGTGTCGACCGCGCTCGCCACGCGCGATTTCCAGGACGTGCACCATGACCGGGACCTCGCCCACGCAAAGGGTTCGAAGGACATCTTCGTCAACATCCTCACCGACACCGGGCTCGTCGAGCGCTATGTCACCGACTGGGCCGGCCAGCGCGCCCGCGTGCGCTCGGTAGCACTTCGGCTCGGCGTGCCCTGGTATGCGTACGACACTCTCGCCCTGTCGGGCACGGTGGAGAGCGTCGACCCAAGTGGGCTCGTGACCTGCAAGGTGGTGGGCACCGACTCTCTCGGAGCGCACGTCACCGCGACGGTGGAACTGACGATGGACGAGGCGAAGGGTTAGCACATGAGCGCGAACATTTCAGACCGTACGCTCGCGGGTCGAGCATCGATCGCCGGGATCGGAGCGACCGATTTCTCCAAGGATTCGGGACGCTCGGAGCTGCGCCTCGCGGCCGAGGCGGTGACCGCCGCCCTCGACGACGCGGGCCTCACCCCGGGAGATGTCGACGGTCTCGTCTCGTTCACGATGGATACGAACACCGAGATAGCAGTGGCGCGCGCTTCGGGGATCGGCGAGCTGAAGTTCTTCTCCCGCATCCACTACGGTGGCGGCGCCGCGGCGGCGACCGTGCAGCAGGCCGCCATGGCCGTCGCGACGGGCGTCGCTGAGGTCGTCGTCTGCTACCGCGCCTTCAACGAGCGGTCCGGCATGCGCTTCGGCCAGGTCAATTCCTCGCTCGTGCAGCAGGTCAATTCCTCGGGCACGGACAACGCATTCAGCTACCCCCACGGCCTGTCGACTCCCGCCGGGTTCGTCGCCATGGTTGCGCAGCGATACATGCACGACTACGGGGCGACCAGCGAGGACTTCGGGCGCATCGCCGTTGCCGACCGTAAGCATGCCGCCAACAACCCCAATGCCTTCTTCCACGGCAAACCGATCACGCTCGCCGAGCACCAGTCCTCGCGATTCATCGCCGAGCCACTACATCTGTTGGATTGCTGCCAGGAGTCCGACGGCGGAGTCGCGATCGTCGTCACCACCCCTGAGCGCGCCAAGGACCTGCGCCAGGCGCCCGTCACCGTCGCCGCGTCGGCCTCCGGTGCGGGACCGGACCAATACATTATGACGTCGTACTACCGACCCGAGCTGGCGTCACTGCCCGAGATGGGCCTTGTGGGGCGGCAGCTCTGGGGGCAGGCGGGATTCGGCCCCGCGGATGTCGACGCGGCGATTCTCTACGACCACTTCACCCCGTACGTGCTCATGCAGCTCGAGGAGCTCGGCTTCTGCGGGCGTGGAGAGGCGCCGGACTTCGTGCGCCAGGACGGCGTCTTCGATGTCGACGGCGCGCTCCCGCTCAACACGCACGGCGGCCAACTCGGCGAAGCCTATATCCACGGCATGAACGGAATCGCCGAGGGCGTCCGCCAGTTACGGGGAACCTCGGTCAATCAGGTGTCCGGCGCGGAACGAGTCCTCGTCACCGCAGGCACGGGCGTGCCGACTTCGGGCCTCGTACTCACCGCTGGGGGCTAGTGGACGAGCCGCTCGCGAGAGCTGTGCTCGGCGGTCTCGAGCTGGAACGTCGCGTGCCCGACGGGGATGTCGAAATGGGAGGCGACGCAGGTTTGTAGGTCCGCGAGTATTTCCATCGCGTGGCCGTCGCGCATGCACTCGTTGCGGATGACGACATGGCCGGTGATAACCGGTACGCCCGTCGCGATGAGTTCGGCGTGGAGATCGTGCACGTCCTCGACGTGGTCCATCGACAACATGTGCTCGCGAACCTCTCGCAGGTCGAGGCCCTTCGGAGTCGACGCGAGCAGGACGTGGACGGTATCTCGGAGCAGGACGATCGTGCGAGGAACAATGAGCGCGCCGATGAATAGCGAGGCGATGGCGTCCGCCCGCGTCCACCCGGTCGTCGCGATGACGACCGCGCCGATGATGACGGCAACCGAGCCGAGCGCGTCATTGAGCACCTCGAGGAAGGCCGCCCGCAGGTTGAAGCTGTTCGATCGGCTGGAGGACAGAATCGCGAGAGCGACGATGTTGCCGGCGAGACCCGCGATGCCGAACCACAGCATCGGCCCATGCGCGACCTCGGGCGCGGAGAGTAGGCGCCGCACGGCCTCGACGAGAACGAATACGCCGATCGATAGCAGGATGAGCGCCTGCACGGCCGCCGCGATGACTTCCGCGCGCTTGAATCCCCAGGTTCGTTTCATCGTCGGCGGGCGTAGCGCCAGCGAGGCGGCGACCAGCGCGATGACGAGCCCCATCGCGTCCGTGAGCATGTGTCCGGCATCGGCGAGTAGCGCGAGCGAGCCAGACCAGGCGGCACCGATGATGCCGACGGTCATAATGGACAACGTGACGGCTAACGCCGCCGTGAGCCTCTTGCGGTCGCTCACCCCATGGGCGTGGGAATGGCCGTGAGAATGGTCGTGCACGGTCCTCGCCTCCCTCCGAACTGCTCTACCGACTCCATGTTAGCCGCAGAACCGGACACGAGGAAGGGTGACCTTACCTCGTGTGGTGCGGTTCAGTCGGTCTTCGCACGCATGAAGGTGCCGACGTTCCGCAACGCTCCCACTGCCTCCGGGATGAGCGGGTGAAAGGCCTGGAAGACGTGGAATTGGTCCGGCCACACCTGCAGCGTCGAGTCGACTCCGGAGGCGACCAGCCGCTCGTGGAGCAGCTCGATACCGCCGGCGAAAATCTCCGCGCCACCACACTGGATGAGAAACGGCGGCCATTCGCTCGAGAAATTGAGGTTGACCGGTGAGATTCGCGGGTCGTCGGGATCGAGCCCGGGGGCATAGAGATCCCGAGACTTCTCGACCAGCCCGATCGCGAGGAACGGGTCCTTGCGTTCCATGTCCCGGCTCGTCATGTCCGCGAGATTCATGTCCACCCACGGAGAAAGCAGGACGACGCCGGCGGGCGTCGGCTCTCCGGCGTCAACAAGATGATTGGTGAGCTGGAGTGCGAGGTTTCCACCCGCCGAGTCGCCCGCGAAGATGATGTTCTCGGGGCTGTACCCCTGGCCGAGGATCCACTCGTAACTGGCGATGGCGTCCTCGATCGCCGCGGGGAACTGATGTTCCGGGGCGAGCCGATAGTCGGGGAGGATCGTGGGCGCGCCGAGCTCGCGGGCCAGGCGGGCAGCGAGAAACTTGTGGGACCAGGGCGAGCCGAATGTGAAGCCGCCGCCGTGGAGCATGAAGACGAGCTTGTCGGAGGTGAAGAACCGGTGACGTCCGACCCAGAGGCCGGGCACGGGGCCGGTGTTGTCCCAATTCCCCGAGGTCTCGAGCGCGCCGGCGCGGCCTATCCCATTGGTCATCGTGCGAAGCCGGCCGAGCGCGCGTTGGTCCGGGGGCATCCGGTCGAGCGCGGGCCGCAGCACGCGGCGCATCGATACCGAGACGATTCTGGAACGCCACGTGGCATTCGGCGGATTCCGATAAGTGAGTCCGTGAGCACCGGAACGGTACTCGAAAGGGTGCTCGAGCTCGGAGCCATCCGTAGCCACGTCGCTGTCTCGGATCTCCTCGTCGAGCTCGGAGGATAGGTCGAAATCGCCCGTATCCTGCGAAGAAGCTTCGTACCCGGTCATCGAAGTGCCTTTATTGTCGTGAGGTCCTGGGAGCCGTTTCGGATAAGAGGTGTGCGCGTGGAAGTGGCGCCGATCCGAGGCGTGCAGGAATTACTAATGCTAATCCCCTCATTATGCATTTCCTGTGATGTGCTTCACATACTATCCGAAGAGGTCCAATCGTCGAAACCAAGCGACCGATTGGGAGTGTCCGGAGCTTAGGGAAGAGGGGAAATGTCCGCAGAAGCCGAAGATGCAACAACGGCAACCGATGCCGACGCCAGGAAGAACAACGCCGACGTGAACGACGATATGAACGAGGCGGACGTGTTCGAATGCGTCGCCGATAAACAGCCCGACAGTCCCTGTGTCTCGTTCGACGGCGAATTATTCACCTACAGGGAGTTCGACGATTACGCGAACCGCTTCGCGCATGCCTTCCTCGAACTGGGCGTACGCCGGGACGATCGTGTAGCGCTGGTCATGCGGAACGTGCCCGAGCACCTCGGAAGCATCGTCGGATTGATGAAGATCAGCGCCGCCGCCGTCAACACCAATTTCATGTATGCCGCTGCGGAGATCGCAAACATCCTTGCCGACTCGAGGGCCGTGGGGGTCGTCGTCGAGTCCGAGTTCGCCGATACGCTCGCCGAAGCGATCGGTTCGGTAACGGAGCTGCGCTTCGTGGTCTCTGTGGGGGAGCCGGGCGACGCGCTGAAGGAGGCGGCAGAGCGGTCGGGCATCGCGCTGGTGGACTCCGCCGAGGCCCTCGCCGCCGCCTCGAGGCAACGCCCGGAGAACACGCGCTCCGGCGACGACAAATGGATCCTGTACACCGGCGGGACCACGGGGCATCCGAAGGGCGTCGTGTGGCGCGCCGCCGATTACTACTACGCGTGCCTATCGGGTGGAAACCCGTACGGCGAACCGCGTAACTCGCCTCAAGAGGTCGCCGACAACACCTTCGAGGGCTTCCGAGCATTCGTGGCCGCGCCACTGATGCATGGCGCGGGAATGTTCACCTTCTTCACCTTCCTCAACCTCGGCGCATACGTGGCGCTACAGCGGACGTTCGATCCGGAACGGATCCTTCGCGCCACAGCCGAGGAAAAAGCGGCCGTCCTCGTGATCGTCGGGGACGGCATGGGCGTACCCATCGCGGATGAATTGCGAGAAATGACGGCGGCGGGCGATGCCCCGGACTTGTCCGGCTTGTTCATGATCTCCTCCGGCGGCGGCATCTGGTCGGCGGCCAACCAGACGGCATTCTCAGAGCTCCTTCCGAACGTCGGATTCCGCGATAACGTCGGCGCGTCGGAATCGGGAAATGACGGGGAAATGAAGTTCGACGAGGCAGGGAGGCTCAAACTCGAGGCCGGCCGCGGCATCCTCGTGGTCGATCTCGACCTCGAGCGGATGGAGCCGGGGACGGGAGAGATCGGCTACATCGTGCGAACCGGGCATCTACCGTTGGAGTACCTCGGTGACCCGGACAAGAGCGCCCAGACTTTTGTCGAGATCGGTGGCCGCCGCGCCTCTCTGCTCGGGGACATGGGGTTACTGGAGGCCGATGGATCGATCACGTTCCTCGGGCGAGGCTCTGGCTGCATCAATACCGGCGGCGAAAAGGTGTTCCCCGAGGAGGTCGAGTCGACGCTCAAGCTGCACCCGGCCGTGTTCGACGCCCTCGTCGTCGGTGCGCCCGATCCTCGTTTCGGGGAGTCTGTCGCCGCCGTCGTCTCCGTGCGCGAGGGCTTCGAGGATCCGGGCGCCGAGGAGCTGCGCGAGCACGTGCGCGGGCACCTCGCCGGTTACAAGGCGCCACGCCAGGTGGTCGTCGTCGATCAGGTCAAACGTAGTCCCGCGGGCAAGGCAGACTACCGCTGGGCCAAATCGCAGGTCGAGGCCTAGCGCGCCGTGGGTGAGGCGCGGCTCCCGCGTTCGGTAACGTCGGTGGGACCGGCGGTGCGAAAGGAGCAGCGATGTGGGCACTCACCCTCGACCACGTGTGGAGCGCGTTCGGCGCCAGCCGTGCCCGCTCGATGCGGCGCCGCCTCCGCGCCGCCGACCGGCGCATAGCTTCGCTTATTGACGACGCGCGTACCACCCCCCATGGCTCCTTCGAGCTGGAGCCGTGGCGGTACCCGTTGCCGTCGACCGTGCTCGTGGAACTGGCCGCCGCACGCGGTTTCGTGCCTGAATCCTTCGGCGCCGAGTGGGAGCTGCGCGAGCGCGTCCGCTTTGTTCCAGGTGCTCTCGGAGGGGGGAGTGCGGCACACGCGGACGTGGCCGTCTCCGGGGCCGCGACGTCCGGCGTCATACCTGGGCGGGGAGAAGGCTGATGCATAGCGTGCTCGTCGTGCTGTTCGTGGCGCTCGCCGTTTTCGCTGTGGGCGTCGTGGCGCTGTTCGCCGGTTCGGGGTTCGTGGCGTGGGTCGTGCGGCGCCGCCCGGAGGCGAAGAAGGCGGACGCGCTGCGGAAGAAGCTGGGGCGACGGCAGCCCTGGGTTGTGGTGCCTGCCTATGCGGTTCCGGCGGCGGGCACGGCGCGCGCGGTGGCCGCCGAGTCGAACTACCGCCTGCGGGGGATCGAAAGGTCGCGCGGGATCCGGCGCCGCCCCCTTCACGTGTTCGTGTCCGAGGATCCGAGGCTCTACGCGCCCTCGGGTTCTTGAGCGCATCTCCTTGATGGCCCTTCTCGCCTGACGGCAGCCGCTATTTCTGTGGCCCTGGCGGCCGGTTTCTGTGTCATATGCGACCCCTGAGACGCCTGGTATCGTTACCGAAATTTGCCTCGAAAATACCTAGCAAATATAGAACAGGTGGACTATAGTAGATATCGGTAACAGCGTTACGGCACGGTGGGCGGGCACCTCAGATGTTGGATGAAGAGAAGGTTCGATACGCTCCTCTCGAGTGTGAGAGGCAGTTCAAGCGACCAATTGCCGAGAAGGCGACGTGCCTGCGCGATGGCGCCTCCGGGATTGTTGAGGCAATAGAACACTTGAGTGCTACTGTTGCCAATATTCAGGATGAGTTCGAAGAGAGCGGGGCGAACTCGTCCCTCATTGCTACGATGCTGCAGTTCGCCGGCCGGGACCTCCTCGCTCTTGCTGCCCACCTTCCTTCCAGCGAAGATCGGGCGAAAGTGTGCACCGTGCTGGGCAGCTGCGCCGAGGGGGCAGGGATGCAGCATGCACTGGACACCCTTGAGACGGTTCGAGCGGAGCAATCGGATCCCGCGGCGGCGGAAGATCCGGACTACAAGGCTTTCGACCCCGAATCGCTGGCTGCCGATCGCATTGCCGTCGAACACAACCTCACCACCAGCCGGGCGGGAAATCTGCTGGGCAAATCGATGTCTGTGCAACGCTGCACACGCGTGTGGAATGTCCTTATGTACGGCGGGATGAGTGCAGCCGTCGCGCTTCGGATCGCGGATGAGCTCGAGCATGTCGTCGACGAGGACAAGCTGCTGGAGATCCAGGACCAGATCCTCGCCCTGTGTCTCAAGGACGGCAAGTGCGTTCGATGGTCGTCGGGGATGACCCGTAAGCTCCACCGGATTATCAGCAAGGTCGATAGGGTTGCGCTCAAGCGGGACGACGAGGACAGCAAGAACAAGCGCAATGTGAGCATGTGGTCCTCGACGCCGGCGAGGTCGAACATCATGGCGACGCTGCCCGCGTTGGACGCCGAAGCTGTGTGGAGCAGCGTCGACGCTCTCGCATCGTCGTGGGCCAAGATGGAGAGTGAAACGCGCACAGCCGCCGAGCGGCGCGCGGATGCGCTCGTCCAGATGGTCACGGGCATCGACAAGCGACCGGAGGGGGACTGCACTCCGATCGGCAACCAGGTCTGCTCCCCGAGCATCACTCTTGTTGCCGATATGGAGTCGAGCGGCGCAAGGCAGCGTGCGTACACGGCGAAGGGGGCGTCTACGCGCGAGCGGCTCGATGAACTTCTCGCCTCGGTGCGCAGCGCCCGTCTGTCGAAGCTGCCGCTGCGCGCGGACGAGCTCGGTACGAACCTCGAGGACGCGATTGCCCTGCTAGGCGAGCTGCTCGGCCGGCTGCGCGAAGAAACCACCTACAAGCCGTCGGCTGCGCTGCGCAGGCTGGTCGTCGCGCGAGACGGAACCTGCAGGTTCCCCGGCTGCCAGGTGTCCGCAAGGCGCTGCGACCTGGACCATGTCAAACCCTTCGACCACAACGATCCGCTCCGGGGTGGGCTTACTCGTGAGGACAACCTCATCGCGCTTTGTCGACACCACCACCGGGACAAAACGCATAACGACACGAACTACAGGCTTATGCCCGACGGAAATACGGAAATCGTCTTCGCCAACGGCACCCGTGGCACCAGTGTGCCCGACGGACATCGCGGACAGGGGAGGGCGGAGCTCGGGCTGTCCTACGAGCCGCTGCCCGATAACTACCGGGAACAGGTGGAAGCGCTGGCCGGCATCGCGAAGGAGCTGGCAACGGTTTGCTCGTCGATGGCGGCGGAACGCGGACCGGGATTCGTCTCCGACATCGGCGAGACGCTGGGCGCCGACAAGCGTCCACCCGGGCCGACAAGGCAGGAGCGCCGAGAGTCGGCTACAGCAGAATTCCGCCGACGCCCGCGGGCGCGCAGGCAACGAAAGAAGAGGGAACCCGATCCCGGGATCATCAACCCGTACTGGGTGCCCGCCCCGAGCTCCGTGGCGGCGAAGGTCGTCGACCCGGAGAGCCCTCCCTACTAGTTGTTACGCAAGCAGCCGCTACACGGTGGCTTCGTCGGCCACCGTCCGTTTTGCCCACCGGTAATCCGCCTTGCCCGAAGGCGAACGAAGAACCTCGGGCACCACGACGACCGAACGCGGAACCTTGTAGCCCGCGAGGCTCTTACGGCAGTGCGCGGCGAGCTCCTCCGCGGAAGGCTCCTCGAAGCCGTCGCGAATCGAGACGACCGCGGAAACCCGCTCGCCGTACTTCGGGTCCTTCGCGCCGGCGACGAGGGCGTCGAAGATAGCCGGATGCCCCTTGAGTGCCTGTTCGACCTCCTCGGGGAACACCTTCTCGCCGCCCGTATTGATGCAACCAGAGCCCCGTCCGAGCAGAACGATCGAACCGTCGGCCTCGACCCTGGCCATGTCCCCGAGGACCGACATTCGCCGCCCGTCCGACAGCGTCTTGAAGACGTTCGCCGACTTCTCGGGGTCCTTATAGTATTCGAGCGGCACATGCCCGACACGTGCCATGTAACCGATGGTGTCGCTGCCGGGCTCGACGGGATCGAGCAGCTCGTCGATGACGATCGAGCGCGGGCTCGGCGGCAAGCGCAGTTCGCCGGCGTCGTTCATGCTCAGCTGCCCGTCGGTGCCCGACTCCGAAGCGCCGAAATTGTCGCGGATGAAGATATCGGGCAGCACGGTCTTGAGCTTGTCTCGGGATGCCTGCGACCAGATCGCCCCGCCCGAGTTCACGGCGAACAGCGAGGACACATCGTAGGCATCGAAATTATCGACGAGCTCATCGACGAACGGCACCCCCATCGCGTCGCCGACGATCATGATGATCTGCGCCTTCTCCTCGCCGATGAGTCTCAGCGCCTCAACCGGATCCCAATTGCGCATGAGTACCTGTTTCGCGCCCATGAAGAACATCGAGAACATCGCGTAAACGGCGGCACCGTGAATGAGCGGCGCCGTGACCAGTAGCGACATTGCCGGCGTTTCCTTTGCGGCGTTGCACAACTCCTCGACCGTGTCGTGGGGGTCGCCGTACTGATTGCCGCCCGCCAGCGCCGCGTAATAGAAATCGGTGTGCGTCCACACGACGCCCTTCGGATGTCCCGTCGTCCCGCCGGTGTACACCATGTAGTGGTCGCGGCCCGAACGCTCCGGGAATTCCCTGTCCGGGGACTGGTCGGGTATGACGTCGGACCACGCGGATAACCCGACTCCGGCGTCAGAACACTGCTGTGTAAATGCGTCGGAAACCTCGCCCACCACCAGGACATGCTGCAACTCGCCGAGGCCTCCGAGGATCTCGCCGGCGACGCCGGTGAATTCGGAGTCGATGATGATGAGTTTCGAGTCCGAGTTCGAATACAGGTATTCGAGTTCGGACGAGGTATAGCGAAAATTGATGTTGACCGGGACCGCGCGGACCTTGAGGGTGCCGATGAGGCCCTCGACGAACTCGAGGCTGTTGCGCATGTGCATCGCGACGTGGTCGTTCGCCCCGATCCCGATGGATTCGAGGAAGTGGCCGACCTTGTTGGCGCGTTCGTCGAGTTCGGCGTAACTCAGCCGGGCGCCCTCGAAGTACAGGGCCTCGCGGTCCGCGAGCGAATCGGACAGGGCTTCGAAAGCATCGGCAAGGTTCATCGACATGCGGTTACTCCGTCTCTTGCGCCCACCGCCCCGGCGGAGGACCGAAAACTAGAACGTGTTCCAAAATGGATCCGGAAACGAGTATGCCGCACGTCACAAGACGGTGCATCAGAATGTTCCAGTTTTGTGCCTTCAGGGCATTTTGTAGCCGGCGCCGCGCACGGTGACGAGCCTGTCCGCGCCGATTTTCTTGCGCAACGTGCGCACGTATACGTCGACGACGTTTGACGCGGGGTCGAAATCGTAGCCCCACACGTGGTCGAGAATCTGCTCGCGCGAGAGCACCTGCCCGCGGTGGGTGAGGAACACCTTGAGCAGCGAGAACTCCCGCGATGTCAGGTTCGTCGGTTCGCCGTCGACCTCGGCGGTGTGCGCGAGGAGGTCGAGACGCAGGCCGCCGTGCTCGAGTGCGCGTGCTTCGTCGTGGGTGGAGGACCCGTCGTGCAGACGCAGCTGCACACGCGCGAGGAGCTCGGCGAAGTGGAACGGCTTGGCGAGGTAGTCGTTCGCGCCGGAGGTGAGTCCGGTGACGGTGTCGCGGACCGAGTCTCGCGCGGTGAGGACCACGACGGGTGTCGAGATTCCTTGGCCGCGAGCTCGCGAGAGCACCTCGAACCCGTCGAGAAGGGGCAGCCCGATGTCGAGGATGACGAGGTCGAACTGCTCCGAGCGAAGCCCCTCGAGCGCGCTGCGGCCATCGCCGACGTGGGTCGTGGAGAACCCGGCGCTGCGCAGCCCCTTCTCGAGAAACGACACGATCCGAAGGTCGTCTTCGGCGATGAGGATCCGGTTCATTGCTCGTGTGGTCCTTCCGGGGTGGGAATGACGATATAGAAGGTCGCGCCCTGGCCGAGCGCCGACTCGGCGTGTGCGGAACCGTGGTGCCCGCGGGCGATGGCCGAGACGATGGACAGTCCGAGGCCCGCGCCGGTCGTGGTGTGGGAGGGGCCGCCTCCGCGGTCGAAACGGGCGAAGATCCGCTCGATATCGTCGGGCTCGATACCGGGGCCGTCGTCGCCCACCCAGAACGTGAGAGTCTTGTCCGGACCGGTGCCGGCGAAACGCGAACCGAGGCGGATGCGGCTGCCGACGCTGGTGTGCTGGACGGCGTTCGTGGTGAGCTGCAGCATTGCCTGGGTGATGCGTTGGGCATCTAGCAGGACCGTGCGCTCGGCGATCTCCACGAGCTGCCACTGCCGATCGCCGAGCTGCGACGCCTGTGCCTCGACATCGATCATGAGCTCGGCGAGGTCGGCCTCGGCCGGCCGGACGAAGTCGGGGCGCTCGGATTTCGCGAGGGTGAGCAGGTCGGAGACGATCCGGCTCATGCGGTCGAGTTCGGAATCGACCAGGCGCATGGTCTTCGCGCGCGAGGACGGGTCGTCGTCGGCGGTCTCGAGGTGGCCGCGGATCACGGTGATCGGGGTGCGCAGCTCGTGGCCGGCGTCGTCGACGAACCGGCGCTGGGTCTCGTGCGCCTGCGCGAGGCGGTCGAGCATCGAGTTGAAGGTGATCGCGAGCTGGGAGATGTCATCGCGCCCCTCGACCGGCACACGGCGAAGCAGATCGGTCTCCTGAATCGAATCGGCGACCTCGCGCACCTGTCTGATGGGCATGAGAATCTGCGCGGCCACGAACCAGCCGAACAGCGCCGTCAGCAAGAGCCCGCCAAGGGCGACGGCAGCGAGGACCCTGATGGTGTGGTCGGCCTCGGCGAGCGCGTCTTCGGTGAACACCGCGACCAACAGAAATGCGTCGCCGTCGTCGGGGGCGCCGACGGGCACACGCGCCCACCGCATCTCGCCCGCTTCCGTAGGTGTGACGCCGGAGTTCGCGGTCCCGGTGCGAAGCTCGGCGAGCAGTGCGGTGTCCGCGATGAGGTCGTACGGGCCATTATCGCCGCCGCTGCGGTCGACGGCGATGACCTGGGTATCGACCAGCCCGAGCAGCACCTCGTCGGAGGCAGGGATCTGCCGGCTCAGGTAAACGGCGAGGAGCCGCTCGGCGGAGGTGAAGGGCCGCGCGCTCGTCGGGTCGACCCCCTGCGCGGCGAAGGCCTCGAACTCGCTGATCTCCTGGTCGATCGCGGTGTTCGCGTCGCGCGCGACGTCGGCGATGAGCAGCGAGCGCACCGTGAACCCTACGGCGACGAGCGTGATCGCGGTGGTGAGGAGGATCCAGCCGACGATGCGCCAGCGCGCGGGGACAGGGCGGGTGGCGCCGCCCCGGCGTAGCCTAGGCGGCACTAGTCGTCCCAGTCGTCGTCGTAGTCGTCGTCATCCCAATCGTCGGCATCGTCGTCCCAGTCGTCGTCGAACTGGGCTTGGGGGACCTGGGGCTGGACGCGCTGGACGTCGTCGTCATCGTGGGGCACGTCGTCTGCATCGTCGTCGCCACGTTCGTCATCGTCGTCGGACGGGGAGGCGGCGTGGGGATCTGCCGGGGCGTCGTAGCGGGGGAGGTCCTGGGAGACGCGCTCTATGGCGACGTCGGGCTCGCCGGGGTCGTTGCTCACCGCGAACGCCGCAGCGGCGGCACCGAGGGGAAGGATGAGGAAGGCGGCGACGGCGCCGAGCTTCTTGTTCATCGCGGGCTCCTTGAAGGTTGCAGGTACATCGACGTCATCTGTCGACTACAACGATCATGTCGAGCGGGGATGATTCGAATGTGAAACCTTGATGAAGGAGCCTTCATCTTACGGTCGCTGCCGCGCGCGCGGTTACTTTTCCTGTGCGAGAACGATGTTGCCGAGCACGGGGGCGTTGTCGCGCTCTACGGAATCTGCGGTGGCGACGAAGCCGTTCTCGGTCCGCCACGCGCGCACCCGCAGCGTCTCGCCGGGGAAGAGGATGCCGGCGAAGCTCACGCCGTACTGGGAGATCCCGGCTACGTCGCCGTCATACAGTGAGTCCACCAACGCGCGAAGGACCAGCCCGTATGAACCCAGACCGTGCATGATCGGGCGATCGAAACCAGCCCTTCGGGCGAACTCCGGATCCGAGTGCAGTGGGTTGCGGTCGCCACAGAGACGGTAGAGAAGTGCCTGGTTGGGTGCGGTCGGCACCTCGATCTCGTGGTCGGGCGCGCGATCGGGGTAGGCGACCTTCTCCGAGGTGCCGCGTTCGCCGCCGAAGCCGCCCTCGTCGCGGGCGAAGATCGACGAGCGGGCGCGCCACAGCTCGGTGCCGTCCTCGGCCGTCGTCGTCGATTCCTGGACGATGACGGCGGCCTTCCCCTTGTCCTGGAGGTCCGCGATCTTCGTGCGGGTCGTTGCGGTGCCGGATGCGGGGATCGGTCCGAGGGGGAACACGTGCTGAGCGCCGTGCACCACCTTCGCAAGGTCGATCTCGACCCCGGGGAACGAGACCTTCGGCGCCTCCGTGACGTGCATCGTCGCGGCGACCGTCGCGAACGACGGCAGCACCAGCGGCGAGCGGTCGTCGATGTAGCGCAGACCCGTTGTGTCGAGCGGATCACGCGCGGCGCCGACCGCGAGATTGTAGAGCGCCACGTCGGAGGCATCCCACGAGAATGTCTGCGCGGGGAGCTCGGCGCCGAGAGCGATTTCCGGATCGATGGGCATGGGGCCTCTTTCGCTGTGTCGTAAAAGCGGAGTCTGCTGTGGTATCTACTGCGCGACGCGGGCTGCGATGTGCTCGGCGGCGAGCGCGCCGAACACGACCGATGGGCCGATCGTCGCGCCGGGGCCGGCATAGGTGTGTCCCATGACCGGGGACGAACAGTTGCCCGCAGCGTAGAGACCCTCGATCGCTGAGCCGTCCTCGCGGAGCGCCTGCGCGTCCGCGTTGGTCGTGATGCCGCCCTTGGTGCCGAGGTCGCCCGGAACCATCTTGACGGCGTAGAACGGCGCCTTGCCGAGTTCCCCGAGCGCGGGGTTGGGCTTGTTCGAGACATCGCCGTAATAGTGGTCGTAACCGGACTTGCCGCGGCCGAAGTCCTCGTCGACGCCGGCGCGGGCGAAGCCATTGAAGCGTTCGATGGTAGCGGTCAGCTGCTCGGCGGGGACCTCCATTTTCTCGGCGAGGCCTTCGATCGTGTCGGCGGAGACGATGATCCCGTTCTTGAACCAGCGCCCCGGAAGCGGCTGGCGCGGGGCGTTGCCGGCGAACATGTAGCGGTCGCGGACGCGCTGGTCGAGGACGAGCCACGCGGGTACGTTCTCGCCCGGACCGGAGCCTTGCCCGAATTCGCCTCCGTACATGTGGTGCACGGCTTCCACGTAGGGGAGAGATTCATTCATGAACCGCTCGCCGCGGGTGTTGACCATGATCGTGCCGGGCAGCGAACGTTCCGATAGCGCGAACCAGGGGGTTCCCTTGAGCGGGATCGTCGGGCCCCACCACGCGTCCTCCATGAAATCGACTCCCGCGCCGATCCGCTGTGCCGCCTCGATAGCGTCGCCAGTGTTCGCGGCCGCGCCGACCGTCCACTTGGTGGTGATCGGTTCGCGCTGGTACTTCTTGCGCATCTCCTCGTTGTGCTCGAAACCGCCTGCGGTGAGAATGACCCCGTGACGGGCGCGAATCGTCTCCCGCTCGCCCGAGCGCTCGACGACGACACCGGTGACGCGCGTGTCGGAGCCCTCGCCCTCGGTGGCGAGATCGACGAGCGGGGTCTCGAGCCACAACGGGATCTTGTGGTCGAACAGTCCCTGTCCGAGTGCCGCCATGAGCGCCTGCCCGCGCACGACCATCCGCTTGCGCGCGACCTGGTAGGCGAGATAGCGGGTGCCCACCTTGACTGCGCGCAGCGGTCCTTCGGCGGAGCGCAAGAGCATGTTGAGCCGTTTGTAGTCGGCCTGAGTGAGAACGAAGTTGCGCGGCGTCTTGGTGTAGTCGGGCTCGAGAAGCTTGCGATTATCGCCCATCGAGTTGAGGTCGAAGGGCTTCGGCTCCACCGAGCGCCCACTGAGCCGCCCGCCCGGCGCCTCGGGGTAGTAGTCCGAGTAGTTCTTCACCCATTCCATCCGCAGAGGCGTGCGCTCGAGTAGGAAATCCAGAATGCGCGGTCCGTGGTCGAGATAGGCGTCGATCCGGTCGAGTGACACGCCGGAGATGATCGACGTGAGGTACTGGCGCGCCGCGGTCGGATTGTCGCGCACGCCGTCGCGCACTAGCACCGAGTTATTCGGAATCCACACGCCGCCGCCTGACCGTGCGGTGGAACCGCCGAAGTGCGGCGCCTTTTCTATGAGAACCACGGACAGTCCCTTGGCCTGCGCCGCGAGGGCGGCGGCCACGCCGCCCGCGCCGCTGCCCACCACGACCACATCGAATTCGCTCTGCGTCATGTAGAACACGTTATAGAAATGGGCGAACAACCGCTAGCGATTTCGGCGGTATTCCCTGCGCTCCCTTGCTTGGAGTGCGAAAGCCGCTATTTAGAACGTGTTTCAGAAATGTTAACTACCTCCGTCTGTGGGGGCGACGGCACCCAATTCGTGCATTAGGGGCGTTAAAAGGGGAAGAGCCCACTTATTTCGATGACGTAGGTGGCACTATATTCACATGACCGAAGCGGCAGACGGCGAAACCGAACGCGCGAGCGCCATCGACAAGGCGTTCCGGCTAATACGCGCATTCGATCGAGACGACACGCAGGGAATGGGGGTCAGCGAGCTCGCGCGGCGCGCCCGCCTGCCGAAGTCGACCTCGCATCGGGTGCTCAGCAGCCTCATTGAGAACGGGGCCGTCCAGCGGGTCGGCGATCGCTACCGCCTCGGACCGCTGTTCTTCGATCGGGGTCCGACGTCATTGAGTACGACCCATGAGCTGGTGGCCGAGACTCTCACGCCATTTCTGGCGGCGCTGTTCGAGCGGACACGCTGCACTGTGCACCTGGCGTACCTCGACGGCGCCGATGCCGTCTACGCGAATAAGTTGTTCTCGGTGACGGGCGTGGCCGCGCCCTCGCGCATCGGCGGGCGCGTGCCCGGGCACTGTACGGGCGTCGGCAAGGCGATGATGGCCTACGACGAGAGCGCGATCGACCTCGCCATAAGTAGAGGCCTAGTTCCGTGGTCGGAATTCTCCGTCACCGACCCCGCCGCCCTGCGCGCCGAGCTCGCCGTCGTGCGGCAGACCGGGCTCGCCTACGACGTAGAGGAGGCCACCCTCGGGCTCAGCTGTGTCGCCGCGCCCGTGTGGGGCAAGGGGGCGGTGCCCGGCGCCGCGATGTCTGTGTCCGGTCCCGTCGATTCGTTCCGCCCGCAAGATCACGTGGCGAGCCTGAAGAAAATCTGCGAGAGCGCCACCCGCGCGTTCCGAAAAGCCCAGCGTACGGAGGAATAGCGGCCTGCCCGCGCCGCCTCCCGTTCCACTGGATGGATCGCCGGGCGTAGGTTGGCGTCCCGCGCGCAGACAATTGGGGTCCGAACAGCGAGCGAAAGGCACCCCGATGAGCGAGCAGAACCTCACCCTCGACGAGGCGCAGATCACCGATCTCGCGCAGTCGTTGTGGGACGCCGAGACCCGGGCCGAGCCCATCGCGCCGCTCACCGACACACACCCGGGTATGACGCCGGACGATGCGTTCGCCGTGGCGTTGGTGAACATCCGGCGCCGTATCGACGCGGGCGCCAAGGTCACCGGACACAAGGTCGGCCTCGCCTCGGAGGCGATGCAGAAAATGATGGGCGTCGGCGAACCCGACTACGGCCACCTTCTCGACGTCATGGAGTATTCGGAGTCGGTGCCGGTGGACACCTCGAAGCTGTGCCGTCCTCGCGTGGAGCTCGAGGTCGCGTTCATCCTCGGTAAGGACATTCCGGCCGAGGGGGTGTCCGACGAGGAGCTGCCCGAGTACATCGAATGGGTTGTGCCCTCGATCGAGCTGATCGACTCGCGGATCGCGGACTGGAAGATCACGCTCGCCGACACGATCGCGGACAACGCCTCCTCCTGCGGCTACATCGTCGGGGAGCAGCGGGTGTCGATGTCCGACATCGACGTCGCCTCCATCCGTGTCGACATGCACAAGAATTCCGAGCACGTCGCGACGGGCAGCTCCGACGCAGTACTCGGCAATCCCCTCAATGCGGTCTCGTGGCTGGCGCGGAAGGTCTCGAGCTTCGGCGTGCGGCTGCGCGCCGGAGACGTGTTGCTGCCGGGCACGGCGATCCGCGCCGAAGACGTCGCGCCGGGTGACCACGTCCGCGCCGAGTTCGAAGGGCTCGGCAGCGTCACCCTCGACTTCGTCTAGTCGGGACCGTCCTTCCCCTCAACATCAATAGATTCTTCCCCGCTAGGAGAAAAGACATATGAGCGACTCGCGCATTCTCACCGCCGCGATCGTCGGCTCGGGCAACATCGGTACCGATCTGATGTACAAGCTCGAGCGCAGCGACTACATCGAGCCGAAGTGGATGATCGGCATCGACGCCGGATCCGAGGGCATGAAGCGCGCCCGAGACCACGGGCTGACCTGCATGTCGGGAGGCGCGCAGGAGCTTCTCGACTCGATCGCCGCCGGAGGCGAGGTGCCGGACCTTCTTTTCGAGGCGACGAGCGCCTACGTGCACAAGGAGTTCGCCCCGAAGTACGAGGAGGCCGGCATCATTGCGATCGACCTCACCCCGGCCGCAGTCGGCCCCGCGGTGATCCCGCCGGCAAACCTCACCGCGCACGTTGATGCCAAGAACACGAACATGGTCACCTGCGGTGGGCAAGCGACGATCCCGATGGTCCACGCGGTGAGCTCGGTCGTGCCGGTCGAGTACGCCGAGATCGTCGCGTCGGTGTCGTCCGAGTCCGCAGGGCCCGGTACGCGCGCGAACATCGACGAGTTCACCCAGACCACGAAGAACGCGATCGAGTCCATCGGCGGGGCACGCAAGGGCAAGGCAATCATCATCCTCAACCCCGCCGACCCGCCCGTGATCATGCGCGACACGATCTTCTGCTCGATCCCCGAAGACGCCGACCACGACCTGATCTCCACGTCCATTCGCAAGCGGGAGAAGGAGATCCAGGAATACGTGCCCGGCTACCGGCTACTGCAGGAACCACAGTTCGATCCGCCTTCGGAGACCTCCGGCGGGATGGCGCGTGTCGCGATCTTCGTCGAGGTCGAAGGCGCCGGGGACTTCCTGCCCGAATACGCAGGAAACCTGGACATCATGACCGCCGCCGCGACGAAAGTCGGCGAAGAGGTCGCCAAGTCGAAGCTCGGGGTCTAGGAGGACGCCATGGACACCACAAATCCCATCAACGCCAACGCCCGCGCCTTCTCAGCGGACCTCGACATCCGGATCACCGACTCCTCGCTGCGCGACGGCTCACATCACAAGCGCCACCAGTTCACCCGCGAGGACATCGTGTCCGTGGTCGGCGCGCTCGATGGCGCCGGCGTGCCGGTCATCGAGGTGACCCACGGCGACGGACTCGGCGGCGGCTCGTTCAACTACGGCTTCGGCCGGACGAACGAGCAGGAACTCATCAAGGCGGCGGCAGAGACCGCGAAGAACGCGAAGATCGCGTTCCTCTCGCTCCCCGGTGTCGGCATCAAGGACGACATACTCGCCGCGCGCGACAACGGTGGCCAGATCTGTCGCATCGCCACGCACTGCACCGAGGCGGACGTGTCGATCCAGCACTTCGGCTACGCACGCGAGATCGGCCTGGAGACCGTCGGCTTCCTCATGATGAGCCACACCCAGCCGCCCGAGGTACTCGCGAAGCAGGCCAGGATCATGGCCGACGCCGGCTGCCAGTGTGTGTACATCGTCGACTCGGCCGGTGCGCTCGTCATGGAGCAGGTCTCCGACCGTGTGTCCGCGCTGGTCGCCGAGCTCTCCGGCGACGCCCAGGTCGGGTTCCATGGCCATGAGAATCTTGACGTCGGGGTCGGGAATTCCATCATGGCGATCCGGGCCGGCGCGCAGCAGATCGACGGCTCGACCCGCCGCTTCGGCGCGGGCGCCGGCAATACGCCCGTAGAGGCGCTCGTCGGCGTGTGCGACAAGCTCGGGATCACCACCGGGGTCGACTTCTTCAAGATGGCTGACGCCGCCGAAGACGTGGTCGCGCCGATGATGCCGAGCGAGTGCCTCGTCAACCGCGATGCGATGATGCTCGGATACGCGGGCTGCTACTCCTCGTTCCTCAAGCATGCACAGCAGCATGCGCGCCGGTACGAGGTTAAGACGGCCGATATCCTGCTGCGCGCCGGCGAGCGTGGCCTCATCGGCGGGCAGGAGGATCAGCTCATCGACATCGCCCTCGAGCTGCAACGTGAGGGGCGACTGGAAAGCGCGTAAGCCCCGGGGAGCCTAGGCGTCGGGGTTCGGGCCGGCCTTCGTCCCCGATTCGTCGTAGACGTACCAGCCCCTGCCGGTTTTACGGCCCAGGTCGCCGCGCTCCACGAGCGCGGCGACGCTGCGTGCAGGCGCATCGGCGGGGTCGCCGCTGTCAGCGAAGCGCTGCGAGCGGGAATAGTAGCCGATGTCGATCCCGGTGAGATCCATGAGTTCGAACGGCCCCATCGGATAGCCGAGCGCGGTACGGCAAGCGAGGTCGATGTCTTCGAACGATGCGTACCCGCCCTCGTACAGTGCCACCGCTTCGGTGCGGACCGCATCGAGTATGCGGTTGGCGACGAAGCCCGTGATCTCCTTGTCGAGCTGCACCGGCTCCTTGCCTATTCTGCGCACGAAATCGATGGCCGCCGCCATCGTGTCGTCGGAGGTTTCCGGCCCTCGGATCACCTCGACGCAGCGCATGACAAGCGCCGGGTTGAAGAAGTGGATATTGCAGAAGCGGTCCCGTGCGTCGAGCCGGGCGGCGATTGCAGAGGGGACGAAGCTCGAAGAATTCGAGGCGAGGATCGCGTCGGCGGGGGCCAGGCGCTCAAGGGTGGCGAACAACTCGCGCTTGACGTCGAGTTTCTCGATCGCCGCCTCGATGACGAGGTCGACCTCGCACGATTCCTCCTCCAGAACATCGGTGGTACGGAGGCGCGCGAATGCGGAATCGATCTCGGCGGGCGAGGCCGTGCCCTTGTCGATCTTGCGCTGCATGCGGCTGCGCAGCGACGCCACCGCGCGGTCCAGGGCCTCACCGGAAATATCATTGAGTACGACGTCATATCCGGAAAGCGCGCAGACCATGGCGATCTGGGACCCCATGGCGCCCGCGCCGACGACGAGAACCGAGTCGATGCTGCGTTGGTCGGACATCATTCCCCCTTGAATTCCGGCGTGCGCTTGTCGAGGAAGGCCTCGGTGCCCTCGGCCTTGTCGCTACTTCCGTAGAGGAGTGCTTGGGCGAGACGCTCGACAACCAGGCCGGTGCCCTGATCGGCGTCGAGGCCGGTGCGCACGACGAGCTTGGCGAGGCGCACGGCGAGTGGCCCCTTGGACAAGATCGTGCTCGCGGTGGAGCGTGCCGCGGCGAGGAGCTCTTCCGGTTCGACGACCGAGGTGACGAGACCGATGCGCAGAGCCTCGTCGGCGTCCGCGAAACGGCCGGTGAGGATCATCTCGATGGCGCGCCCGACGCCCACGAGACGGCCGAGGCGCTGGGTGCCGCCGGCTCCGGGCAGCACTCCGAGGGTCGGTTCGGGCAGGCCGAACTTCGCGCGAGTGGAGGCGATGCGGATATCGCAGGACATGGCGAGCTCGCAGCCGCCGCCGAGGGCGTAACCGTTGACGGCGGCGATAGTGGGCTTGCCGAACCGTTCGATCGCGTCGTACGTGCGCTGCATGTACGACTCGAGGGCGGAGGCCGGGGTGTAGTTCTGCAGTTGCGTGATGTCGGCGCCGGCCGCGAAAGCCTTATCGCCCGCGCCGGTGAACACGAGCGCCCCGATCGCGTCGTCCTGTTCTGCGCGGGCGAGCACGGCGTTCAGGTCGTCGAGGACCTGGCGCGAGAGCGAATTGCGCACCTCGGGGCGATTGATGGTGACGACGGCGATGCGCTCGGAGACGTCGACGTCGAGGGTGGATGTGTCGGGAAGTGTCACTACGTTCTCCATGTGGAAGTGGCGGTCGGGCGGCGCAGGGGCGACCGCTAGGTAAAGGCGTTGACGCCGGTCTCCGCGCGCCCGATGAGAAGTTTCTGGATCTGGCTCGTGCCCTCGTAGAGAGTCATCACGCGCGCATCGCGGAGGTATTTGGAGACCGGGTAGTCGTCGATGTATCCGTAGCCGCCAAAGATCTGGATTGCATCGCTGGCGGCGCGTACGGCCGCCTCGGAAGCGAAGTATTTCGCCTTGGACGCGGCGACGCCGAAATTCTCTCCGGCTTCGATGAGATGCGCGGCGCGGTAGGTGAGCAGGCGGCCGGCGTCGACGTCGACGGACATCCGGGCGATCATTTCCTGGATCATCTGGTAGGAGGCGATCTGCCGGCCGAACTGCTCGCGTTCGGTGGAATATCGGACCGATTCGGAGAGGCAGCCCATGGCGATGCCGACGCAACCGGCGGCTACCGACACGCGACCCTTGTCGAGCGATCCCAGCGCGATGGAGAACCCCTGGCCCTCTTCCCCGAGCATCGCGGAGGCCGGAACGCGCATATCAGAGAAGCTCAGCTCCGCGGTCGCTTGGCCGCGCAGGCCGAGCTTGCCGTGGATCTCGGTCGCTTCGAACCCCGGCGTATCGGTCGGGACCAGGAATGCGGAGATGCCCCTGTGGCCCTCGCCGCCGGTACGGGCGAACACGAGGCATAGGTGCGCCCATGTGCCGTTGGTGATGAAGATCTTCGAGCCATTGATGACGTAGTCGTCGCCGTCGCGTGCGGCGCGCGTACGGAGGTGAGCCGGGTCGGAACCGTTCCCGGGCTCGGTCAGCCCGAAGCAGCCGAGCACCTCGCCCGAGCTGATCCGGGGGAGCCACTCGTGTTTCTGTTGTTCGGTTCCGTGGGACAGAATCGACTTGCCGACCAGCCCCGTCGACACCGATACGATGCCCCGGATCGCCGAGTCCGCGCGGCCGAGTTCCTCCATGCCGATGCAATAGGAGATGTAGTCGCCGCCGAAGCCTCCGTACTCCTCGGGAATCGTGAGGCCGAAGAATCCGATTTCCGCCATCTTCGGGATGACGGCGAGGTCCACACGCTCCGCGCGGTCCCATTCCCTCCGGTGCGGAACGACTTCCTTGTCGAGGAATTCGCGCGCTAGGTCGCGAAAATCGAGCTGGTCTTGGTTGAGGGAAAGCTCCATCAACGAGTCCCTTCGGCTTGGCCGTATCACGTGAGTATCCGCGCGTCGCGCCTGCAACGTGCCTATAGACACTGTCCCCCAAATGGCCGCGGCGCGTGAGGAAATTTCGCCGACGAAATCATTCTCCCGGTGCGAGCGCCTCGACGGTGATGATGTCCTCGTGCGTCCTTCGCGCGTATTGCCGCTGGAAATACGGGACGCGCGCCATTGCCTCGTGGACGTCCTCGGTCTGGTCCTTCGCGTCTCCGATCGTGAACGAGGCGACGACGAATCCCGGCCCGTAGGACAGACTCGCGACGACGGAGCCGTCGTTGTCCCAGCCGTACTTGGAGCCGTTGACCCCGGGCAGCGTGCCGGTGCCCCAGTCCTGCACGGTGCCGTCGGCGGCCTTGCGGGCAGGAGAGCGCATCCACCACAGCACGGGAGATCCCGGGTTCTCGGCGCGCAGCGTCGAGACGAACAACGCGAGGTCGGGAAGGCTCGATTTCGTGTATCCCCAGCGGTGATCTTCAGGCTTCGTATCCTGCAGGTGGTACTTTCGCACCTGCTCGGTGATCATCTTCTCGCCGTACTTCTCCCAGATCTTGTCGGCCGATTCGTCGTTGGAATCGACGATCATTCGCCTGAGCCGGGCGATCTCGTCCGAGTCCGGATCGCGATTACTCAGCACCCAGTCGGCCATGAGCATCTTGATCAGCGAAAGCCCCGGGACCGGATCGCCGGAATTCTTCGTTCCGAAGGTGTGCCCGGGAACCCGTACCACGACGATCGAACGCTCGGGGGCGCGAAGTCGCTCCGGCCGAGGGATCTTGAACTCAGGGGTGCAGAAGGAGGGCGTGAGCACGGTGGGGCCGAGGACGTTGAGCGGACCGCCGGTGCGGCAATCGGTGGCCGAGAGCGCGGCGTCGATCAGCTCGTCGCCGCTCGAAGTCCTTTCGAGGTCGACGGAGGAGTCGCCGCGGTGGGAGCCGGAACCGAGCGGTGAGAGAGCGATCAGCGCGGAGAGGGCGAGGCAGGCGAGCGTGAGCAGCGCGAGGAGCACGCCGGGAACCGGCACCCGCCCGCGCTTCTCCATCGCCCGCCACCACACGGCGTCTGATTCTATTGCACTAAGGCCGGTTTCGTTCCGCGCTCGCGGCCAGACGCTTCGCTACCGCGGCGAGAGCGGGGCGCAGTTCGGGCGGGGAGAGCACCTCGAAATCCCACGGGAAACTCGCCACGTGGAAGGCGATGGTCTCGACATCGCTCCCGGATGTGCGAAACAACGCGTGGCCCGCTCGGTCCGGATCCGGCTCGACCTCGGTGTAGGGGCTACCTGCGAACCGTTGCACCTCCTCCGGGGCGGCGGCGATGCGCAGGCTGACCGCCACCGGCCACGTCATCGCCGGGCGGGCCGCGCCGATCGCCTCGCGCGGGGCGGGCACGTCCCGGCGCGGGGTGAACCTGCGGCTGCTCGCCTGCACGTCGGTGATCCGGTCGGCGCGGAACGAGCGCCACCCCTCTCGGTCGAGGTCGAAACACTGCACGTACCAGCGTCCCATCGAGGCCACCAGGCGATAGGGCTCGGCGCGCCGGGCGCTGGCAACCCCCTGCCCGTTGACGTAGGCGAAGCTCATCAGCAGCGTATCCCTGATCGCCCGCGAGAAGCCCAACAACACATCGGCGTCCGGCGCTCGCCCGGCGCCCTCGAGGGCCACCGAGCCGCGTACGATTCCCGCGACCTGTTCCCGTAGCCGCGACGGCATGTGCTGCTCGAGCTTTGCGAGCGCACTGAGGGCATCGTCGGACCGCTCGGCCGCGCCACCGGGCGACTCAGGGGAGGTGCTCACCGCGGTCCGCAACGCCACGGCAAGTTGCACCGCCTCGCCGTCATTGAGCAGGAGCGGGGGGAGCCTGCGGCCGATGCCGAGGCGGTAGCCGCCACCGGCGCCCTGGGCGGATTCGATGCTGTAGCCGAGCGAGCGCAGACGCTCGACGTCACGCCGGACCGTGCGTTCGGTGATGCCGAGCTCGCGTCCAAGCTCCGCGCCCGTCCACATCGTGCGGCGGCCGAGCATGTCGAGGAGGGCGAGGAGCCGCTCCGTGGTGGCGACTGAATCGGTCATGTCCAGAGCCTAGACGAGATACAGGACCGAATCTGTCCGCTATGGGGTGGAACGTTGATCACGTACCGCACACACCACTGACGAAAGGAACGAGGCAATGCCACTCTTCGCACCCACCATGTCCACAGAGAAGGATGCGCTTCTCGCGCAACTCGAGCACTCCATCCAGAATGCCCGCGACGTCTTCTTCGAACTCGACATCGACCAGCTCCGGGCCAAGCCCATCGCAAGCTCGGAGCTCACGCTCGGCTGGCTCCTGCTCCACATGGGGGAGGTCGTGGACGGTTGGGGCAAGCGCGCCGCATCCGGTCCCGTCGATCCCTTTGCAGGTATGACGGCGGCCGGCGCGATGCGCGAGGCGGATGCCGCCACCGCGATCGGTGAAGGGGAGACCGCGGCGGACCTACTGCGTAGGTTCGACGAATACACGGCGGCCGGGCTGCGGGCCTTCGCCTCAGCCGATATCGATGCCGAGGTCGCCGTCCCTGATGCGCCGTGGTTCCCGGAGGATATGGAGAGCTTCAACGTGCGGTGGACGTTCCACCACGTGCTCGAGGAGCTCCATCGCCATTCGGGGCATGCCGATATTCTTCGCGAGGCGGTCGACGGCGCCCAGATGTACGAGCTCCGCAGCAGGGCGGAGGACATCGATATGTCCTACATCGAGAAGTGGTTCGCAGCCCACGCAGACGAGCTCTACGCCGGTTGAGGCGGCGCTACTCGTTGTAGGTGATCTCCACCTTGTCGCTCTTGGGCAGTAACTGGCAGCCGAGGACGAAGCCGTCCTCGACTTCCTCGGGCTCGAGGATTCCGTTGTGCATCATCTCCGCTTCGCCGGATTTGAGAATGCATGCGCACGCGGAACATTCGCCCTTGCGGCACGAGAACGGCGCCTGGATCCCCTGCGAGAGGAGTACGTCGAGGAGCGGAGTGTTGCGGGGCCACGAGACCTCGTGGACTTCGTCGTCCAGTTCGACGATCGCGGTCGCGGGCTCGTCGTCCCCCTCGACGGGTTCGGCTATGACGACTTCGGCGAAGGGGTCGCCCTCGATGGAGGAAAACACCTCTTGGTGGATGAGGTGCATGTCTGCGCCCGAACGGCGCAGTCCCGCCCGGGCCGATTCCATGAACGGGCCCGGGCCGCACATGTAGGTGTGCCGCTTCGCCGCCACGGGCTGGAGGATGTTGCCGATCATCTCCGGCGTGGCCAAGCCCGAGAGCGATTCGAGCCAATGGATTACCGAGAGGCGATCGGGGTTGGCTTCCTGGAGCTGGCGTAGTTGTTCGGCGAAGATCACCGACTGCTCGTCGCGGTTCGCGTACAGCAGGACGATATGCCCCGTGCCGCGCTTAAGGGCGGTGCGCAGGATCGACATCACCGGCGTGATCCCCGAACCGCCGGCGAGCAGGATGAGGTCCTGGTCGAAGTTGTCGACGGTGAAGATGCCCGATGGGGCCAGCACGTGGATCTTTATTCCCGGCTCGACGTTGTCGCACAGCCAGTTCGAGCCGTAACCGTCGCGCGTGCGCTTGACCGTGACCTTGAGTTGGGAATCCTCGTCGGGCGCGCTCGAGAGCGAATAACAGCGAGCCACCGATCCCGTGCGCTCCGATGGCACACGGAGCGTGAGAAATTGTCCTGCCTTGTAGCGAAATTCCTTTTCGTCGCCTTCGGGGATGTCGAAGACGATCGACGTGGCGTCCGGGGTCTCGGCAATGACGTCGGCCACCGTGAGCTCGCGGACGAAAGAGCCGAGCTGCGGCGTGGGAGTCTCGCTCATGCTGAAGGAGGTTCCTTTCAGTTGTTGTCTTCGCTACCCGAGTAGAGGGGGTTCACCATGTGTTCTTCGTCTTCCGGATCGACTCCGGAAGACAAGGTGAGTATGCCCTCGGCGTACGCGTGCCTGATGGATTGGCGCATCCGCGGGCAGGTGGCGTCCTTCTCCTCCGACCAGCGATCCCGCATCGGGCACGTCGACACCGCTGCGGCCGGCCATTGGACCGAGGTGTGTTTTTCGCTGTTCTTGCGAACGCTCACCTCGGCATGACAATACCGGCACTCTACTGGCTGGTAACCGACACGCGTGTAGGTATCGCGATCGGCCTCGGTATCCGCGTCGAGGCGAGCCCGGTGTTCCGGGTCGTCGTCGAACGTCGGGGCGCGGCGATTATCGGTTTCGCCCAGGCGCCGACGGTTGGGTGGGACGTCGCGGCCATGTTCGCCATGGCCACCGAAAGCGTCCTCGATCGCCTGGGCGGCTTCGTCCGGAGTGAGCCCAAACGCCCGCTGTCCATCGGTATCGGGGGAACTCATGCCTTCGTCGCGGTTTCGGAGTCCGTCGCCTCTTCCTGTATGCGCAGGTTCTCGGCGACCTCGGCCTCCCAGTACTCGTTGGCGGCGGAGGTGTCGACCTCGAATTCGAAGCGCTGGGTCATCTCCTCGGTGACGTCCTCGCGGTCGACATAGAACTGGTCGTACCAGCGGCGAAGCTGGTACACCGGGCCATCCTCCTCACACAGGAGCGGATTGGCGATACCGGTCTTGTTCTGCCAGATGCGCACATCCTGGAGGAAGCCCTCTCCGAAGAATTCGGCGACCTTCTTCGCCATCTTCATCGACATGTCGTCGTCGAGGCCTTCGGGCTTCTTGACCATGAGTCCGTACATGAGCACGAAGGAATTCTGTGTCACGGGGTAGTGACAGTTGATGAGGATCGACTCGGTCTTGAACCCGCCGTAGGAGTTCGTCAGCGGGTTGATCATATAGCTCGGGCCGTAGTACGCGGCGACGGACTCCAATAGGGTCTCGCCGTACTTTCCGCCGGTGGGATCCTTATCCGGCCGGTTGCGGGTGTTGAGGTACTGGGTCGCGGTGAGGCCTTCGAAGATGTTCTTGAAGTACGTCGGGAACGCGTAGTGGATGTAGAAGAAGTGGGCCATGTCGACGACGTTGTCGACGATCTCGGCCGCCGGGGCGTTGTCGATGTAGATCGTGTTCCAGACCCACTCGGTCCACTCGTCGCTGTCGACCTCGTCGAGGACGGGAATCGCGGCGGTCTCCTCTTCCGTGGGCTTCGTGCCCTGGTGGTCGTGCCACACGAAGAGCTGCCCGTTGCGTTCCATGGACAGCCACGACTTGGTGCGCGCACGCAGTGGGACGCGCTTGGCGTACGGGATGCCCTTGCACTTGCCGTCTCCGCCCCAGCGCCAGTCGTGGAACGGGCAGGCGATGTTGCCGTCCTTGACCGAGCCTTGGGTGAGATCGCCGCCGAGGTGGCGGCAGTATCCGTCGAGCACATGGAGCTCGCCGGCCTGGTCCGACCAGACGACGAGCTTGGTGCCGAACGCCTCCACCCCATGCGGTTCGCCATCGCGGAAGTCTTCCGCAAGGCCGATGCAGTGCCATCCGCGCGCATACCGCGTGCGGGTCATCCCGGTATCGATCTCGCGGACACCGCCGCTTCCCGAAGTGGAGCCGGGGTCGGCTGGTTTCGTCGGTGCAGTCATCGCGATCCTCCTAGAGCGAGAAGCGGCGGAATGAGAACAGGTTATAGAAATGTCCGCACGCTCACAACACGAGCTAGATATCTGAATAATGGCACGTTTCTCGGTATTAATGGGTTTTTTCTCCGGGAAACGAGTAGTGAAAAACTAGAACGTGTTCTACTCTAGACATCGTAGCAACGAAGCCACAATGTGGACAGCATGAATCTGCCCCGGCTATCCGATTGCTCGATACTTACCGTCAATTGCCCCGCCGGGGGCGACGTTCCCGGCGGAACGGAAAGGTGCAAAAGCCATGGCCACACTGTTGGAGTCCAGCTCGTCCGGCGTCAGCCACGAGGTGCTCGACCGGATCGATGCCCTGCTCGATGGGTTCCGCGAACGCGCGCAGGAGACGGAAGACCTGCGCAAGGTGCACCCGAAGAACATCGAGGAGCTGGAGGAGGCCGGCTTTTTCAAGCTCGTGCAGCCGAAGCAGTGGGGTGGTTACGAGGCCGATATGGAGGTCTTCTACACGGCGGCCCGCAATATCGCCTCTGCCTGCCCTTCCACCGGTTGGTGCGCGTCCATCGTCGGCATCCACAATTGGCACCTCGCGCTGTTTCCGCAGCAGGCGCAGGAGGACGTGTGGGGTGAGGACCCGAACGTGAGGATCTCCTCCTCGTACGCCCCGATGGGCGCGGCCAAGAAGACGGATAAAGGGCTCGTGCTCAATGGCCGTTGGTCCTGGTCCTCGGGCTGCCAGCACGCCACATGGGTATTCGTCGGCGGGCCGGTGCTCGACGAGAACGATAAGATGATCGACTTCTGCACGTTCCTCGTCGCGGGCGACCAGTACGAGATCGACGACGTCTGGCACGTCGCCGGCCTCAAGGGCACCGGCTCCAACGACATCGTGGTCTCCGACGCGCTCATTCCCTCCCACCGCGTGTTGTCCTTCGGCGACATGGGCAAGGGCACGTCCCCGGGGCTGGAGCGAAACGACAACCCGATCTACAAGATGCCTTGGGGCACTGTGCATCCCACAACGATTTCCACCCCGATCGTGGGTATGGCGTTCGGCTGCTATGACGTGCACCGGGAGCATCAGCGCGACCGTGTTCGTGCCGCCTTCGGCACGAAGGTCAAAGACGATCCGTTCGCGAAGGTTCGCCTCGCGGAGGCGGCCGGCGATATCGACGCCGCCTGGCTGCAGCTGATGCGCAACGTCCGGGAGGAGCAGGCGCTCATCGAGGGCGGCGGGACTCCGGACATGGACCTTCGCACCCGCGCCCGCCGCGACCAAGTGCGTGCGACGCAGCGTTCGATCGACGCGATCGGCCTGCTGTTCCAAAACTCGGGCGCCCGCGCGCTGCAGGACACCTCGCCGATCCAGCGCTTCTGGCGCGACGCCAACGCGGGTCGCGTGCACGCGGCGAACGAGGCGACCAAGGCGTTCATCTCGTATGGGCAGAATGAGTTCGGCGAGAAGGTCACCGACTCGATGGTGTAACCACCAGAAGTATGACGTCGGAGGAGGCATCTCCCCAGGGGACCGCGCATCTCCGACGTCATGCTCGGGGCGGTCAAGGGACGGAAGGGAACCGATGGCCATCAAGAATCTCGGCTACGTGCACATCTACGGCACCGACATGGAGGCGTGGGCGACCTACGCGACCAAGGTGCTGGGGATGGCGCTGGGCAAGAGCGAGGATCCGGACACGCTGTTTCTGCGGATGGACGACTACCCGTTCCGCTGGATCATCGAAAAGGGCGAGACCGATGTGCTCGGCGCGGTCGGCTGGGAATGCGCGAACGAAGGCGAGCTGGATGATGTGAGGTCGCGGCTCGACGCCGCGGGCGTGGAATGGCGCGAGGCGCCCGAGGAGCTCAAGCGCGAGCGCATGGTGCACGGGATGATCCTGTGCACCGATCCGGCGGGATTCCAGCTGGAGATCTACCACACGATGAAGTTCTTCTCGCGCCGTCTCGAGCTCCCCTATGGGCACCGCTTCGTGACCGGGAATCAGGGCGCCGGGCACATCGTGCTCTCTACACCTGACGAGGTCGCTGCGCTCGAGTTCTACCGGGACGTACTCGGGTTCTCACTGCGCGATTCGATGTCGCTTCCGCCGGAGATCGTCGGGCGGCCCGCCGATGGCGAGCCCGCGTGGCTGCGCTTCCTCGGCTGCAACCCGCGGCACCACTCGCTGGCGTTCACGCCGTTCCCGAATCCCACGGGGATCATCCATCTCATGGTCGAAGTGGCTGAGTCGGACGATGTCGGGCTCGCGCTCGACCGGGCCACGCGGCGCAAGGTGAAGATGTCGGCGACGATCGGCCGGCATGTCAACGACCTGATGATGAGCTTCTACATGAAGACCCCGGGCGGGTTCGACTGCGAATTCGGCTGTGAGGGACTACAGGTG
Organism: Dietzia timorensis; assembly: GCF_001659785.1. Taxonomy (NCBI): domain Bacteria; kingdom Bacillati; phylum Actinomycetota; class Actinomycetes; order Mycobacteriales; family Dietziaceae; genus Dietzia; species Dietzia timorensis. The sequence continues at coordinate 755,412 of NZ_CP015961.1, forward strand.
GAGGACGACGACTGGGTCGCCCGCGAGTCCACGGCGGTGTCGCTGTGGGGCCACGACTTCTCCATCGGATTCAAGTAGAAAACCCCAAGGAGGCGCGATCATGGCGGATAACGAAGTGGCAGAGGCCCAGCAGCGGTTCAGCGGCCGCGAACTACGCGATGCCCTCGGGCAGTTCTGTACGGGAATCACGGTGATCACCGCGGTGCATGATGACGTGCCCGTCGGGTTTGCGTGCCAGAGCTTCTGCGCGCTGTCCATCGACCCGCCGCTCGTGCTCTTCTGCGTGATGAAGACGTCGGGTTCCTGGAAGGGAATCCAGGCAGCGGGCCGGTTTGCGGTCAACATCCTCGCGGAGGAACAGCAGGATGTCTGCTCGACTTTCGGCCGGCGCGGAGAGGACAAATTCGCCCAGATCGACTGGACGCCGAGCCCGCTCGGCTCCCCGGTGATAGACGGTGTGATGGCGTGGTTCGACTGCCGAGTAGACCAGGTTCTCGACGGCGGTGACCACTGGGTCGTCTACGGGCGGGTGAGCGACCTCGGCCCCACGGACCGGACAGACCGGCCGCTGCTGTTCTACCGCGGCGCGTACCTGCGTCTCGAGGAGGATGTCGTCGATCCGACCCCCGAGATGGAGGAGCTGGAGAACTTCATCACCTCGTCGGGGCCGTACACCTGGCTCTAGCGGCCCGCGAGTGGTTTAGGAACCGCGAACGACGTTGAATCCGGCGCCCTGCGCTCCGAGCATGTTCTCGCCGAGGACGCGCGATTCGATACCCTGCGCGGCAAGGTACTGGGCGGCCTGCGTGGCTCGGCCGCCCACCTCGCAATGGATCCACAGGTCGCCCTCGGGGATATCGGCGACGCGCTCGGGCAGCTCGTTTAGGGGGATGTGAACCGCGCCGTCAACGTGGCCGTCCGACCACTCGTCGCCAGAACGGACGTCGAGAAGAACGACGCCGTCTTCGAGGGCGCCGGCGGACTGGGGAACATCGGAGAACGAATGCATGCGCCCAGCCTAACGCGCGATCACGGGTCGCGGACTACCCCTCGATGAAGCCTTCTTCCTTGAGCCACTCGAAGGCCACGTCCGCCGGATCCTCGCCGTCGACATCGACCTTCGCATTGAGCCGCAGCAGAACATCGTTGGTGAGCTTCTCGCTCACCGGTCCGAGTAGGTCGGCTATCTGCGGGTACTCGTCGATGAGCTCGCCGTTCACGACGCCGGACAGGTTGTACTTGGGGAAGAACTGGCGATCATCCTCGAGCACGACGAGGTCGAGCGCGAGAATGCGTCCGTCCGTGGTGAACACCTCGCCGAACGTGCACGTACCACCGGCGGTTGCCGCGTAGACGGTACCGGTGTCGAGGGTCGATACCCGGTCGGCCGGGGGAGCGGGGATGTCGTAGGTCTCGAGCATCGGCTGGAAGCCATCGTTTCGAGAGGCGAACTCCGATTCCACGCAGAAGGACTGCTCGTTCTCCGGCACCGACGCCAACTCCGACAACTTGGAAATGCCGAGTCGCTCGGCGTTCGCCCGTGTCAGAGCGAAGCCATAGGTGTTGTTCATCGGGGCGGGCGGCAACCAGACGAGGTCGTTCTCCGCTAGATCCTTGTCGCGCACCGCCTCGTACTGTTCGCGCTCGTCCGGGATCGGATTGTCCTGAGCCATGTAGGACACCCAGGCCGTGCCGGTGTACTCCCAGGCGAAGGTGATATCGCCCGAGACCATCGCCTCGCGAGAGGTATTCGAGCCTGGCGCATTGGTGAGGTCCTGGACCTGCGCTCCTGCCGACTCGAACAGGGACACGGCCATTTTCCCGAGGATGATCTGTTCGGTGAAGTTCTTCGAACCGGCGGAGATCGAGGCGCCGCTCAGATCGACGTCCGCGATGGGGCCCGCGAGCGTGCCGCTCGGCGTGTAACCGCCGGCCGTACCGAGGCCGCAGGCGGTCAGGGCTCCCGCAAGGAAAAGGGACACGATGGCCGCGAGGGTCCTGCGGATTCGGCGTCCGGCGTCATGAATAGGACGTGAGGCGGCAGTGTGAGAGATGCCCAAGGCCATGATTTTCAGAGCCCCTTCGGCTTGAAGACGAGCTCCATGATGCGGCCGACCCACTCGATGATGAGCGCGAGGACGGCGACGAGGATGGCGCCCGAGGTGAGGATCGAGAAGCGGTACAGCGTGATTCCCGTGTTGATGAGCGTGCCGAGCCCGCCCGCGTCGATGAAGGTGGCAAAGGCACCCGCGCCGACGAGGAGGACGAGCGCCGTGCGCGCGCCGGTCATGATGACCGGGACCGCGAGCGGCAGCTCGACACGGAAGAGGACCTGCGAGGAAGACATGCCCATCCCGCGCGCCGATTCCTTCAGCGACGGGTCGATGCTGCGTAGGCCCGTGATCGTATTCGACAGGACCGGCAGAAACGCGTAGATGACCAGCGCGAGGACGGCGACCGGGGTGCCGAACCCGAGCCAGATCGCGAGAAGCACGACGACGCCGATGACGGGCGCAGCCTGCCCGGCGTTGGCGATCCCCATGAAAATCGGTGACAAAAACGAGGTCGACCGGCGCGTGAGGAGCACGCCGATGGGCACGGCGAGCGCCATGACGATGAGCGCCGAGACCACCACGAGGACGACATGTTGCCACGTGAGGTGGAGGACATTGCTCCACGCGAGCTGCCGAGACTCGACATCATCCAGATCGGCGGTTATCCGCCAGATGGACCACGCCGCGAGGATGACGACGACGAGTCCCGGGATGCCGGAAAGTAGGCCGCGGTCCTCGGCGCTGATCCGTAGGCGCTTCTTTTTCGGGAGAGCCGCCAATTCGCCGGTGGCGGCGACGGAGTCCGTGTCGGGAGCCGGGCTGCTCATGATTGGCCCTCCTCCTCGGTGGACGCCGTCGCGTTGTCCTGGGACTGGCGCAGAAGGGCGGTCACCGAATCGAAGTAGACGTTCCCGATGAACTTGCCGCGCCTGGTTACCGACACCGCAGCGTGGGAGGACTCGAGCATCTGGTCCATCGCATCGTTGAGGGTGGCGCGATGGTCGACGATCGGCGCATTCTCCGGGTCGATCGCGGGCACCGTGTCCCATTTGCGCAGGGTGCGCAAGAACAGGAATTCACGAGGGCGGTCGCGGTCGTCGAGGATCATCACCGACTCGTTCCCCTCGGCGCTTACGCGCTCGATGACCTCGGAGACTTTGTCTCCGACGCGACAGATCGACGGCTGGTGGAGCTCGGCATCGCTGACGCGCATGAGCGTGAGCTGCTTGAGCTTCGAGCCCGCGCCGACGAAGTCCGCGACGTAGTCGTTCGCGGGCGCGCCGAGGATGACCTCGGGGGTGTCGTACTGGGCGATCTCGGCGCCCTCGGCGAGGACGAGGATGCGGTCCCCGAGTTTGACGGCCTCGTCGATGTCGTGGGTGACGATGACGATGGTTTTGCGCAGCTCCGATTGGATTGACATGAGTTCGTCCTGGAGTCGGGTACGCGTGATCGGGTCGACCGCGCCGAACGGCTCGTCCATGAGGATGACCGGCGGATCGGCGGCGAGTCCGCGCGCGACGCCGACGCGCTGCTGCTGTCCGCCGGACAGTTCCCGGGGAAAGCGGTCTCGGTAGACCGACGGGTCGAGACCGACCATGTCGAGCAGCTCATCGGTGCGGTCGGCGATCTTCTTCTTCGACCAGCCGAGTAGTCCGGGCACAATTCCGATGTTCTGCTTGACGGTCATATGCGGCAGCAGCCCGCCGCCCTGGATCACATACCCGATCTGACGGCGGAGCTCGGTCGGGTTGCTGCGGGTGATGTCCTCCCCGCCGATCGTGATGGACCCGGAGGTCGGTTCGATCAGACGGTTGATCATCTTCAGCGAGGTTGTCTTGCCACAGCCGGAGGGGCCGACGAACATCACCATCTCGCCCGCGGGAATCGTCAGAGAAAGCTCCTGCACGGCGGGCCTCGCCTGCCCCGGATAGCGCTTTTCGATGCTGCGCAGCTGGATATCGACGCCGGTGGTCGAGCCTGCTGCCTCTTGACTGTTGCTCATGCGCGGAGTCCCTTCGAGGTGGTCAAGCGGGAAACGAGAACCAGCAGCGCGTCTACGATGAGTGCGACGACAACGACGCCGATGGTGCCCACAAGGGCGAAGTTGAGTGCGTTGAGGCCGCCGATCTGCGACAGACCCGTGTAGATGTACGAGCCGAGGCCCGGGCCGAGAACGTACGCCGCGATAGCGGCGACGCCCATCGACATCTGCGTGGAAATGCGTACGCCGGTCATGATGACCGGCCACGCGATGCGCAGCCGCACGCGGAAGAAGACCGCTGCGGGGCTCATCCCCATTCCGCGAGCGGATTCGATGAGGGATTTGTCCACGCTCTGGAGGCCGACGACCGCATTTCGCAGGATTGGCAGGACCGCGTAAAAGATCACCACGATGATCGCGGGAAGCGTGCCGATGCCGACCAGCGGGATGAGCATGCCGAGCAATGCGAACGAGGGGATGGTGAGCCCGACAGCCGAGATCCCGTTGGCGACCGGTGCCAGTCGCTGATAGCTGGTGACGAGGACCGCGATGGCCAGGGCGATGATGGTCGCGATGAGGACGGCCTGGATGACGAGGCTCGCGTGCTGGTAGGCGCGGAATGCGATGTCTGCCCACCGCGAGCCGATGAAGTCGATCATCATCGCCTCCCGGGCATCGGGCCGGAGGTGGCCGAGGCGCGCGCCACTGGCCGAATGTGGATATCCATAACCTACGAGCATAGGTGCACTGTTCGATAAAAATGGACCAATAAAACAATGAGATCCAAATGAGTCCGTCCGAAAAGTCCACGACGGCAGAAAGAATCGCGACGGAGCTGGGAGAACCACTGTCCTTTGCGTGCCGCCGATTTTCGAATGTATTCGCGTGCGGGGACACGATATCGGTCGGGTTCGCGTCCTGTAGCAGCCCGAAGGCGGGGCGTGCAACGGTTTCTCCGCCGCCGATTTCAATGATGGGCACGGCCGGTGGTGCTTCCTAGAGTCCCGTGGCATGACACAACACAGCAGCACACAAGGTCCATCGGAAACGCCCGCAAATAACGGAACGAGGGCGCCGCGGCCCATCGCCGTCGTGGGCGCGGGAATCGTCGGCGCGAGTGCCGCGCTCGCCCTGAAGCGAGCGGGCTTCGACGTCACTCTGTACAGCGAGCGAACGCGCGAGGAGCTCCGTGACGAGGTGCCGGCCACGGGTACGGCGATCCTCTTCGGCGACTCCCGCGAACACGATGCCCGAATCGAGGGAGACCGATACGGCGCAGACGCGGCATTCGCGACCAGCGCCGTCACCGTGAACGGTGGGCCGACCTTCGATGCCCCGTACGACTACGAGGCGCAGTCGGTCGACGTTCGGTTGCGCGCCGACGATCGCATCGCGCTGTTCCTCGATGAGGGCGGCAGGTTCGCCCACCGCCGCGTGGATGACGCGGAGCTCGACTCGATTGCCGGCGAGCACGACGTCACGCTCGTCGCGACCGGCAAGGGCGGGCTGGCCGAGCGGTTCCCCGTCGACTCGGAGCGCAGCCCCTACACCGAACCGCAGCGTTACCTGCTCACGGTGACCGTCCGCACCGCCGACGGGAGCGATGTGCGTTTCCCAGGGCGCACCGAGAACGATCGCAGCGCGCTGCTATCGATCGACCCCGAGGACGGCGAGGTGTTCGTCGGTCCATACCTGCACAAGGATGCGGGCCCGTCGTGGGTCCTCCTCGGGTTCGCGCGATTCGGGTCCGAGACCGAGAAGGCCTACCGCGGGGCTCACGACGCGGCATCCGCGCTCGACATCTTCCGCGCGCAGCACCACCGGCTCTTCCCCGACGTAGCGCCGCAGATCGATGCACTCGACGTGATCGATTCCGACGAGCACTCGTGGCTCAAGGGCGCAGTGACCCCGACTGTGCGGAAACCCGTCGCACGCACCGACTCCGGCGGCCTCCTCGTAGCCATCGGCGACACCGCGATCGCCGTCGACCCGATCGCCGGACAGGGCGCGCAACTCGGCGCGATCCAGGTTGCCGCGCTGGCCGACGCCCTACGCGAGGAGACGGGCGAATGGGACGAAGAGCTGTTCACGCGGCTGTTCGACGCCCACTGGGAGGGCCACGGCAAGCCCTCGGTCGAGGCGACCTCGCTCTTCCTGGGAGACCCGAAGTACGCGGAGGTCGTGGGGTCGTTCTTCGGTCGCGCCGCCGAGAACCCCGCTGCGGCGACTGCGCTGTTCGACCTGCTCAGCGTGCCAGGGCCGGTGCTCGGGCTGCGCGGCGAGGAAGACGTCGACAGGTTCGTCCGCACCTTCGAAGAGCGCGGGGCAACGGTGTCCGCATGAGTGCACGGATCCGGTTCAACGCATTCGACATGAACTGCGTCGTACACCAATCGCCCGGACTCTGGAGGCACCCGGACGACCACTCGGCACGGTACACGGACCTCGACTACTGGACCGAGCTTGCCAAGCTGTTGGAGAAGGGATTGTTCGACGGGATTTTCCTCGCCGATGTCCTCGGGGTCTACGACCTCTACGGAAGTAGTGCGGCAGCGGCGCTGAGAACCGGGGCGCAAACCCCCGTGGGCGACCCGGTCCCGTTGGTATCGGCGATGGCGACGGTGACAGAGCATCTGGGCTTCGGACTGACCACCGGCACCGGTTTCGAGCATCCGTTCCCATTTGCCCGCAGAATATCCACCCTCGACCACCTCACCCGAGGACGCGTCGGTTGGAACGTCGTTACCGGATATCTACCGTCGGCCGCTGAAAACCTCGGACAGTCGGACGCCTTCGACCACGACCGGCGTTACGACAACGCCGAAGAATATCTCAACGTTCTATACAAGCTGTGGGAAGGGTCGTGGGAGGACGAGGCCGTGGTCGCCGATCGGGAATCGGGTATCTACGTCAATCCGGACAAGGTGCATCCCATCGAGCACCAAGGCGCCCAGTTCACGGTTCCCGGAATACACGTGAGCGCGCCCTCTCCGCAGCGCACCCCCGTCATCTACCAGGCAGGCGCCTCACCCAGGGGAACGGAATTTGCAGCGACCCACGCAGAGGCCGTCTTCGTCGCGGCGCCGACCAAGGAGAAACTCGCGGCCTCCGTCGCTCGGCTCCGCGCCTCACTTGAGAGCGCAGGGCGTGAACGCGACGACGTTCTCGTATACGCGCTTCTCACGATCATCACGGACGGCACCGACAAAGCAGCTCAAGCGAAGGCCGCGGACTTCCGCGAATACGTGAGTAGCGAAGGGGCGCTTGCCCTCATGTCCGGCTGGATGGGCACCGATTTCTCCGGCTACGAGCTGGACGAGCCGATAGGTCACATCGAGTCCAACGCGGTGCAATCGGCCGCCGAGGCCTTCCGTCGGGCTGCCGGAGACGACCGAGAATGGACCGTCCGAGACCTCGCCGAATGGGGCGGAATCGGCGGCCTCGGCCCCGTCCTCGTCGGGTCGGGCGAATCCATCGCCGACCAGCTCGAAAGTTGGGTCGACGAGACAGGGGTGGACGGGTTCAACCTCGCGTACGCCGTCACCCCCGGCACGTTCGCCGATGTCATCACGCACGTCGTTCCCGTCCTCCAGCGGCGCGGACGATATCCCACCGCGTACGAATACGGAACGTTGCGGCACAAGCTTTTTGGTGGGGGCGACAGGGTGTCGTCCACCCACCCGGCCGATCAACACCACCGCCGAATACACACCGGCACCCATTCACGCTCAGATGACGCCGCACGTCCCAGTTCCCACGCCGACTCGGGCGCGGGCTACCTCGTCTCCACGGGGTCCAACAGAAAAGGAAGCCTTCCATGACCACTTCGGAACTCGACACACCGACCACCGACACCGCGCCTTCGACACACGTAGCCGCGGGTCTCTCCGAGAGGTTCCAGCCGATCTTCGCGCACATCGCGAAAGGGGCGACGAGCCGTGACCGTGACCGGGAGCTCGCCCACGCCGAGATCGCCGCGCTCAAGGCCGAGAAGTTCGGCGCCGTCCGATTGCCCCAGGCCCATGGTGGGGCGGGCGCCTCGGTGCGCCAACTCTTCGACCTGCTCATCGACCTGTCGGCCGCGGGCTCCAACGTCACCCAGGCGCTGCGTGCCCACTTCTTCGTTGCCGAGGGCTACATCCTTTCCGGCGACACTCGCGGGCTCGAGCGCGTCGCCGCGGGGGAGATCATCGGCAACGCTATCTCCGAGAAGGGGGCCGGCTCGGTCAACCGCTACGAAACCACACTCCGCCGGGACGGCGATCGCTTCCTGCTCAACGGCACGAAGTATTACAGCACCGGCAGCCTGTACGCCGACGCGATCGCTGTCGCCGCAGACCTTGACGGCGAGCGCGTCTATGCGACCGTGGACACTGACGCGCCGGGGCTCACCCAATTCGACGATTGGGATGGTTTCGGCCAGAGGCTCACGGGTTCGGGAACCTCGGTCTACGAGAATGTGTCCGTTGCCGCTGAAGACGTGACGCCGGGCGGTTACGGGACCGAAGGTCGCAACGCGAGCTCGGCCTACCTGCAGCTGTTTCATCTCGCCGCGCTCGCCGGGATCCTCAGACGTGCTGCCGACGACGTGCGCGGTTGGGTGGCGGGACGAACGCGGACCTATAGCCATGCGCCCGCCGATCTGCCTCGCGAGGACCCGCTCGTGCAGGCGGTTCTCGGGCGCGCCTACTCGGCGGCATTCGCCGCCCGCGCGACCGTGCTTTCTGTGGCCGATGCGCTCGACGCGGTGCTCGAAACACCGGAGACCGCGGCGGATCCCGAGCTGCTCGACAAGGCGGAACTTACTGCGGCGGAAGCGCAGGTCGCGTTGATTCCACTCGTCTTGGGTGCCATCACCGACCTTTTCGACGTCGGCGGAGCCTCTATTTCTTCGGAATCGCTCGGCCTCGACCGGCACTGGCGCAACGCGCGCACGCTCGCGGTTCATAATCCCGTTGTCTACAAGCAGCAGGCGGTGGGAAGGTTCGAGCTCACAGGTGACGGGCTTCCGTACGAATGGAACGCGGGCGTACGCGGGAAGGCGGCGGAAGCGTACAGAAATTGAACACTCAGGACCCTGGAATGCGGTGCAACGATGGGAACACGTCACCGACTACGTGATGTGAATCACTATCGAGAAGAGGTACCCACGTTGAGTAGCGCACTTTCGGACCAGGCCGTCACAGAACACAGCACACTATTCATCGGCGGTCAGTGGCGCGAGCCGAACGGCCGGGAGAAAATCACTGTCGTTTCGCCGAACTCGGGCGAGGAGATCGGCTCGGTGCCGCTCGCGAACCGCGCCGACATCGACGCGGCGGTCGCCACCGCGCGCCAGGCTTTCGACGATCCGAGCGTCTGGTCTGGACTCGAACCCGCCGAGCGCGCCGCGCATCTGCGCCGCTTCGCCGACGAGCTCGAGGCGCGCGGCGAGAAGATCGCCTCGCTGGTTTCCTCCCAGAACGGCATGCCCGTCACCATCGCCGGCCAGATGGAGGCCGTGTACCCGGCCACGCTGCTGCGGTACTACTCCGACCTCATCGAAAAGCAGACCCCCGATCTGCGCGAGGGCATGATGGGCGGCGTGGTCGAGGTTCAGCGACAGCCCATCGGTGTCGTCGGCGCCATCGTGCCGTGGAACTACCCGCAGTCTCTCGCCGCGTTCAAGTACGCGCCTGCCCTGGCCGCAGGCTGCACGATGGTGATCAAGCCGTCCCCGGAGACCGTGCTCGACTCCGTTGTCCTCGCCGAGGCCGCCGAGGCCGCCGGCCTTCCGGCGGGCGTGGTCAACATCGTGCCCGGCGGGCGTGACGAGGGCGCGTACCTCGTCGAGCACGCCGATATCGACAAGGTCGCGTTCACCGGTTCCACTGCGGCGGGCAAGAAGATCGCCGAGGTGTGTGGCCGTCTCCTTCGCCCGGTCACCCTCGAGCTCGGCGGCAAGTCCGCATCGATCGTGCTCGACGATGCCGAGCTCGACCTCGAGACGATCGGCAACGACCTGTTCGTCTCGACGTTGGTGAACAACGGCCAGACCTGCTTCCTCGGCACCCGCGTTCTCGCGCCGAAGTCCCGCTACGGCGAGGTCGTCGACGCCCTCACCGCGTTCGCCGGGTCCATGGCCGTCGGCGATTCGCTCGACCCCGCCACACAGATCGGCCCGATGGCCACACAAACCCACCTCGGTCGCGTCGAGGGCTACATCGAGAAGGGACGGTCGGAGGGCGGCCGCATCACGACCGGCGGCGGGCGGCCCGAAGGTCGCGACGGTGGCTGGTTCGTCTCTCCGACCGTGTTCGCCGACGTCAACAATTCCGACACCATTGCGCGCGAGGAGATCTTCGGCCCCGTGCTCTCGGTGATCCAGTACGACGACGACGCCGACGCCGTACGCATCGCCAACGAGTCCGAGTACGGGCTCGGCGGGACGGTATGGAGCTCGGACCCCGAGCGCGCTCGCAGCGTCGCCTCTCGTGTCAACACGGGAACGATCGGCATCAACCGCTACATCCCGGACCCGGTGGCACCGTTCGGCGGCGTCAAGCACAGCGGCATGGGTCGCGAGCTCGGACCCGAGGGGCTGGCCGCATACCAGAACCTCAAGTCCATCTACCGCTAACTGTTCAGCGGATACCGGCCGCGGGCTCGAGTGCCTCGGCGAGCTCATGCGGCTGGCCGAAGAGCGTCGCGAGCCCGTGCGCCCGCTTGAAGAACAGCTGGACGTCGTATTCCCAGGTGATTCCGACCCCGCCATGGAGCTGGATCGCCTCGCCTGCGATCCACGACAGCGCCCTGGTCGCGTAGACCTTCGCTGCCGCCGCCTCGATCTCAGCGTCGAAGGCGGCGGCACGGGCGGTCTCGGGGGAGGCGTCGCCGCCGCCGATCTCGAACGCGCGGGCCACCGCGGCGGCCGCCGAATACGACAGCGAGCGAGCGGTCTCCGAGCGGACGTACATGTCCGCCATCCGGTGCTTGAGGGCTTGGAATCCGCCGATCTCCCGGCCGAACTGTTTGCGCTGTGAGGTGTATTCGACGGTCCGTTCGACGAGCGCCTTCGCGGCGCCGACGGCCTCGGCGCTCGCCGCGGCCCACGCGACGGCGCCCAGTAGGCTCATCGTCTCCTCGCGCATGTCGAGCCGCCTCGCGCGCACGCCGTCGAACCGGACCGTTGCCATCGTGCGGGTCGGGTCCATCACGGGCTCGCGAGTGGCGTCCATGCCCGCAGCATCCGCCGGGCACACGTGGAGCGTAGGCGAGCCTTCGGCGTCCGTGGCCACCACTATGAATGTAGAGGCGTAGTCGCCACCAAGAACGTACTTCGCGACCCCCGACAGCGTAGTCCCATCGAACGTTACCCCTGGTGCGTGCCAGCCCGCCTCTCCGGACCAGCACAAACCGTAGATGACGCCGGACGCCACATCAGGCAGGTACTCCGCGTTCGCGGCCTCGTCTCCCGAGGCGAGCAGGGCATACCCCGCGAGGATTGCGGACCCGAGCAGCGGGGAGGGGGTGAGAGAGCGGCCGAGCTCGTCGGCGACGAGGTGGGTCTCGAGATATGACGCGCCGGCGCCGTCATAGGTTTCCGGGATGCCGAGGGCGGAGGCTCCGATCTGCCCGGCGAGAGCGGACCACAGCGACTCGTCGTAACCGTGCTCGGCACGCGTGGCAGCGCGCATCTCCTCGCTGCCGGCGCGTTTTTCGAGCAGCGACCGCACCGAATCGCGCAGAGCAGCCTGGTCGGGGGTGTCGACGCCAGGGGCGAGAGCGGCGTCGCCGGCGGCGCTCATCGGGCGCCCTCCGATTCGATCGACTCGAGAATTCGGCCGCGGTGGTAGGCGGCCGATCCCCACGCCGCGCGGAGGGCGTGGGACTTGGTGAGGTACAGCCCGAGCGAGTGTTCCATCGTGTATCCGATGGCTCCGTGTATCTGCAGGGCGGAGCGGCGGGCGAGATCCGCCGCATCGCCGCAGGCCACATACGCGGCCGAGACATCCCGCACCGCGGCGGCGGGCGCGTCCGGGTTGCCCGCGATCGCGAGGGCGCCGGCCCACAGCAACGGGCGCGCCATCTCGATGGCGATCGCCATATCCGCGGCCTTGTGCTTGATCGCCTGCTGCTCGCCGATCGGCCGGCCGAACTGTTCGCGCTGTTTCGCGTACTCCACCGACATCTCGAGCATCGCCGAGGCGAGGCCGAGCTGCACGGCGGCAGTGCCGAGCGCGCCGTGGTTGACGGCATCGACCGGATCGGCCGAACCCACGCCGGCGCCCGCGGTGGCTGCAGCCAGCGTGCGTGCGCGGTCCACAGAGCGCTCGCGATCGCCGAGCTCCGCTTCGGAAACAGTTCCGTCGGCGGCAAGGTGGAATGCCGCAGACGCGACATCCGCGCCCGCAGCAAGAGGGGCGAGCGGAGGTGCGGCGACGGTGACCGGGGCGTCTGCGGCGGGACGGCCGATCGCGGGCGCGACGAACATGGACTCGACGACCGGACCGGGAACGCCGTGCCGGCCGAGAATCTCGGCGATCGCCACACCCTCTACGGCCGTAGCGCCCATGCCGCCGGACTCCTCGTCGGCGAGGAGGGCGAACACTCCCTGCTGCTCGAGCTTGCCCCACACGGCCAGGCCGGCGGCGGTGTCGCCGTCGTTCCACGCGCGGATCGCGGCGGGAACGTCGGCGCGCCTGAGCATTTCGTCGACGCTCGCGGCGAAGTCCCTTGTTTCCGCATCGAGTGCGAACTTCATCGATTCCCCCTCGGCAGGCCGAGAAGACGCTCGGCGATCACGTTCTTCTGGATTTCGTTCGTGCCGGCGTATATGGGCCCGGCGAGCGCGAAGAGGTAGCCGTCCTGCCACTTCTCGTCCGCACGTTCGCCTTCGGGGCCGAGCAGGTCCAGGGCGGTCTGGTGAGTGGCAATGTCCCATTCGGACCAGAACACCTTGTTGATGGAGCTCTCCGAACCGAGCTGTCCACCGGAGTTCAGGGTTGTCACCGTCCCCCATGTGGACAATTCGTAGGCGCGCGAACCGATCCACGCGTCTACGACTCGGTCGCCGGCCGCGCCACGTTCGCGCGCGTCGAGGTCCCCCGACCTCTCGCGCCACAACCGGACGAGTCTGTCTGTCGTCGCGAGGAAGCGTCCGGGTGAACGCAGCGAGAGGCCCCGCTCGTTGTTCGCCGTCGACATCGCGACCTTCCAGCCGTTGTCGACGTCGCCGATCACCCCGGAGTTCCCCTGAGCCGAAGGATCGTCGGGGACGAAAACGTCCTCGAGGAACAACTCCGCAAAGCCCGGCTCACCGTCGAGCTGGTCGATCGGTCGGACCGTCACCCCGTCCGCGCGCAGGTCGAACATGAAGTAGGTGAGCCCACGGTGGCGCGACTGCTCCGGGTCGGTGCGAAATAGCCCGAATCCCATATCGGCGAAACTCGCGCGCGAGGACCACGTTTTCTGTCCGGATAGCAGCCAGCCGCCGTCGGTACGTTTCGCAGTGGAGCGAAGCGAGGCGAGGTCCGATCCGGACTCCGGTTCGGACCATGCCTGTGCCCATACGTCGTCCGCCCGAGCCATCCGCGGCATGATTCGCGCGAGCTGCTCGGGATTCGCGTGCTCGAACAGCGTCGGCGCGAGGAGGAAGATCCCGTTCTGGCTCACCCTGCCGGGTGCTCCCGCGCGGTAGTACTCCTCCTCGAAAATGACCCAGCGCGTGAGCCCGCAGTCGCGGCCGCCGTACTCCTCGGGCCACGAGACGACCGACATGCGGTCCTCGGCCATCCGCGCCTCCCACGCACGGTGGGCCGCGAAACCTTCGGCGGTGTCCATGCTCGGCAGCGGCTCGGCGGGCACGTTCGCCTCAAGCCATTCGCGCACCTCTGCGCGGAAGTCCAGGTCGGACTGTTCCAATTCGAGATCCACGGCGACTAACCCCTATTCCTGACGTCGGACGCAGCGCTCGCATCGCCGTCCGCCCCGCCCGTGCTGCCGGCATTCGCGGTGTCACGCATCGAGCGGGCGTTCATGCCCCCGAGCGAGTCCCCACCGGAGGCCTCCGCATTGGCCGAATGCGCGAAGTGGTGCCAGCCGAACACCGAGTTCAGCGAGTTGTGCAAGCCCATCTGGTCCTCGCAGACGTTGACAGCCTTCTTCGTGAGCATGAGCCCCATCGGCGGCATCTCCTTGATCTCGCCGGCGATTTCGTCGACCTTGGCCTGCAGCTCGTCGCGGGGTACGACGTGGTTGAGCATGCCCCACCTGTCCGCTTCGGCTGCGGTAAACCGTCTACCGGTGTAGAGGATCTCTTTCGCGCGGCGCGGACCGAGAACGAATGCGTGTGCGAAGTATTCGACGCCCGGGATGCCCATCTTCACGACCGGATCGGAGAAGAACGCATCGTCGGAGGCGACGATGAAATCGCAGATCCATGCGAGCATGAGCCCACCGGCGATACAGGCGCCGTGGACCTGGGCGATCACGGGCTTCGGGATCTCGCGCCACCGACGGCACATCCCGGCGTAGACCTCGATCTCGCGGGCGAGTCGCTGGTCGGCGCCGGTGCGATCGGTGTGGTCCCACCACAGTGTGGCCTTGTTCTCGTAGCGGGTGTCGAAATCTCGCTCCGGCGTGCCGATGTCATGTCCGGCCGAAAAGTGTTTGCCGTTGGCGCGCAAGACGATTACCTGCACCTCGGCGTCCTCGACGGCCTTGATGAACGCATTGTCCAGCGAGTACGTCATGACCGAATTCTGCGCATTCCGGTACTCGGGGCGATTGAGCGTGATGTACGCGGTGCCCGCGGAGACCTCGTAGGCGATGGGGCTCGACTCGGGGCCGAGATCGCCCGGCGAGAGGACCGGGGGGATGGGAGCTGGAGTCTGTTCTTCTGCCATGACCTGCACGTTCTCCTAACCTAGCAAGTGCTTGGTTGGTAGATTACCAGCTCCGGGTTGGCCAGTGTTGGTCGATCTCGTTCTGCGGATCACCGCGCCTGGGCGCGAGGGATGTCCAGGTTAAAGATACCCCCATAGGGTATTTAAATCCCTTCGGGTATTGCTTCGTATACCCCCTAGGGGTACACAGGAGACATGACACAAGATGACCCAGTACAAGCGACACCGGAGCCCGGCCAGGCCGAGGCCGCCCCGCCGTCACGCGGATACGCGCAGGACAAGCAGGCCTACCTCCGAAGGCTCAAACGCATCGAAGGGCAGGTGCGCGGACTGCAGCGCATGGTCGATGACGACGAATACTGCATCGACGTGCTCACTCAGATCAGCGCGGTGTCCTCGGCTCTCAAATCCGTGTCCATCGGTCTCCTCGAGGATCACCTGGGCCACTGTGTCGTGGCTGCGGCGCGTGAAGGGGACGAGGCGGCCGCCGTCAAGGTGCAGGAAGCCTCGCAGGCCGTGGCTCGCCTGGTCAAGAGCTAAACCAACAACGATTTTCGACAAAGGAGAACGATCAACATGAAGACCACAGTCAACGTCCAGGGAATGACGTGCCAACACTGCGTGGGCTCGGTTTCCGGTGCGCTGGGGGACCTGCCGAACGTGCAGGGCGTAGTCGTCGATCTCGGTTCGGGGGACGTGGAGATCACCTCGGACGTCGAGATTCCGCAGTCGTCGATCGAGGATGCAGTCAAGGGTGCAGGTTATTCCGTCGCGCCAGAGGGCGAACCAGGGCTCGGCGACAACCTTCTCATCTAATCCAGGGAGGGATCCGGTGCGAGCAGTGCGCCGGGTACCGGACAGAACGAAAGGAACCAAGCCAGATGGCAACGGCACAAAAAAGTGGCGCCGAAGCGGGGCTCGCCGAGGCCATGTCCCAAATCGATCTCGATATCGAGGGCATGACCTGCTCCTCGTGCGCGGGACGCATCGAGCGCAGGCTCAACAAGATCGACGGCGTGCAGGCTACCGTCAACTTCGCGATGGAGTCGGCGCGCGTCGACTATCCCGAATCGACCGACCCGGCGGAGTTGGTCGAAGCCGTCGAGTCGATCGGCTACGGCGCTTCCGCCCCCACCGAAGGTGGTGGCGGGCTACGCGATTCCGCATCGAGCGACGCCGCCTCGGACCTGCGTCGGAGATTTATCGTCTCGGGCGTTCTCACGGTTCCGGTGGTCGTCTTGTCGATGGTCCCACCCTTCCAGTTCGACTATTGGCAATGGGTGGTCCTTGCGCTGTCGCTACCGGTGGTGACGTGGGGGGCGTGGCCGTTCCACCGCGCTGCGGCCCTCAATCTCCGCCACGGCGGCTTCACCATGGACACGCTCGTTTCCCTCGGGGTGGGGATGTCCACGCTGTGGAGCCTGTGGGCGATGTTATTCGGAGACGCCGGTGCCGCCGGGCTCGGTCACGAGTTCACGCTTCGCCCCGGCGGTCATGCAGCGGAGATGATCTATTTCGAGGCTGCTGCCGGCGTGACGACCTTCATCCTTCTCGGCCGCTGGATCGAGGCGCGCTCGAAAAAAGAGGCCGGCGCAGCGATCAAGGCCCTCTTGCAGCTAGGTGCCAGCGATGCGACCGTTCTCGAGGAGGGGGAGGAGAAGCGGATTCGTGCCGCCGCGCTTGAGGTCGGTGACCTGTTCATCGTCCGCCCGGGGGACACGATTCCCACCGACGGTCGAATCGAGAACGGTGAGTCGGCGGTCGACGAGTCGATGCTCACTGGCGAATCGGTGCCGGTGGAGGTCGTTGCCGGGGATGCGGTTACCGGCGCAACGCTCAACACCTCGGGGCGCCTCATCGTGCGCGCCACTCGCGTCGGCTCGGAAACCCAGCTCGCGAAGATGGCGCAGATGGTGTCCGATGCACAGACCGAGAAGGCGCCCGTGCAGCGCCTCGCCGACCGGATCTCCTCGGTGTTCGTGCCGGTCGTCATCGCCATCGCGGTGGTCACCTTCGGCGCCTGGTGGTCAATCGGTGGGGAGATCATGCCGGCGTTCACGGCGGCAGTCGCCGTGCTCATCATCGCCTGCCCATGTGCGCTCGGCCTTGCCACGCCGATGGCGCTCATGGTCGGCACCGGCAACGGCGCTCGCCGCGGCATCCTCATCTCCGGCCCCAGCGCGCTCGAGTCGACGCGCCGGGTCGACACCGTGGTTTTCGACAAGACGGGAACCCTCACGACCGGACGGATGGCGCTGCGTGCCGTCGTCTCCGCGCCGTCGCGGGATGACGACGGTGTGCTCGCTCTCGCGGCGTCCGTGGAATCGGGCTCGGAGCATCCCATTGCTCGTGCGATCGTTGCCGGGGCGGCGGAGCGCGGGGTCCCGGCCCTTGAACTCCAGGCATTCAAATCCATCGCCGGCCGCGGCGTCGTGGGCAAGGTCGACGGGGTGGAGGTGCAGGCAGGGAGGGCTGCATCACTCACGCGGTTGCCCGCCGGAAAGGATGCCGGACTCGCGGCGAAGGCCGCGGAACTCGAATCCGACGGCGCCACGGTGGTGGCGGTATATGCCGATGGGGAGCCGGCCGGCATCATCGCCGTCGCCGACGAGCCGAAGGCGGAGGCGGGCGAGGCGGTCGAGTCACTGCGTCGTCAAGGCCTCGATGTAGCTCTGCTCACGGGGGACAACGAAGGCTCGGCGAAGGCCGCGGCCCGTGCAGTCGGCATCTCGACCGAGAACGTTATCTCGGGGGTGCTTCCCGAGGGCAAGCTCGATAAGGTGCGCGAACTGCAGGAATCCGGTGTCGCCGTCGCGATGGTCGGAGACGGGGTAAATGACGCGCCGGCTCTAGCCCGGGCAGACCTCGGCATCGCCATGGGTACGGGCACCGATGCCGCGATCGAGGCCGGGGACATCACTCTCGTGAGCGGGGATCCGCGAAAGGTCGCCGAGGCCATTTCCTTGTCGCGAAAGACACTCGCGAACATCAAGGGCAACCTGTTCTGGGCTTTCGCCTACAACGTGGCAGCGATTCCGGTCGCGGCGGCCGGGCTGCTCACGCCGATGATCGCAGGTGCGGCCATGGCGTTCTCCTCGGTGTTCGTGGTGCTCAACTCGCTTCGCCTGCGACGCGCATAGTCGAAGTGGCGTAGCGCCGAACGTCAGCGTCCACGCAGATCAGGTTTGACGACTTTTCCCATCGCATTGCGCGGAAGGGCGTCGACGATCTCGATCTCGCGTGGACGCTTGAAGCCTGCGAGCTTGTCCACGAGAAAGTCGGCCACCGTTTCGATTGTCAGCGCCTTCCCCTCTGCATCCGTAGAGCGTTGGATAAACGCCTTGCCGACTTCGCCGAGGCGGTCGTCGGAAATTCCGATCACCGCGGAGTCGGCCACCCCGCCGAGCCGCGCGAGAGTCTGTTCGATCTCCGCTGGGTAGACGTTGAAACCGCCGGAAATGTACATGTCCTTGAGCCGGTCGGTGATCCGCAGATTGCCTTGCGGATCGAGCTCTCCGACGTCACCGGTATGGAGCCAGCCGTCCGGGTCGATGGTCTTCGCGGTGTTCTCGGGATCGTCGAGATACCCGGCCATCACCATCGGCGAGCGTGTGAGAACCTCGCCGGAATCGGCGATTTTCACCTCTACTCCGTCGAAGGGGCGCCCGCATGTCCCCGCGACGATCTCGTCGGCGTCGTCGGGCCGGCAGGTGGTCACCATGCCAGAGGTCTCGGTGAGTCCGTAGGCGGTGACCACCGTGTCGAGGCCGAGGTCGGACTGCATCCGTTCGACGAGAACTACTGGCACGATCGCGGCACCGGTCACCGCGAGGCGTAACGAGGACAGGTCGAACTCCGCGCGGTTCGGCGCGTCGAGGAGCGTGGAGAAGATCGTCGGTGCGCCTGGCAGAACGGTAATCCTCTCGCTTTGTACGAGCTCCATCGTCGCGTCGGGCTTGTATACCGCGAGCGGTACGATCCTCGCCCCGAACAGCGTGCATACGAGGAAGCCTGCTTTGTATCCAAACGAGTGGAAGAAGGGGTTGAGGACGAGGTAGCGATCCTGCTCCGAAAGTTCGCCGTTTGCCCCCCACACCCGCGCCGCGTAGAGAGTGTGCCGGTGCAGAGCGACGACGCCCTTGGATTTGCCGGTGGTGCCCGAGGTGAACAGGATATCCGCGACGTCATCCCCGCTAACCGCGTCCGCGCGGCGCTCGGCCTCGGCGAGCGACGTGCCGGTCGCCTTTTCGAGGAACGCATCCCATTCATTTATGACGTCGGAGGTCGCGGTTTCGGTGCCGCCGAGGGGCACGCGCACGACGACCTTGAGGGGCGTGCCGTCCAACGATCCGCCTGCGGCCTCGGTGAGCTGCGAAATTCTCTCGGCCCCCAGGAACTCTCCGGCTACCACTGCGACGGGGGCATTCGTCCGCTCGACCAGTTCGAGCGCCTCCGTGCCGGTGTACCGGGTGTTCGCGGGCACGAGCACCCCTCCGGCGTACTGGATTCCGAGTCCGGCGACGACCCAGTGCCGCGTGTTCGGGGCCCACACCAACACGCGCTCGCCCGGCTGCAGGCCGCCCTCGATGAGCGCGGCCGCAAACGCGCGCACCTGCTCGGCGAGTTCGGTCCACGTCCACCGCACGTCCTCGCCCGACTGGACATCGGCGAGCGCCTCGCCGTCCGGCCACAGCTCGGCAGCGCGGCGTAGGGCCTGGGGAGTGGTGTGCACCTCGTCCACAGGCAGAGTCGTCGAGGCGTGAGCTGTGGTCGTCATGGGAACTCCTAGGGCCTTGCGGATGTCCCGGCGCCGTAGCTATCGGCGCCGCATATAAGCGAACCCTACCAAGCAGTTGCTTGGTAGGGTTCGACTTTTCTGGGCTCCGGAACCTTATGGCGCGGGCGGGTGAACCGGCTGTCAGGCGTTGCGAATTTTCTCCACCTGCGCGGCGAACACCTCTTCGGCCTTGGCCTGGTAGGCCTCCTTGTCGACTTCTTGTGGGTTGCCCATCAACTCTCCGGTCTCGGGGTCGAGACCGGAGAAGGGAGCGCCGTACGCAGAGACGAAGACGCCGTCGACCACTCCTACGAGTTGCAGTTTGGCGACGGGGAATTCCTGGCCCATGGCTGATTCGGTGCCCTCGATATAGAACGCGAAGAACTTGTCGACTCCCTCGGGAGCTTCGGCTTCGACCCCAGAGACCGAGATGTCCTGGGAGGTTTTCCCGAAGTCGGGGCCAAGCATTTGCTCGATCTCCGGGGTGATCTCGTATCCGGAGTTCGCGGTCTGCTCCTTGACGAAGTCCGAGAGATCGGCTTCGAAGGAGTAGTGGGGGCATTGTGACACTAGTTGAGGTGCCTTGCCGGCCAATTCCACGTCGGAGGACAGGGAGACGCCGGCAAGCTTCGAGTTGTCTTCGTATCCGCTCATTCGGAGCTCAAGCCCCGCGGAATCTTCACCGCCGTAGTTTGCGAACTCCTTGCATTCTGCAGGTTGGAACTCGACATCGTCCGGTACCTGCGATACCAGGTCCTGCATCATCCCGTCGGGGCCGAGTGGCTCGAAGTTGAGCCCAGGGACCTCCTCGCCGGTGAGGATGAGTTCGGACAGAGGTGCTTTGGGGGCGGCGTTCTCCTCTGAACCTTCGCCTTCGCCCTCGGCGGCCTGCGTCTGCTCTGTGGCACCGGAGTCCGGGGTCGCGTCCTCGTTCTCGGTGGAGCAGGCGGTCAGCGCTGCGGCGGCGGCAACTGCGGCGACGGCGCAGGTGACGCGGCGGAGGCGGGTCTTCGGTAGCGAGGCGTCCATGGTTTTTCCTTTTCGATGGTCTGTCCGGTCGGTGGATTCGGCGCGATGCCGGGGCTGGCGGGGCAGAGAAACGGCCCACCCAGTGGATGCACCGGGTGGGCCGAAAGTTCCGAGTCCATGAAAATGGGTCGGATCGACACAACGTGGCCGAGAGATGCTAGCCGTTCTGCAGCTTCTGGGCCTGTTGATTGAACAGGTCGAGGGCGCGCTGCTCGGCCTCGGGCGAAATCGGTCCCGCATTGGATTGCGCGTTGACCTGGATCGCTGTGCCGCCCACGTTGCCCGAGACCAAGAAGATTCCGGAAGTGACGGGTTGTCCCTGGATATCGGCGTTGGACGTGTTCTTGACCGCGAAGAAGTCCTCGGCGCCCTCCGGGGCCGTGGCGCCGGTGACCTCGTTGGTCATCTGGTACGTGATCTGCTGAGGCTGACCGTCCTGACCGGGCAAGTCCATCGTCATCTGCACATCGCCACACTGCTCGAACGCCGAGGTGTAATCCGTGGCTGTCGCCGAAGGATCGTTGAGAACAAGGGTAAAGGCGGTGTCGGGGATGTTCGGGTCCTGGCCGAGGCGACCCACCGCCGCACTGGTGTCGGCGCCACCGGTTCCCTGGAGCTTCTGGAAGACGTCCGCACATTCCGGCGGCTCGGAATGCATCGACGTATTACCGGTGAGCTGCTCGGTAAGCGTTCCGGTCTGCGCGAACTGCTCCTGGGTGATCTCCTGCAGCGCAAGCCCCTCGACCTCTTCGGCGCCGAGTGCTTTCTGCTCGCGCTCAGACCGCTTGGCCTCGGCCTCCGGGTTGGCCTCGCCCTCTTCCGTGGTGACCTCCGCGGACTCGGACGCAGGGGTCTGATCTGCGTCGTCGGCGGAATCATCGGAGCTGCAGGCGGCCAGACCGCTCAATGCGAGAACGCCGGCGCCCAGGGCCGCGACGGACCTCGTCCGCAGGGAATTTCGGTGAATGCCTCGAATCGTCATGGTCATGAGTGTATGTAACATCGCGCACTTTGCGCTTATCCGCGCTGGAGATCGCGCTGAGAATACTTAACTCCGACGTCATGCGCGAATACGAGCGGCGGCGGTGGGACACCAAGGACCAACCAAGCAATTGCTTGGTAGGCTGGGTGCATGACTGACGAGTTTCCGGAGCGCCCGAGCGCCGCGGGGCAGACCCCCGAGGAGTTCGCGGATGAGTTCAGGGCGTGGCTCGACGAGAACCTGACCGGCGATTTCGCGGATCTGCGTGGCACCGGCGGTCCGGGTAGCGAGCACCAGTTCTTCGCGCGACGCAAAGAGTGGGAGCGGCACATGGCGGCCGCCGGCTGGACGTGCGTGGGTTGGCCGGTCGAGTATGGCGGGCGCGGGGCGAGTCTCGCGCAGCAGGTGCGTTTCCACGAGGAGTACGCGAAGGCCAATGCGCCGGCGCGTGTGTCGCATCTCGGGGAAACGCTGCTCGGTCCCACCCTCATCGCGCATGGAACCGAGGAGCAAAAGCGGCAGTTCCTGCCGAAGATCGTGGCGGTCGAGGAGCTGTGGGCGCAGGGGTATTCGGAGCCGAACGCCGGCTCCGACCTGGCGAACGTCGCGACGACGGCGCGGCGGGATGGCGACGATTATGTGATCACGGGACAGAAGGTGTGGACCTCGCTCGCGCACCTGTCGCAGTGGGCGTTCGTCATCGCGCGGACGGAAGAGGGGTCGAAGCGGCACAAGGGACTGAGCTTTCTGCTCGTTCCGTTGGATCAGGACGGGGTCGAGATCCGGCCCATTCAGCAGCTCACCGGCACCAGCGAATTCAACGAGGTGTTCTTCGACGGAGCGCGTACGTCCGTGGATATGCGCGTCGGCGCCGAGGGGGAGGGGTGGAAGGTCGCGATGACGCTCCTCGAGTTCGAGCGTGGGGTGTCGACACTTGGGCAACAGGTCGGATTCGCGCGGGAGCTCGAGCGGCTCACCCAGCTCGCGAAGGACACCGGGCAGGCGCGCTACCCGGCGATCCGCGAGCGGATCACCGACGCGTGGATCGGCCTCAAGGTGATCCGCGCCCATGCGCTGCGCACGCTCGCCGACCGCGACAGCAGCGGCGGGAACGCGTCGGCTGCGAAACTGTTGTGGGCGAACTGGCATCGCGACCTCGGTGAGCTCGCGATGGCGATCCAGGGCGCGCCGAGTCTGCTCGGGCCCACCGAGACGTCCGAGGGCGACGCAAACGACCTTCACGACCCAGAGCACCTCGAACTCGCCGAATGGCAGCGGATTTTCCTGTTCACCCGCTCGGACACCATCTACGGCGGATCCAACGAGATCCAGCGCAACATCATCTCCGAGCGCGTTCTCGGACTCCCACGAGAGGCAAGGCCACAGTAATGAATGACAACCGCCCCGCATCCCCGCTCGCCGTCGTTCCCGAGGAGACCCCGGGCCACGGGCTCCTTGCGGGAAAGAAAGTGGTCGTGACGGCGGCCGCCGGAACCGGCATCGGCTTCGCTTCTGCTCGGCGCGCGGCGCTCGAGGGTGCCGACGTGGTGCTTTCGGATTTCCACGAGCGGCGCCTGGGCGAATCCGTCGCTGCGCTCGCGGAGGAGTTCCCGGGCCAGCGCATCGACGGGATCACGTGCAACGTGCAGTCGACGGCGGACGTCGACGCGCTCATCGCCGGCGCCGCGGAGAAGCTCGGGCAGATCGATGTGCTCATCAACAACGCCGGTTTCGGCGGCGAGGGCGAGCTCGTCGACATGTCCGACGAGGACTGGGACCGCGTCCTCGACATCACGCTCAACGGCACGTTCCGCGCGACGCGTGCCGCTTTGCGCTACTTCCGCGATGCTCCGCACAACGGGGTGATCGTCAACAACGCTTCCGTGCTCGGCTGGCGGGCCCAGCGCGCGCAGGCGCACTACGCAGCCGCGAAGGCCGGGGTCATGGCGCTCACTCGTTGCTCGGCGATCGAGGGTGCGGACTTCGGCGTGCGGATCAATGCGATCGCACCGTCCATCGCGCGGCACAAGTTCCTCGAGAAGTCCGCGCCCGGCGAGCTGCTCGACTCCCTCGCCGCGAAGGAGGCCTACGGCCGCGCGGCCGATGTCTGGGAGGTCGCCGCGACCGTCGCGATGCTCGCCTCCGACTATGCGACGTACATGACCGGCGAGGTCGTCTCCATTTCCTCCCAACGCGCCTGACGCCGGACGTCCTGGAATTCCAGGACGCCCGGCGTCAGGGGTGGTGCTTTGCGCGAAGGGGTTAACTGACCCCGCCGCTGGCGAGGAGGCCGAGCAGCGTCGGCAGCGAAGCGGACGCCGCAGCGAGGTTCTCTCCCGAGGAGCCGGACTGGATAGAGCCGAGCCCGGCTTCGACGGGGTTGCCGACGATGACGGCCGGTTCGATACGGGCACCGCTGTCGAGTAGGCAATACGAGACGATCGAGTAGACGTTGCTCGGCACGTCCTTGGCGGTCACGGTACGAGACGGCGTGAAAATGGGGGCAAGCCCAGCTGCAGGGCTACCGCTATTCGTCTTGAGCGGGGTGACGTCCGGATCATTTCCGCCGAGGACGTCCAGGATCGCAGGGAGGTTCATCGAGGTGAACTGCTCGGCGAGAGTGGGGGCCTTGGCAGTTGTGACGAGCGCGGCGACGCAGGTGTCGGCGATGTCTCCGTCTTCGAGGGCAAAGGTCACTGACACGGAATTTCCGTTGACGACGTGGTTATTGGAAACAGCGTTGGCGGCGCCGGCGCCGAGTGCCGAGGCGCCGAGGGCGAGAGCGGAAGTGGCGGCGACGGCCGCGACCCGTGTGCGAAAACGTGAGAACATGAGATTCCTCTGAGGATTCGGGGCGCGCGCGGAGGTCGCGGCCATGATCTAGGTCACAGAACAGTATAAACCGAATTTCACACGGGTGTCACTAGAGGGGACAAAGTTATTGATGTTGTTTACGGGGCGGCTTCTCGAAGCCTGGCGAGAAGCGGTTCCGCAGCCTCGGCGAGGAAGCGGTCCAGGGTGGAATCGCCGATCTGGATCAACGCGACATCGGTGAAGCCCGCCTCCCAGTAGGGTCGGATCTTGTCGACCATCGCATCGAGATCCGGGCCGCACGCCAACTGCTCGGCGACATCGTCCTCACGCACGAATGTCGTGGCGCCGTCGAAGCCGGCGGTCGTGGGGAGGTCGGCGTTGACGGCCCAACCGCCTGCGAACCAGCGGAATTGCTCGTGTGCTCGCCGAATCGCCGCCTTCTCGGATGTCGGGTCCCAGCTGATGGGGATCTGGCCGATCGCCCTCGATCCGCCGCCGATGGGAGCGTCGGAATGGCTGGAGTTCCACTGTTCGACCAGGTCCGCATTCGGCTCGGTGGCGATGAGGTGGTCGCCGAGATGGCCGAAGGCGTCCAAGGCTCTCGGCCCGCCGGCGGCCACGCCGATGGGAACTCCGCCGTCAGGAATGTCCCACAGGCGAGCGGACTCCACGCGAAAGTGCTGCCCCGAAAAGTCGACCATTCCGCCGGCGAGAAGGGCGCGAATGATCTCGAGGGCCTCGGCAGTCATCTCGTGGCGGGTGTGTATGGCCGGCCATCCGCGCCCCACCACGTGCTCGTTGAGGTTCTCGCCTGAGCCGATCCCGAGCATGAATCGACCATCGGCGAGGATCTGCATCGTGGCCGCCTTCTGTGCGACCACGGCGGGGTGGTAGCGCAGTATCGGACACGTGACGTACGTGCACAGGTCGATGGTTTCGGTGGCATGCGCCACTGCCCCGAGCACGCTCCAGACATACGGTGCGTGCCCTTGTGTGGAAAGCCACGGGAAGTAGTGGTCCGAGGCGACCTCGAAATCGAACCCTGCACGTTCTGCCGCGGCGGCGTAGCGGACGAGATCTTTCGGCCCGGATTGTTCGGTCATGAGTGTGTAACCAAATCGAGTACCCATCTCACGATTGTGAACCCTAAAGTGCGTCAGCGCATCTCAACCTAACGTCCACTTTGTCGGCCTTGTTCATTCGCGCCTCGCGGAGGAGTATGGGGGCGCGGGTTCGAATCGGGCCCGTGGAGTGGAGGGCAAGCATCATGGCGAACAAAGCCCTACTTTTCGACGTCGACGGGACGCTGGTCGACTCGACCTACGTGCATGTCGAGTGTTGGTGGGCGGCATTCATCGAATGCGGAATCGCAGTGCCACGCGTCGAGATACACCGGCGAATCGGTATGGACGGGGCATTGCTGGTGAGGGAACTCCTGGCGACCTTCGGAGGCGACCATGTCGATGCCGCCGGAGCGGCCGGACTGGCCAATCAGATCAGCGCGCTCCACGGGCGCTACTATTCGGCCGACGCAGTCCGGTTGCGTCCGTTGCCGGGTGCGCGAGAGCTGCTTCGCGCGGGGCGGGAAGCCGGTTACACCGTTGTGCTGGCCACCGCTTCGTCGCCGGAGGAATTCGACATCGCGCGCGACGTGCTCGG
Organism: Dietzia timorensis; assembly: GCF_001659785.1. Lineage (NCBI taxonomy): Bacteria > Bacillati > Actinomycetota > Actinomycetes > Mycobacteriales > Dietziaceae > Dietzia > Dietzia timorensis. The sequence goes on from NZ_CP015961.1 coordinate 781,597, forward strand.
ATGCGATGAGGAAGTGTCGGCTGTGACGACGGGCGACGACGTCCACAGGGCCAAGCCGGATTCTTCCGTGGTCGATCTGGCGGTACGCCGCGCCGGTGTCGCGCCGAGCGACGCGATCATGATCGGTGACGCAACGTGGGATGCAATCGCCGCCGGTAAGGCGGGCGTTCCCTCGATCGCCGTCCGTACCGGAGGGATCGGCGAGGCCGAGCTACGCGGTGCCGGGTACACGCGGATCGTCGAAGGGGTCGATGTCCTCTGGCGCGAGATAGTCGCGAGCGGCGCAATCTCTACCTGAGGTGTCTCGATCCCGACTTCGGGCCACGACCCCAACCAAGCGCTTGCTAGGTTATAGTGGGGGAATGGCGCAGAAGACGGAGCAGGCGCGAACGAAATCCGGGGCGATGCAGTCCCGTCGGGCGGAATTGCTGGAGATTTCCGCTCGCCTCTTCGCGGAGCAAGGCGTACGGGCAACGACGGTACGCCATATCGCCGACGCCGCCGGCATTCTGTCGGGCAGCCTCTACCATCACTTCTCGTCGAAGGAAGCGATCGTCGACGAGGTGCTCCGTGAGTTTCTCGACGGGCTGTTCGCCACCTATAAGGAGATCGTCAGGCAAAATGCCGGCCCGCGCGACGCTCTGGAAAGGCTCGTGCGTGCGTCGTTTCAGGCGATTCACGATTCCCGCGACCAGGTGGCCATCTATCAAGACGAGATCAAGCACTTGCAGGGGATTCCCCGGTTCGACTATCTCGAGCTGCGCAACCGCGAGTTCCGCGACATGTGGATCGAGGTTCTCGAGGCGGGACAGGCCAGCGGTGCCTTTCGCGCCGACCTCGACCCCAACCTCACCTACCGGTTCATGCGCGACACCGTGTGGGTGGCCGTTCGCTGGTATCGACCCGGCGGGAAGGTCTCGCAAGAAGAAATCGCCGACCAATACTTGCGCATAGTCCTCGACGGGCTTGCGGACGACTAATTTCGATCACCCAGGAGTTCACATGGTTCAGGAAGCGTTTGTAGTCGAAGCACTGCGCACCCCGGTGGGTAAGCGTGGCGGGAGCCTGTCGGCCGTTCACCCGGCCGACCTCGGCGCGCATGTGCTGAAGGAGGTCTTCAACCGCACGGGCCTCGATCCGGCCGTGGTCGACGACGCGGTGATCGGCTGCCTCGACACCATCGGTCCCCAGGCCGGCAACGTCGGCCGTTCGGCTTGGCTTGCAGCCGGGCTCCCGCTCGAGGTTCCCGCCACCACCGTCGACCGCCAGTGCGGTTCGTCGCAGCAGGCGATCCACTTCGCTGCACAGGGGGTCATGTCCGGCACCCAGGATGTCGTCGTCTTCGGCGGCCTGCAGAACATGAGCGCTCTTCCCATTTCCTCGGCGATGACGGCGGGCCGCGAATACGGCTTTGACGATCCGTTCACGGGATCGAAGGGATGGACCGAGCGCTTCGGTACCCAGGAGATCTCCCAGTTCCGCGGCGCGCAGATGATCGCCGATAAGTGGAACTTGTCCCGCGAGCAGATGGAAGAGTTCGCGCTGCGCTCGAATGAGCGGGCATTCGCGGCGATCAAGGAGGGGAAGTTCGAACGCGAAATCGTCCCGTTTGGCGATTTCGCCGTGGACGAGACCCCTCGCGAGACCTCGATGGAGAAAATGGCGGGACTCAAGCCGCTCGCCGAAGGGGGAACGTTGACCGCGGCCGTCGCCTCACAGATCTCCGACGGCGCTTCCGCCGGCATCATCGCTTCCGGTGATGCGGTAAGGAAGTACGGTCTCAAGCCCCGTGCTCGCATCGTCAATCTCACCGTTCGCGGCGACGATCCCGTCTTGATGCTCACCGGGCCGATCCCGGCGACCAAGTACGCGCTCGACAAGGCCGGCCTGAGCATCGATGACATCGACGTCGTCGAGATCAATGAGGCCTTCGCCCCGGTTGTGCTCGCGTGGCTCGCCGAAACCGGTGCCGACATCGATCGGGTCAACCCGAACGGCGGCGGAATCGCGCTCGGTCACCCCCTCGGTGCGACCGGCGCGAAGCTGTTTGCCACGTTGCTGAACGAACTGGAGCGCACCGGCGGCCGCTACGGCCTGCAGACGATGTGCGAGGGCGGCGGCACCGCAAACGTGACGATCATCGAGCGTCTCGACTAACCCCGCAGCTGCTCGCCCACGCGGAAAGCGCCCGCAACCTGAGATGTCCAGGTTGCGGGCGCTTGTGTCGGATCAGTGTGGACCCCTGCGGCCCCGATCAGCGACCGGGTAGGGCGGCCAACCGTTCGTGGGCCTGCGCCATGATGCGCTGGATCACCTCGTCGCATGAGGGAAGGTCGTCGATCATGCCGACCACCTGCCCCGAGGCGAGAACCCCTGCGTCGGTGTTTCCCTCAACGAGCCCCGCCTTGAGCAACATCGGCGTGTTCGCGGCCATGACGATCTGCTGCCACGTGCGGTCCGAAGACTTCTTCATGTTGAGGCCGTCCTTGGCAAGGGCCTGCCACTTCATGCCCGTCATCGACTTGAACTTCTGCGCGTTTCGCACCGCCGCGACGAGGCTCTTCCCGGGATTGCCGGATTCGAGAGCGTTGACGAGCCCGGTTCGAAGGACGCGGTGCGGCATTCCGTCCACGCGCGTCGAAACGACAGTGTCCTGCAAGCCGCGCTCGAGGTATTGAGCCTTGACCTCGTCGGGCACGCGGCTGTCGGAGGTGAGCAGGAAGCGAGTGCCCATCGCGATGCCCGATGCACCGTAGGCGAGCGCCGCGACGAGTCCGCGCCCGTCGAAGAAACCGCCGGCGCCGACGACGGGGATCGAGGTGTTCCCCGGGCCGCCGAGCGCATCGATGACCGAGGGAAGTAGCAGGGTCGTTGCGACTTGCCCGGTATGTCCTCCGCCCTCGCCGCCCTGGACGATGACCGCGTCCGCGCCCCAGGAGGCGACCTTGACCGCGTGCTTGGCGGCGCCGATCGAGGGGATGACGACGAGACCGTTGTCTTTGAGCCGTGCGATAAGCTCCGGCTTCGGTGCGAGCGCGAACGAGGCGACCTTGACGCCCTCGCGAATCATGAGCTCACAGCGGGCCTCCGCGTCCTCGGCGTCCGCGCGGAGGTTGACCCCGAACGGCTTGTCGGTGAGTTCCTTGGTGCGACGGATCGCCTGTTCGAGTTCGTCGTACGTCATCGTCGCCGAAGCGAGAATTCCGAGCCCTCCCGCGTTTGCGGTCGCCGCCGTCAGATGTGGGCCCGACACCCACCCCATTCCCGTCTGCACGATGGGGTAGTCGATCCCGACGAGCTTCGTGAAGTCGGTCTCCAGTGCCGCCGCGCTCACTTGATGTCCTCTTCGCGGGGTACCTCGCGGAAGCGCAGTCCCTTCGGGTCGACGAGCTCGTTGAGAACGTAGAGCTCCTCCTCCGACGGGGCGCGCGTAGGTTCGGCGGCGTCCAGACCCGAGACCTCGAACGAGGTGTTCTCGCGCACCTCGTCGGCGGATACGCCGGGGTGCAATGTGCGCGCGTGGAGCGTCCCGCCCGGACCTGAGAAATCGAAGGAACCGAGGTTGGTCACCACGCGGTGCAGGTGGTGGAATCGAAACGCCGGATCCCCCTCGTCGTAGCGGTCGTAACCGATTCCCGAGATGACGTCGACGGACTCACCGAAAACGCGGGCGGAGTGCTTCGCCACCCAGTAGCTCGTCGCGTGATTGATGGAGTTGCCGGGAGCTCCGCGCACCCCGAACATCTGGCGCTTGGGCTGCTCGAGCGGACCGAAGGCGGAGATGTTCTGGTTGCCGAACTTATCGATTTGGTTGGCGCCCATCACGACGTGCCGCTTGCCATTCGCTAGGGTGTCGAAGACGCGCCCGAAGGGTATCCACCCCTCGAGGTCGGCGACCTTTCCGACGGCCGGCGTCGAGCCGAGGAACTTCGACTCGCCGTCGGAGATGAGGAGGTCGGGTTCGGTGGTCAGGCGCGCCAGCCGCGCACCGACTGTAGCCATCGGTGTCATCGGGGACGCGAAGATCTCTCCTGCTCCGGCGAAGATCTCCGCACAGGCGATTGCGCAGTAGTCCGCGCGCTCTACTCGAGTAGTGGGGGTGCTCATTTGGTGTCTCCCTTCGCGGCGTTCTCGGCGGCGAATGCCTTGACGGCGTCCTGATAGTCGGATTCGGTCCCGGAGAGGAACCGCTGGTGGAACTCCTCCCACGTGTCGTCCTGCTTCGCGGCCTGCGCGTAGTGGCGTTGGAAAGCCTCGTCGCGCCGGTAGGAGCCGGAGAACGTGAAGTGCGCCCCTCCCGGAGCCTCGGCGACTGCGTCGACCTGCATGCGGTTGAGGAGCATGCGCTCGGCGCCGACTTCGGCGATGAGTTCGTCGGCCGAATCGACGATTTCGTCGACTTCGAGTAGGCGAAGGTCGGCGGAGTTAGCGAACAGGTCGTCCATGTACGGGTCGACCCCGGTGTAGGCGGCGTTGCCGTGCTTGTCCGCCTTGTCCAGGTGGATGAGGGCCGCGTCCAGCCGAAGGGCGGGCATGGCGAGAAGGGTTTCCTTGGCGCTGTCGGTCGACGCGATCGGCCCTTCATAGCCGTACGGGGAGTCGACCGTCGCGAGTTCGCCGTTCCAGAAGTCGATCACGGAGGATCCGAGTCCGGCGCGAATCGGAAGGTAGGGGAGGCGTTGCGACGCAGCCTGCAGGCCGGCGCGCACCATGCCCTCGTCCATCTCGCGCACCTCGATCGATCCCTCGGTGCGGCGGCGCGCAAACCACGGATCGTAGAACGGGGCCGAATCGAGCGAGACGAAGCCGTAGTAGGCGCGCTTGACCTTGCCCGCGGAACACAGCAAGCCGATGTCCGGTCCGCCGAAGGCAACAATCGTCAGGTCTTTGAGATCGGAACGCAAGATCGCGCGGACGAGAGCCATGGGCTTGCGTCGCGATCCCCAACCGGCGATGCCGATGGTCATCCCGTCAGAAAGTTGGCCGACCATCTCGTCGAGGGTCGAGCGCTTATCGCGCTTGGCGGGTGGGGTGAAATCCACTGCTCAGGAGTCCTTTCCAGTAGTGTCGTTCTGCGAACGTGTGTCGAGATTCTTGCCGGAGGAGACGAACTCGTCGCGGTGCTCATCGGCGACGCCGGCGAGGTTGAGCTCGAAGGTGAAGCCCTGCTCGAAGCGATACGACTTCTTCACGTCGACCGGATCGATGCCGTTGAGGGCCTCCTTCGCGGCGCGCAGTACGCGCGTGTCCTTCGCGGCCATCTGCTCCGCGAGCTCCCGCGCGGCCTGGTCGAGCTCTTCTCTGGGGACGACGCGGTGCACGGTGCCCCAGCTGTGGAGCTGCTCCGCCGTCACATTTGTAGAGGTGTAGTACATGGTGCGAAGCGCGTGCGGGGGAACCATTCGAGCGAGGTGGGTGGCAGCGCCGAGCGCGCCGCGGTCGACCTCGGGAAGGCCGAACTTCGCGCCCTCGGACGCGACGATCGAATCCGCGTTGCCTACCAAGCCGATACCGCCACCAACGCAGAACCCGGCCACAGCCGCAATCACCGGAACCTCGCATTCGTATACCGCGGCGAAGGCAGCGAAGCAGCCGCGATTAGCGGCGATGAGGTGGTCGAACCCCTCGAACTGCTGCATTTCCTTGATATCCACGCCGGCATTGAATCCCTTGCCCTCCGCGCGGAGTATCACGACCGAAACCGCGCGGTCTCGGCCCGCCTCGCGCAGTGCGTCGGCGAGCTCGAACCAGCCCGCCGACGGAATGGCGTTGACCGGCGGATAGTCGACCGTGATGGTCGCGATCCCACCGGATTCCTTCTCGATACTGATGCCCATCGGGCCACCTTTCGCACAACAACTTCGAGGTGCAATCCCCGCAAGCAACCAAACGCTTGCTTGGTTTGCTTGTTACGATAGCACTTATGAACGCATCGCTTAGTTCTTCCTTGGTGCCGAGTGGGGTGGATCTCGCAGGGCTCGGCCTCTCCGGGCGCGTGGCGCTGGTCACCGGAGGCGTCCGCGGCGTCGGCGCGGGTATCTCGCGCGTGCTGAGTGCGGCCGGCGCGACCGTCATCACCTGCGCGCGCCGACCCGCCGACGAACCCGATCTGGCCGCCCTCGAGTTCCACAGCGCCGATTTGCGCGATCCTCAGGCCGTTGCCGGGCTGATGGACGAGATCGTCGCTCGCCACGGAAGGCTCGACATCGTGGTCAACAATGCCGGCGGCGCGCCATTCGCCATGGCGGCCGAGGCCAGCGCGAACTTCCACTCGAAGATCGTCGCCCTCAATCTCCTCGCCGGCCTTACCGTCGCTCAAGAGGCGCACCGGGTCATGACGTCGGGCGCGGCATCCGCTCAAGCGCCCGTCGGCGGCGCGATCGTCAACATTTCCTCGGTATCGGCACACAGGCCGTCCCCGGGCACGGCGTCCTACGGCGCTGCGAAGGCCGGGGTCGACTCGCTCACCCGGTCGCTCGCGGTCGAATGGGCGCCGCATGTTCGGGTCAACTCCGTGGTCGTCGGCCCGGTCAAGACCGAACTCGCCGAAATGCACTACGGAGATAGTGATGGCATCGCGGCCGTCGACGCCACGGTGCCCATGGGTCGTATGGCAGACCCCGCCGATGTGGGCCACGCGGTGTCGTTCCTCGCCTCGCCCCTCGCCCGATTCATCACCGGAGCGGAGCTGCTCGTACATGGGGGAGGGGAACGACCGGCGTTCCTCGAGGCGTCGACGGCGAACAAGAGTTAGCCGCACCGCCAAGAGCGCAGGGCACGACTGTTCAATAAACGATCGGAACCCGTGTGGAAGCGGGAGAAAAGAGAATTGACATGGGAATCTGTGATGGTCGCGTAGTCATCGTCACCGGCGCGGGCCGCGGACTCGGCCGCGAGCATGCGCTCGCGTTTGCCGCCGCCGGCGCGAAGGTGGTCGTCAACGACCTCGGCGCCGGTCTCGATGGCGCCGACACCGGCGAGCATCCCGCCGAGCAGGTCGTCCAGGAAATCATCGATGCCGGTGGCGAGGCCGTCGTCAACGGAGCTGACGTGGCGGATTGGGAGCAGGCAGCGGGGCTCGTCGCACAGGCGGTAGACACCTTCGGCCACCTCGACACCATCGTCAACAATGCCGGATTCCTGCGGGACAAGATGCTCGTATCGATGTCCGAGCAGGACTGGGACAACGTCACGCGTGTGCATCTCAAGGGTCATTTCGCGGTGCTCAACTATGCCGCGAACTACTGGCGCTCCGAGTCCAAGGCCGGCAGACCGCGCGCGGCCCGCGTCGTCAACACCACCTCCGGCGCGGGGCTGTTCGGGTCCGTGGGGCAGGGCAATTACGCAACCGCGAAGGCGGGAATCGCGCTATTGACCATCCAGGCGGCCGCCGAGATGGGCGGCTACGGGATCAACGTCAACGCGATCGCGCCCGCTGCCCGTACCCGCATGACTACTTCCGCCGGGGATGCGATGGCTTCGGCGATGGCCGCGCCAGCGGACGGGTCCTTCGATGCAATGCATCCGGGCAACGTCTCGCCACTGGTGGTCTGGCTCGGCTCGGATGCCGCGGCCGACGTCACGGGGCGGGTTTTCGAGGCCGAGGGTGGAAAGGTCACCGTGTGCGACGGGTGGCAGCGAGCCGCCGGCGCCGACAAGGGTGAGCGCTGGAGTCCGGAAGAGCTTACCGAAGTCATCCCCGGGCTGTTGTCGGAGTCGCCGGCCCCGGTTCCGGTCTACGGCGCCCGTTAGGGCTAGCCGGAAGCAGACGCGTCGTCGCGGTCTTCCTGCAGGTAGGCCGCGATGTCGTCGTCACCGGTGATCGCGCGAAACGTTGCGAGCGAGTTCTCGATCGGTGGCGTGTGCCCGACATAGGACATCGGGTGCACCGAAACCGATGGCGAGCCGGAGCTGCGGTACTGCGCGAGCGCGATGGACGGGTCCACGCGCTGGTCCGCGGTGCCGAACAGCACGGTGGTGGGGATGTTGAGCCCAGCGAGCCTGTCCGCCAGTGGCTTGGCGGCGAGGTAGGAGTCGATCGCCTCGGTGGAATCGACAAAGGTCTCGTATGGGGTGCGCAGGAATTCGTCGACGGTGGACTGCGGGACCTGGTATCCGGGAGCGAAAGCGCTCGCGAGCCCTCGTCGCGCGGCGCGCTCTCCCATTATCCGCCACATCGCCGCGCCGACCCGCCGGTTGCGGAGAGCCCGCTCGGTCCGGTGCTTCGAAGAAAGCCGTGATTCTACAGATGTAGGGGAATTGAGGAGGACCAAGCGTTCGACCAGTTCGGGTCGGCGCTCGGCGAGTGCGACGGCGACGAGCCCACCCATCGAATGGCCGACAATCGTGCCGGACGCCGCGGGCACGGACATCGCCGAGGCGACCCGGTCCGCCTCGTCCTCGATGGACCCGTCCATGACGAGCGTCGGCGCGAGAATGTCTGTCTTTCCATTCGACAGTTCCTTGCGCATCCGCATTTTGACGGCGGACCACACATTCGGCGATGACGCCAGGCCATGCAGCAGTACGTAGCGCACGTTCGTCCTCCGGGAAATTCAAGGGGTCGGGGGGCGATTGGGGAGCCGCCCGAGGGTGTGCAAGCGACTACTCGACCAAGCGCCGCCGACGTCATGCAGTGTATTCCCAGAAAACTTTCAGGCATTCATTGGCTTAGGCGTGTTCACATTTTGACTGAGCGGTAATCCGTTCCGCGCCACCGGATCTCGGTGCCGCGCCGCGGCGCCACGGCCGCGCTAGATCCGTTCGATCACCGAAGCTGAGGCCTGTGCGCCGCCGGCGCACATGGTCACCAGGGCGCGTTCGCCATCGCTGCGCTCGAGCTCGTGCAGTGCGGTGGTGATCAAGCGAGCGCCCGTCGAGCCCACGGGGTGGCCGAGGGCGATCGCACCGCCGTTGACGTTGACCTTGTCCATATCCGGGCCATGGACCTGGGCCCAGCTCAGGAGTACGGATGCGAAGGCCTCGTTGCATTCGAAGAGGTCGAAATCGCCGATCGACATGCCTGAGCGCTCGAGCACTCGCGCGGTTGCCTGTACCGGCCCGTCGAGGTGGAACTCGGGCTCGCCGCCGACGAGCGCTTGGTGGGTGATCCGTGCGCGCGGCGTCAGACCTTGAGCCCTGGCGACGTCCTCGTCCATGAGAAGTACGGCCGCCGAGCCATCGGACATCTGCGATGAGGTTCCTGCAGTGTGCATGCCACCCTCGATCACGGGCTTGAGTCCTGCGAGCGCCTCCGCAGTCGTTTCCCGCAGGCCCTGATCTTTGGTGACCGTGATGTCCGCGCCGGTGTAGGTCCCGTCCTTCTGGCGCTCGGGGGCTGTGACGGCGAACGTCTCGCGATCGAAGCGGCCTTCTTCCCACGCGCGTTGCGCCTTGCGTTGCGACGCCACGCCCAGCTCCTCGAGGTCCGCGCGGCCGAGACCGCGGCGGCGGGCAATTCTATCGGCGGCGGTGAACTGGTCGGGGAGGTCGATGTTCCAGTCGTCGGGTCGGGGCATGCCATTGGATCCATCGCCGACGGCGGCGCGGAGGGAAAGCCACGACATCGACTCGACACCGCACGAGATCCCGGCGTCGATTGCGCCCGCGGCGATGAGGTTGGCGATGAAATGAGTGGCCTGCTGGGCCGAGGAGCACTGGCAGTCAATGGTCGTACAGGCGGTCTGCCACGGCAGTCCCGAGGCGAGCCAGGCGCCGCGGGTGACGTTGTTTCCCTGGGCCCCGGCCTGAGTCACGCAACCCCCTACCGTCTGCTCGACGAGGGCGGCGTCGATGCCGGCCCTGCGGATCACTTCCTTCTGCGATGCGCCCAGCAGATGCGCCGGGTGAAGGCCGGAGAGGGCGCCGCGCGCCTTGCCGATGGGGGTGCGAACTGCCTCGACGATGACGGGATTTCCCATGGTGGTCCTTCCTCGTGGGCTGCGCGGGGGTTTCGATTGAGCGCAGGTAGAGCGGCATTGGGCGGGTGCCGGCGAGTGATGGCAGCCGCAACAGTCGGACGATTGTCCGACAAGGAGTTCTTTCTTGCGGAACTTCCTCTTCCATTATTGAAACATGTTCTAGTATGGTCACTGAAACGTGTTCTAGATTACGTTTTGAAAGTGTGATGAGTCACAACGGCTAGACGGGCCGAACCTGGTTCCCTCTCGGAGGGGCGAGTGGGTGTGGACGCACTTTCTCGCGATATTGACGACTCATCTAGGACGGGCATCTTCGTCTAAGGAGCAACGATGACCAACGCCACGACGCCCGAACTCAGCATTCCCGCAGGGTTCGATTTCACCAGTCCGGAATTGTTCGCCAAGCGCATTCCGCACCCGGAATGGAGCGAACTGCGCAAAGCCGAACCCATCCACTGGGTAGAGATCGAGCCGGGGAGCGACGGTTTCAAGGACGATGGCTACTGGCTCGCTTCGAAGCATGAGGACATCAAGGAGATCTCCCGGCTCACCAACGATTATTTCATCACCAACCAGCACACGGCGATCCCGCGCTACGCCCCCGGGACCGAGGACGACATCCTCGAGATGATCAAGCTGCTGATCATCAACCAGGACGGTGAAGACCACAAGATGCGCCGCCGGACGATTTCCAAGGGATTCACGCCCCGAAATATCCGATCGATGCGCGAGGCTCTCGAGGCGCGCGCGAAGGATATCGTCGAACGAGCAGCGGCGAAGGGCTCGGGCGATTTCATCGTCGAGGTCGCGTCGGAGCTGCCGTTGCAGACCATTGCCGAACTTCTCGGTATCCCACAGGAAGACCGTTTCAAAGTTTTCGAGTGGTCGAACAATATGGCCGGCTACGACGATCCGGACGTGGCCGAGGCCTCGCACATCGCCGCCGCACAGATCCTCGAGTACGCGATGGAGATGGCCGGAAAGCGCGAGGCCGAGCCTGAAGACGATCTCATCTCCAAGCTCGTGCACGCAGACGTCGACGGGGGCAGGCTCACTCCCGACGAGTTCGGCTGGTTCTTCATTCTTCTCACATTCGCCGGCAACGAGACGACCCGCAATGCCACCACCCACGGGATGATCGCCTTCCTCGACAACCCGGAGCAGTGGGAGCTGTTCAAGTCGGAGCGCCCGGAGACCGCCTACGACGAGATTCTCCGGTGGGCCACCCCGGTCATCCAGTTCCAGCGCACGGCAGTAAAGGAAATCGAGATCGGCGGCAAGACGATCAAGCCGGGCGAGCGCGTTGTCATGGCCTACGGTTCCGCCAACTTCGATGAGGACGTCTTCGACGATCCGTTCACTTTCGACATCACGCGTGAGAACAACCCGCACGTCACTTTCGGTGGTAACGGACCGCACTACTGCATCGGTGCAAACCTCGCGAAGCTGCAGATCGAGCTCATCTTCAACGCAATCGCCAATCACCTCCCGGATATGGCCTCCCTCGGGGACCACACGCGACTTCGCTCCGGTTGGCTCAACGGCATCACCGAGTGGCCTGTGAATTTCTGCCCGGCTGCCAAGGCGAACTAGGCGCCGGCAACACAAACGAAGCTCGACCAACACCGCAAACGTCGGCATCGGAGGCACCCACGGGGCCACTCCGGTGCCGACGGGGCCACTCCGGTGCCGACGTTGGCGTAGGAGAGGAATACGAACATGGAAGAAGCATTCGGCGGGAAGGTGCGCGCCGCGGGCTCCGCAGACGGCGTCACGATCGCGTATCTCGACTGCCCGCCGTCAACAAGTGACACGCCGCAGTCCGGGACGGCGCCGACGATCGTTCTGCTCCACGGATTCCCGCATTTCCACTACACATGGCACCGCCAGATCCCGGTGCTACAGGAGGCCGGTTGGCGCGTACTCGCACCGGACATGCGAGGTTTCGGAGCCTCGAGTGCTCCGGTCGGTGCGCAGTATTACACGCCCCAACCGATAACCGGCGATATCGAAGCTGTACTAGACGATGCGGGGATAGGCTCCGATGAGCGGGTTGTTCTCTGCGGTTTCGATTTCGGCGCCGGCGCGGCCTACGACTTCTGCCAGCTCAAGCCCGAACGGGTGGGCGCCGTAGTCGGCTTCGAGAACCCCTTCGTGGCAGCATTCGGAGATCATCCGCCGAGCCAGGCATTCGCGGCAATGGCCGAGAAGCACTTCTTCCACATGCACTATTTCCAGGAGCCTGGTCGTGCGGAGGCGTCGATGGACGCCAATGCCCGCACCTTCCTCGAGCGCGTGTTCTGGGCGTTGTCGGCCGACTTTCATTATCTCGACGTGTGGAAGCACCCCGCAGGCACCGACTATCTTGATGCCCTCCCCGAGGCGCCGTCGCTGCCGTGGACATGGCTGAGCTCCGAGGAAATGGACCGGTACGAGCGCGAGTTCGCACGCACCGGATTCACCGGGCCACTTCAGTGGTACCGCGCGATCGACGCACAATGGGCCGAGCGTAAGGCTTTCGAGCGCACCACCAACCCCGTGCCGTTCTACTTCGTCTATTCCGAGCATGATCCCGATCTCGAGGGATTCCACGGGCGCGAGCCGCTCAAGAAACTCGACCGCTACCATGACGACGTACGAGCCGTACGAGCTGTCGGCCGCGCCGGTCACCTCATGCATCTGGAGGCGACGGACGACGTCAACCGCGAGTTGTTGTGGTGTCTCCGAGATGTCTCGGAGGCGGGGTTACTCGGCGCGGGCGTTACCGACCGGTAGCCGCGGACACGAGCGCGGGCAGGCCCACCGCGGCCGTCGTGCGCCACGACCAGGTGGCCACGGACGTCAGCCCCGTGTCGTCGGGGCTGATCTCGAGAATGGGTACCCCGCGTTCTGAAGCGACGAGCGGCAGGTTCGCGGCGGGGGTGACAACCCCCGAGGTGCCGACGATGACGACGAAATCCGTCTCGCGCATGGACTCTTCCGCGCGTTCCCAATCCGACATCGGTAGTGCCTCGCCGAACCACACCACGCCAGGACGGACCAGATTGCCGCACAGGGAACACTTCGGCGGGGAGAGCCGCTCCACGGGCTCGACAGGGAACTCGGGGTTGGCGGCGGGCTTCTCGCAGATCGTGCAGCGAAAGGCGAACAGGCTGCCGTGGAGGTGCGCAACATCTTCGGAGCCGGCCCGTTCGTGCAGATCGTCGATGTTCTGGGTCGTCACGTGCACCCGGCTACCGTGCGATGTGCCCCAGCGGGCGATGGCCTCGTGCCCGGCGTTGGGGGCTGCGCGCCGCGCGAGCGTGGCGCGCCAGAGATACCAAGCCCACATGGGGTCGGGGTCGGAAGTCCACGAGTCCACGCTCGCCAGCGCCTGGGGATCCACCTTCGACCACAGTCCGGTCTGCGCGTCTCGAAACGTGTCGAGCCCGGAGTCGGCGCTCATCCCGGCTCCGGTGAATACCTCGATCCGGGTGGCTTCCCTGGCCGCAGAGGTAAGCGTCGCAGGAAGCGAATCGTCGGGTCCGAGCACGTTCGAGCCGAAATCGGTCATGTCCCAAGGTTAACGGCACCGTGAGGAACTGAGGGCACACCCCGAAGAATGACGGCGCTCAGCCGCGAATGTATTTATCGGCGAAGGTCTCCATGGTCGCGATCTTGTCCTCGACGGGTGCGTCGAAACCGAGGCCGGACATCATCCACGGCATCACGATGACGTCGGTGACCCCCGCGCCCGCGAGATCTGCGAACCCGGCTGTCCCGAACTTGTCCATCGAGACGACCTGAATCGCGAACGGTGCGCCGTCGCCGCGATCGGCGAGGCTGCGTCCTCCGGCGCGGAGATTCTGCTCGAGGGTGGCGATGACTTCGGTGAGCTGGTCGAACTCGATCATCGCCGAGGTCCACCCCATGCCGACTCGTGCCGCGCGGGACAGCGCCTTCTTCGTATGTCCACCGATGTAGAGCGGGATCGGCTCCGAGGGCACCGGCGCGAGAGACATCTCGTCGAACTCGAAGTGCTCGCCGGAATAGGTGAAGAAATCTCCCTCACCTGCGATTCGGAAGATGTCGAGCATCTCGTCCACACGGGCGCCGCGCTTGGCGAAAGGAACTCCGCACCACTCGAACTCGTTGGGATCCCAGCCGATCCCGACACCGAGATCGAGCCGATTGTTCGACATGATCGCGACAGACGCCGCCTGTCGGAACAGCAGGAGCGGCTGACGCGGGCCGAACTTCACCACTGAGGGGCACATGCGAATCGTCGACGTGGCCTGTGCCATCGCCATGGCACCGATAAATGGCTCGACCCACGGAGTGTTTTCGTCCCACATCCGCGAGCCGTCCGGGGTGTACGGGTATTCCTTGTCCTGCTTGCGCGGGTAGAACAGCGAATCGGGAAGCGTGATCCGGGCGAAACCCAGCCGCTCGGCTGCCTGGGCGAGAGGGACAAGCTGGTCAAGCGGGGTGAACGCGATCGGAATCGAGAAATCCACGGCGAAGTTCTCCTCGTCGGTAGTGGCGCCGGTCAGGACGCCGGGTGGATGGTGGCCGAGGCGCGTTCGAACTCCCAGAACGCACGCAGGTTGAGAAGAACGCCGGACGAGTTCACCCGGTAGTTGATGACGATGTCGGTGTCCATCACGTTGTCGCCGAGTCCGACGCGGAGGGTGCCGAGGAACACGATCTCGTCGCCGCAGGCGAGTGCGTCGAGCATGTCGAATTCCAGTGAGCTCGTGACCGCGATCGACGCGTCGAAGAAGTCCGAGAGCATCGATTTGCCCCGCTGCCCGGAGCCGTCTTCGGAATACATCGAAGGGCCGACGGGGTCCTCGACCACGGCGTCGTCGGCGAAGGCGGAAAGCCAGAACTCCTTGTCCCGCGCCATCGCGCCCGCCCAGGACTTGCGTGCCGCCGCGTATGCGGGGTGCGCTCTCGCGGCCTCGGACGCTCGTGGGGGATGGGGAAGGGAGTCGAAAATCTCGGCGGCGCTGGACATGCGCGCTCCTCCGTCGTCATAAAAGGTGTGCCAGAACCCGCAGTGGAATCCCGTCGGGCGATGATGGCGCAACTGTAACACGTTCTAGTTTTGCGGCGAGGGCATTCGGGCGCGGAGTTCCCGTGCGCAGCACACGTGGCGCGGGGCACAATGGGGGCATGAAATTCGCATTGACCCTGGGATACTGGGGCGCTCAGCCGCCAACCAACCACGCAGAACTGATTCGGGCGGCGGATGAGGCCGGTTTCGATGCCGTGTACACGGCCGAATCGTGGGGCTCGGATGCCTTTACCCCGCTCGCCTGGTACGGCAGTCAGACGAAGAACATCAAACTCGGCACCGCTATCGCGCAGATGAGTGCGCGCAACCCCACCAGCACCGCGATGCACGCGCTCACCCTCGACCATCTCTCCGGTGGGCGCGCGATCCTGGGGCTGGGCGTGTCCGGGCCGCAGGTCGTCGAGGGGTGGTACGGCGAGCCGTTCCGCCGCCCGCTCGCCCGTACCCGCGAATACGTCGACGTCGTTCGGCAAGTGCTCGCGCGCGAGGCGCCTGTGACCTCCGAAGGGCCCGCTTACACGCTGCCGTACCCGGGTGAGGATGCGACCGGGCTGGGAAAGGCTCTCAAGCCGATCGTGCACCCCTTGCGCGCCGACCTGCCGATCTACCTCGCCGCCGAGGGGCCCAAGAACATCGCGCTCGCCGCCGAGATCGCCGACGGATGGCTCGGTTTTCTCGCGTCACCGCGGCAGGCCGAGCAGTTCAACGCCTGGCTCGACGAGGGGTTCGCGCGGCCCGGAGCCCGCCGCAGCCGCGCCGATTTCGAGGTCGCGTTCCAGGCGATGGTGCACATCACCGACGAACCGGAACCGGTATTCGACATGTACCGGCCGTTCGTCGCGCTGTACGCCGGCGGCATGGGCTCGGAAGACACCAACTTCCACGCCGACGCCATTCGGCGGCTCGGCTTCGACGACGAGGTCGAGAAGATCACCGAGTTGTTCCGTTCCGGACGCAAGGACGAGGCGGCCGCGGCGGTCCCGAACGAGATGATCGAGGCGATGGCCATCATCGGCAACGAAGAGCATGTGCGCTCCGAGGTGCGTAAATGGGAGGACGCAGGTATTACGACGATGTGTGTTACCGCCGGAAGCGTCGAGGAGATCCAGGCTTTCGGGCGGCTTACCTAGGCGCTCGAACTGGACTCGCGCGGCCGCCTCGAGGCCTCGTTCTCGACGGGTGTGCTTCGGGCGCCGCGCCGCCTAATCCCCAGGAAACACGCGGCGGCACCGATGACGAGCCCGACAACCACACCGAGGTCGGGGCGCTCACCCATGATCGCCCACGACAGCAGCGCCGCCATCGATGGGATGATTCCGAAAAGCAGCGATACCGCCGCCGCACCTGCTTGCTTGATGGCCGCCATATACAAGGTCGCGGCCACGACCGAGTTCGCCACGACGAGGATCGCCACCATCCAGACTGCCTGGGGCGCGTTCGTCACCTCTTGCTTCGTGAGGAGCGTGAATACCCCGGCCGGCACGATCGCGGCGACGATCCCAATCGCGTTCGAAGCGACCGGGTGCCCTGTGGTGAGGTACCGCTGCTGGTAGATGCCGCCACCCGCGAGACCGAACACCGCGAGAACCACCCACAGAACGGCGGCATCGATGCGGCCTACGTCGAGCAGGCGTCCCGCGAAGGCCGCTCCGATCGCCAGCACCGCGAGCGCCACCGAGGCCGCCCGGCGCCGGTCGAGACGCTCGCCGAGCGCCCGCGTGGCGAGGGCCGCAGTGAGCACCGGGTTCATCGCGATGATGAGCGCCACGAGCACCGGGGACACTCCCAGGCGCATCGCCTGGTAGCAGCCGACGAACTGCACGCCCTGGGAGAGAACCCCGACGACGGCGGCGTGCACGGCGAATTTGCCCCGCGGCCATTCCAGCCGGAGGGCCGTCGCAATACATGCAAGGATGACGGCGGAGGCGACGAATCGCGAGAGAAGCACGATCCCCGGCGTCGCCGCGCGGACTGCCAGGGCGCCGATGGGATAGCCCAGTGCGTAGAAGAACGCGGTAGATAGCGCGAGCGACGGGGAAATCTTCATGCCCTCTATCTTTGTCGTGTGCAAGTGTTGCTGTCCAATGAAGTATTCTGAATCAACCGTTCTCGAATTAAGAACGGTCGGCAGGGTCTCGTCTGGCACGATAGCTGCGCCGGGCTGCGGTGTTAAGCTGGCGGGGTGCCCCGCACCTTTGACATCGTCCCTCTGCGTTCGCTCGTCGCCGTCGCGACCACCGGCGGTGTCCGCCGCGCAGCTCAGTCCCTGGTCATCACGCAGTCGGCCGTGAGTCAGCACCTCCGGCGCCTCGAAAAGGAATGCGGAGCCCCGCTCGTCCGCCACGATGGCCGTGGAATCGCATTGACCGAGGACGGCGAGCGGCTCTTGTCGTTTGCTCGAGCAATTCTCGCCGCGCACGACGATGCCGTGAGTTATTTCGATAAGGAATCAGACTCGATCGTCATCGGGTCCGCGCAAAATTCTGCGGCGCTCGTGCTGCCCATGCTCGCCGGTCCGCTCCGCGAGGCGTTCCAGCCGGTCGATGTCAGGCTTCTGCTCGATCGCAACCGCACTGTCCGCGAGCTCCTCGAACGCGGTGAGATAGACATCGCGGTGACCACGAGGATCGCTCCCGAGATCTCTCCGCGTGAGGAGGGTTTCCGGCTGCGCTGGTTGTGGGGTGCCGGGGTGCCGGATCCGAGTGAGGGTGCGGAGGTGCCGCTGGTCGTTTTCACCCCGCCGTGCACCTTGCGCCAACCGACCTTCGATACGTGGAGTGCGTCCGGGCGCCGGTGGCGGGTCGCCGCCGAGGTCAACGACCTGGCGAGCGGACTCGAGGCAGTCCGGCATGGGGTGGGTACCATGCTCGCCCCGGTGATGGAGAAGATGCCCGATGGGCTACGCGAGTTGCCCGGGGCGCCGCCGGTATCGGCGATCCAACTGGTCGTCGTGCGGACCTCGTCCACCTCGGCAGAGCTCGTCGATACCGCCCGAGCTATTCTCGCCGCGCACGTGGGCACCGAACGCGTGGAAACCCAGGACCACTCGCACTTCGCGTTGCCTTCCTAGAATTCGGCGCTGCTCGCGCGGCCTTTCGCGGTGCCGGAGACCCGGTATTTCGCAATCGAGTTCTGCGACTTCCCCGGTGGTTTCCGGAAAGGGGTTTCCGGAACGCGGGCAGCTGAGAGGCGAACTATCGGTAAGGTAGAACGTGTTCTATTTGTTGAATACGCGCGAGGGAAGTAGCCGATGACCACGACAGATGCGACGTCCGGCGTCACAAATGACCACAACGGGAGCGGTGCGATTCCGGGCGGGGCGACGGCGCGCGAACTGAGCCTGGGGCAGATCCTCGCCATCCAGCAACAGGCGCAGCGCGAGGATCCGCAGCCCAGCGCGAAGGTGCGGCGCGACCGGATTTCGCGGCTCAAGCAGCTCGTTCTCGACAACGCCGCCGAATTTGCCGCCGCGCTGCAGGAGGATTACGGCTCCCGGCCCGAGGCGCTGTCGACGCTCACAGACATCGCGGCCTCGATGCCGGACCTCGACCACCAACGGGGGCACGTCGCCAAATGGATGAAGCCCGATGTGGTTTCCAGGGCGCTTTCCAAGGTCGGCTTCCACCAGGAGGTGCGCCACGAACCGAAGGGCGTCGTCGGCGTCATGGGGCCATGGAACTTCCCGCTGTATCTCACGATCGTGCCCGCCGGTTCCGCGCTCGGTGCCGGTAACCGTGTGATGATCCGACCCTCGTCGTCGACCCCTCGCACCACCGAACTGCTCTGCTCCCTCGGGCCGAAGTACTTCCCGGTCGAGGAGCTCGCTTTCGCCGGTCCCGAACACGGCCGCGGTGCGGATTTCTCCGTGCTCGATTTCGACCATCTGTTCTTCACCGGATCGCCCAGGGTCGGCCGATCAGTGGCCGCCGACGCCGCCGCGAACCTCACGCCGGTGACCCTCGAACTCGGCGGGAAGAATCCGGTCGTCGTCGACCCCGAGGCCGATATCGCAGAGGCCGCCGCGAATGTTGCGGGCTCGCGAATGGTCAACGGCGGCCAGGTGTGCGTGTGCCCGGATTACGTGTTCGTTCCCCGTTCGAGGCTCGAAGAATTCTGCGACACGGTGCTGGCTACGTGGGAGTCGAAGTTCGGTGCGATCTCCGGCAACCCGGAATACACCGCCACGATCAACGGCTCGAACTTCACGCGCATCGTGGGACTCATCGACGACGCCCGCGCGAAAGGGGCCACGGTCCGCCAGGCCGTGCCAGATGGGGAGGAGCTGCCGAACGCGGTCGAGCGCAAGATTGCCCCGACCCTCATCACCGGGGTCACCGACGAGATGGAGATCGCCGGGGACGAAGTCTTCGGCCCTGTGCTCAGCGTGTTCGCCTACGACGACATCGCCGAGGCCGTCGAGTACATCGGCGCGCGCCCGGATCCGCTGGTGCTGTACTGGTACGGCGAGCGCGGGCCGCGGTTCGACTACGTCGTCGGGCACACCCGCTCGGGCAACGTCTACGGCAATAATTTCGGTATCGGCATGGTGTCCTCGGCCGTTCCGTTCGGCGGCTCGGGGCAGTCCGGAATGGGCTCTTACCATGGAAAATGGGGATTCGACACGTTCTCGCGCGACCGCGCGGTCGCGGTCTCCCACTTCGACTACAACGTCGGTGATTTCATGACCCCGCCGTTCGACGCCGCCGCCAAGCGCCAGGCAAGCCTGTTTCTGAAGGCGATGACTCTGCGGACCAAGTTCCTAGGCTGACGGCGCCGTTCCGCCACCTTCGTGGTGCGCCGCTACCGCAGCGGCTCGTAGGCCGGCGCGGTCCCGCCATCGACCCGGCGGAAAACCGCATCATCGCCGGTAGCGCGCCCGCGCGCGGCGAGCACTGGTGTGCGGACTTTGAAACTCGGTGTGCGCGGCAGGTCCGCAGTAACCCGGAGCAGCCTCGGCCACTGCCTTCGCGAGAGATCGCTCTGCGCGGCGAGGAAGGCGCCGAACCCGGCGGCGAAATCGTCCACCGTCCTCTCGTCGACGACACGGTCCGCGAGGACCACCGCGGCGACAACGTCGTCGCCCGGGGGCGGCGTGGCGGGAATGCCATACACCGCGACCTCGGCGACCTGCCGGTGCCGGAACAGGACTCGCTCGATCGGTCTCGCCGCGAGGTTCTCCCCGGCCACCCTCATCCACGTCGACGCGCGGCCCGCGAAGTACACGAATCCCTCGGCGTCCACGTATGCCAGGTCGCCAGTGCGGAACCGCCCGCCTCGCATGCGTTCGGCGTCGGCGGCGGGGTTGCCGTAATACCCGGCGAAGAGCCCCGGTCCCTCGCGAACGAGCTCCCCGACCGCCTCCTGGGGATTCGCCAGCCCGCCGTCATCGGAAAAGCGTGCCACCTCCCGAGGGGCGTCGGTCTCCGGGTCTACGACGAGAACGCCTTGGGGGAGGGGGCCGAGCGCGGCCGCCGGGGTGTCCGGGGTGCGTGAGATGGCCACGCCGCCTTCGGTCGAGCCGAACCCGTCGACCACCCGGACCCCGAAGCGCTCCGCGAACGCTTCGCGAACCTCGGCTCCCGCCTCGTTCCCGTAGACGATGCGCACAGGGTTGTCTGCGTCGTCGGGGAGCTCGTCGGTGGCGAGAATGTAACTCAATGGCGTGCCCACGTAGTTCGCGAACGTCGCGCCGAAACGGCGTACATCGCCGAGCCACCCGGAGGCGGAGAACCGCCGGCGCAGCGCGAGGTCGCACCCCGTGACCAGTGCCATCGGCCAGGCGACCAGTACCGCGTTCGAATGGAAGAGCGGCATCGCGTTGTAGATGCAGTCGCGGGGGCCGATGTCGAACCGGTCGGCGAGCATGCGTGCGGGCGCCGCGATCTTGCGTTGTGTGACACGAACCGCCTTCGGATCCCCGGACGTACCCGAGGTGAAGATCAGCGCGACCAGCGAATCCCCGCCCCGAGCCGGGTCCACTTCTCCCGGCTCCGTCACATCGCCCATGACGTCGGACGCCGCATTCGCCGGGACTCTCGCGAACTCGGCCTCCGGGATCACTGAGACGGCGGTGTGGCGGGCCAGTTCGCGGGCGAGATCGGCATGTCCGGCGTCATAGACGACCACTCGGACGTCCGCCGTGGCGAGGTCCGCGGCTAGCGCCCGCGGGGCGCGGGTGTCGTTGAGGCCGACGGCGACGAGCTCCGAAGATGCGGCGGCACACAACCAGAAGACGAATTCCGGGGAGTTGTCGAGGAGGATGCCGATGTGCGGCGGATGCCGATCCTCTCCCGTACCGCACGAACCCGCACCTGTTCTCGCCGCCCACCGGCGAAAGGCGCCGATCCGCTCGTGCGCCCGGCGGACCACCTGTGACCATGGTAGGAACTCCTCGTCGAACCTGATGCCGCGATCGTCCGTGGTGGACAGCGCAGCCAGGGAGTCTGCAAGGGAAGCGGAGGGGGAATCGAAATCGTCGATCGAACGGATGGGGGAGTTCACGATCGCGATTGTCCTGCCGAGTCGACTCGGTAGGGGGCAATTCACGCAAAAATTGGAACACGTTACAGTTATCCCGGTCACACTGTTGGTTGTCTGGTAATCCGGACGCGCACTCCCGACCGGAGCGACAATCGCTCGAGTGTTGCGAGTGTCCACCAAGAGTTCACACAAAGGGGAAACCGATGAAGGTAGTTGTCGATGACCTTCGCTGCGAGGGGCAGGCGGTCTGCACAGGCCTCGCGCCCAAGGTATTCAAGCTCGACGATGACGACGAATACGTTCAGGTCCTCGTCGATGAGGTTCCGGAAGAACTAGAGGGTCGCGTGCGTAAGGCCGTGGCCAAATGTCCGATGGCTGCATTGTCGATTGAGGAGTAACGAGTGAGCGAAACCCCTGCAAGCGATTCGCTGTCCCTCGAAGGGCGGGTCGCCGTCGTCACCGGATCGGGGTCCGGGCTTGGAGCGGCCGAGGCGATCGAGTTGGCTCGCTCCGGTGCCTCCGCAGTCGTCGTCAATGACATCAAGACCTCCGAGCACACCGACGCGGTCATCGCCGCCATCGAAGAGGCGGGGGCGCGAGCCGAGCTGGTGCTCGGTGACGTCTCCGAAGCGGCAACCGCCGACGAGATGATCTCCGCAGCGGAAAAGCTGGGCGGCCTCGACATTGTGGTCAACAACGCGGGAATCACTCGCGACAAGATGCTCTTCAACATGTCTGACGATGAGTTCGACGCCGTGGTGAAGGTGCACCTGCGTGGACACTTTCTCCTCACCCGCAACGCGGGGCACTATTGGCGCGCCAAGAGCAAAGAGGCCGGCGCGCCCGTGTACGGACGGCTCATCAACACCTCCTCCGAAGCCGCGCTCTTCGGCCCCCCGGGGCAGGCGAATTACGGCGCGGCCAAGGCCGGAATCACGGCGTTGACGCTGTCCGCCTCGCGCGCCCTGTCTCGGATCGGAGTCACCGCGAACGCTATTGCCCCCCGCGGACGCACGTCGATGACCGAAGATGTCTTCGAAGAATGGAACCCGGAAGACGGCCCGGATCCGCTCGCCCCCGAACGCGTGGCGGATCTGGTCTCGTATCTCGGTTCGCCGGCGGCGCAGAAGGTCTCCGGGCAATTGTTCGTCGTCTATGGGGGGATGGTGGCGCTTGTCGCCGCCCCCACAGTCGAGCAGCGATTCGATGCCGATGGAGGTATTTGGAACCGGGCCGAATTCGCCGCTGCGATCGATTCGCACTGGGAGGGACGCGAAGAGGGGCGCTCGTTCTCCGCGAGTGAGGTCGCAAAACTCTAAGTGCCACTAACTTTCTCAGGTGGAGTTTCCTGTTAATCCGTCCGAAATACCAGCGGACGGGGTTTGGCCACAGCATGATGTAAGGGATGTTTCAGGCCGAGGGGCCGTGAACATCGGAGCAATACGCGAGGAAGGACTGGCGAGGTGATCAAAGTACTCGACGCCCCGCTCAGGGGTGTCGGCGAATTCTTCGCCATGACCCTGGACACTCTGGCGTCCTTCGGTGCGATCGTTCGTCAGGGCCGAGAGTTCGTCGACCAGTCCTGGTTCATCGCCCGGGTGTCGATGCTCGCCACGGTTCTCGTGGCGATCCCGTTCACGGTTCTCGTGAGTTTCACCCTCAACATCCTGCTGCGCGAGATCGGCGCCGCCGACCTGTCTGGCGCAGCGGCCGCGCTCGGCGCAGTCACCCAGGTCGGACCGATGGTCACGGTGCTCATCGTGGCCGGCGCCGGCGCGACCGCAATCTGCGCAGATCTCGGTGCCCGCACCATCCGCGAAGAAATCGACGCCATGGAAGTCCTCGGGATCGATCCGATCAAGAGGCTCGTCGTTCCCCGCGTCGCGGCGTCGACGTTCGTGGCATTGCTACTCAACGGGCTCGTGTGCACGATCGGCATCCTCGGTGGATTCCTGTTCTCCGTGCTCCTCCAGGGCGTGAACCCCGGGGCGTTCGTCGATGGAATCACGCTCATCACCGGGCTCGGGGAGCTCGTTCTCGCCGAGATCAAGGCCGGATTGTTCGGCATGCTCGCCGGACTCGTCGCCTGTTACAAGGGGCTCTACGTCCGCGGTGGCCCGAAAGACGTGGGCAACGCGGTCAA
Organism: Dietzia timorensis; assembly: GCF_001659785.1. NCBI lineage: Bacteria > Bacillati > Actinomycetota > Actinomycetes > Mycobacteriales > Dietziaceae > Dietzia > Dietzia timorensis. Next base: position 805,199 of record NZ_CP015961.1, read on the forward strand.
CGAGACCGTTGTCTTCGCGTTCATGGCATTATTCGTCGTCAACACGGTTCTGACCGCCATCGGCGTGCAGATCCTCAACGCATAGGGGGACCTCGTGGCAGTTATCACCACCGCGCGGTTCCCGCGCCTGGAACGGGCCCGGCACCGGGTCGAGCTGGGGTTCGACAACCTCGGCGGACATGCCTTGTTCTTCTGGCGTGCGTTGGCGTCGATTCCCAAGGCTGTCACCGCGTACCCCAAGGAGACCCTACGGCTCATCGCCGAGATCGCGATGGGCACAGGCGCGCTGGCCATTATCGGCGGCACCGTCGTCATTGTCGGTTTTCTCACTCTCGCTACTGGTGGCGTCATCGCCGTGCAGGGATTCTCGTCGCTGTCCGACATCGGCGTCGAAGCCCTCACCGGCTTCTTTGCCGCGTTCATCAACGTGCGAATCGCGGCGCCGGTCATCGCGGGCATTGGGCTGGCGGCAACGATCGGGGCCGGCGCAACAGCACAGCTGGGCGCGATGCGCGTCGCCGAGGAGATCGACGCGTTGGAGGTGATGGCGATCGATTCGGTCGCCTACCTCGTCTCCACCCGCATCGTCGCAGGGATGATCGCCGTGGTCCCGCTCTACTCGCTCGCGGTCATCGCATCATTCCTCGCCTCCCGCTTCGCCACCGTGAATATCTACGGGCAGTCCGGAGGCGTGTACGACCACTACTTTGCGACATTCCTCATCCCCAGCGACATCCTGTGGTCGTTCGTGCAGGCCATCGCGATGGCGATCACGATCATGCTGATCCACACCTATTCGGGCTATAACGCCGCCGGCGGGCCTGCGGGCGTCGGCGCGGCGGTCGGCTCGGCTGTGCGCACCTCGCTCATCGCCGTCGTGACCGTGACTCTGCTGGTTTCGCTCGCCGTCTACGGCAGCGACGGAAACTTCAACCTTTCGGGCGGGTAGAGATGGCGACCAGACCAGGAGACGGCCGCGACAAGCGGGCACGGGGAATCGCGGGTACCGCGCTCATCCTCATCATCGGGCTGCTCACGGCGGGCGCACTCGGCCGATTCTTCGGATATTTCGAGCCGTCCGTCCCGCTCACCGTATATACGGACCGGGTCGGCCTCGTCATGGACGACGGCTCGAAAGTACGGGCACGAGGCGTCGATATCGGGCAGGTGAGCGACATCCGGCGGGAAGAGAACGTGTCCGTCATCGACCTCAAAGTCAATCCCGAGCTGCTCCGCTCGGTGCCCTCCAACGCGACTGTTCACATCGGTTCGAACACGGTCTTCGGAGCCAAGGGCGTCACATTCGAGATCCCGGACAACCCGTCTCCCACCCCGATGGAGCGCGACACCGTCATCGGAGAGGCTAGTGTCACCTCCGAAGTGAATTCGATGTTCGAGCAGCTCACCGATCTGCTCCAATCGATCCGTCCCGACCAACTCAACGCGACGCTCGGCGCGGTATCGAACGGCTTGTCCGGGCGAGGTGAGACCTTGGGCGACACCATCCACGACCTCAATCAGTCGTTGCAGGCGCTCAACCCCAACCTGGACACCCTCGAAAGAGATCTCGACAAGTCCGCCCAGGTGTCCAACATCTACGCCGATGCGAGCGACGATCTCATGCGGCTTCTCGATTCGGGAACGGATGTCGGTCAGACCGTGGTCCAGCGCCAGCAGCAGTTCGAGGCGCTACTGGCCAATGCCATCGGAACCGCTGACACCGGCAATGTCCTTCTTCGCGAGAACGGCGACGACATCATCAAGACCCTTCGCGACCTGCGAGCCACGACTTCGCTCGTTGCAGAGTATTCGCCGGCTCTCAACTGCATGATCATCGGGCTCAATCAAGGCGTCGAGGAGCACGGACAGGCGTTCGGCGGGAAGAACCAGGCGGGCCTCGTGTTCAAGGCCGGGTTCCAACAGGGAGCGAAACCCTATGAGTATCCGAAGGACTTGCCGAAGGTCAACGCCTCGACGGGCCCCCGGTGTCATGGCATGCCCAATATGGAGCCCGGAACCAAGGCGAATTTCCTCGTCAGCGATACCGGTTCCAATGTCATGGAAGGCCAGCCCAATTCGTTCCGCGATCCGGTCGGGCCGCTCATCGGGCCGGCCATCGAGGCCGAGCCCGGCAAGCCTGCCCCGCCGGCGATCCTCCAATTGATGCTCGGCCAGACCAAGCAATACAGCAACGAGGACGAACTCAACGCGGCGGTCGGGAACCCGGCGCCGGACGCCGACGCACCCGCGCCCGAACCCGTGCCGACACCCGAACCAGCACCCGCCGATGGAGGTGAACGATGAGCAAGTCCTCGAGTTCCCGCGCCCCCGTCGTGCCTCTGGCGCTGTTCACCGTCATCATGCTCGTCGTACTCGCAGGCCTCTTCGTCGTATTCAGCGAGTACCGCTCCGGTTCTTCGGTGGGATACAAGGCGACGTTCAAGGACGTCTCCCAGCTCGAAAAGGGCGATAAGGTGCGCATCGCGGGCGTCGAGGTCGGCCGAATCAAGGGGATCGACCTCGTCGCCGGAAACCTGGCACAGGTCGACTTCTCGGTCGACTCGGACCAGATCGTCTACACCGATACCGTGGCGCAGGTTCGCTATGAGAACCTCACCGGCGACCGGTACATGGAGCTCGCCCATGACGGCGGAGGAAAGGAAACCCTTGAGGAGGACGGAACCCTCCCGCTCGCACAAACCCAGCCTGCACTCGATCTCGATGCGCTGCTCGGCGGCTTCCGGCCGCTACTTCGGGCCCTCAACCCGGACGAGGTCAACCAGCTCACCGAGGCCATCATCTCGGTGTTCCAGGGCGAGAGCGGGAATGTCCAGGAACTCCTCGCGGCCACCAGCTCCCTGACCAGTACGCTCGCCAACCGCGACGAGCTCATCGGCTCGGTCATCGACAACCTCAACGTCGTCCTCGGCACCGTTGCGGAGAACAGCGGGAACGTCGACCGCATGGTCGACGATCTGCAACAGCTGATCTCCGGGCTGTCGAAGGACTCGGAGCCGATCGCGCAGTCGGTCGAACGCATTGCCGGGGCAGGACAATCGATGTCCGATCTCATCGCCGACGTACGCCCCCCACTCAAGGAGGACATCGCCCAGGCCGACCGCGTCGCGAGCCTACTCAACGACGACGAGGAATACGTCGACACGGTGCTCGAGCGTCTGCCCTCGGACTTCGAGAAGATGTCCCGACTGGGTACCTACGGCGGTTTCTTTAACTTCTATCTCTGCGGTGTCCTCATGAGGTTCACCGCACCGGACGGCACGACGAAGTTCCTGCCGCAGTACGAGCAGACGACGGGGAGGTGTTCGATGTGATGGCAACGAAAAAGGACCCCGCCGCAGCCAAGGTCCGGAAGTCGCCGAAGGGCAAGCTCCGCTTCCGTGATCGCGATCCTCGCTGGATCGGCATCCTCGGCGTCGCCATCTGCGCCTTGCTCATCTTCGTCTCGACGACGTACAACAAGGTCGGTTGGATCATGGGCACCCACGACGCCACCGCCTACGTCGCCGACGCAGCAGGACTCAAGAACGGCGACGAGGTTCACGTCGCAGGAATGCGGGTCGGCACCGTTCGGGACCTGAAAATCGAGAACGGGGCGGTCCGCATCGACTTCGACATCAACCGCGACGTCGAGCTCGGGGCTGACACACGAGCGCAGATCAAAACCGACTCCCTTCTCGGCCGCCGCGCGCTCGCGGTGTTCTCCGGTGGAAGCGGGGAGCTGCCGGATCGAACGATCCCGCTCGATCGCACATCGACCCCGTATGCGCTCACCGATGCGCTCGGGGACGTGTCGAAGACCGTGGAGGAGCTCGATACCGATCAGGTAAGCGAGGCGCTCGACCAGATCTCCGAGACCATGGACGCCGCGGGGCCGGAGGTTCGCGGCGCACTCGACGGGATTACCCGCCTGTCGCGAACCCTCAATGACCGTGACGAGGAACTCAAGGAACTACTGCGCAAGGCAAGCGAGTCCACAGACGTGCTCGGTAAGCGTTCGGATCAGTTCTCGCAGCTCATCAACGATGGCAACACGCTGTTCACGGCGCTCGACGAACGAAAGCGGGCGATCGCCGATCTGATCCGCAACGTCGACGCACTCGCCATCCAGCTGTCCGGCCTCGTGCAGGACAACGAGGCGCAGCTCGGCCCGGCGCTCGACAAGGTCGAGAAGGTCTCGGACCAGCTCATCCGCAATAAGGACAACATCGACCTGGGACTGCGCCGGATGGGGCCGTACTCGACCCCACTGGGCGAAGCCGTCGCCTCGGGGCCCTGGTTCAACGCCTATATCTCCAACCTGAGCCTGCCGCACTACACCCAGTCGCTGTTCCACGATCTCGCGCCGGCGCTCGACCCCAACACCGGCCCGCAGCCTCCACTGGAACGTGAACCCACCATGCCGGGCGCTCCCGAGATCAACATCCTCGACGAGTTCCCGGGCTGGGGAGAGGGGCGAACGCCATGAGAACGCTAGGAAAGGGCGTCAAGTTCATCGCCGTGGTCGCGATCATCGCGCTCGTCGTCGCCGGCGCGTGGTGGCTGTGGAACCGCGCCGAGCACAAGACGATCACCGCCGAGTTCGCCTCCACGAAGGGCGTGTACCCGGGCGACTCAGTGCGCATGCTCGGCGTCGATATCGGGGCGATCACCGATATCAAGGCCGAGGACGGCAAATCCAAGGTCACCATGGAGATCGACGCGGATCAGCCTGTCCCCGCGGACGCCGACGCGGTGCTCGTCGCCCAGTCTCTCGTGGCGGAGCGGTTCATTCAGCTCACACCCGCATATGACGGCGGAGAGCAGATCCACGATGGCGCCGTCATCCCGACAGACAAGACGGCGATCCCCGTGGAGTGGGATGAGATCAAGAACGAGCTCATGTCACTCTCCACGGCGCTCGGTCCCACAGACGACAACCCCGACGGCACGCTGTCGGATTTCGTCGACGCCTCAGACGAGATGTTCGACGGCAACGGTCAACGCGCGCGCCGCACCCTCGAGGAGCTGTCCTCGACCATGGAGACGCTGAGCCAGGGGCGCACCGACCTGTTCTCGACGGTGCAGAACCTGCAGCTGTTCGTCAGCGCGCTGTCCAACAGCGAGGATCAGATCGTCGCATTCTCCGGACGGCTCGCCTCGGTCACGGACGTGCTCAACGAGTCGACCGGCGACCTCGACAACGCGCTCATCGACCTGGACGTGGCGCTCCAGGACGTCGACAGGTTCCTCGGCAACAACTCGGACAAAATCACCCGCGGAGTGGACAAACTCGGCCAGGCAACGAACGTCCTTCGCGACCGGCGCGAGGAAGTCGAAAACCTCCTCCACGTCGGCCCGACGGCGATGGCCAATTTCTACAACATCTATCACCCCTACCAGGGCACGCTCAACGGTGTGTTGGCGCCGCAATGGCTGTCGAACCCCATGCAGTTCGTATGTGGCGCGATCCAGGCGGTCGCCAACAACACCGCGCAGAGCGATGCGCAGCTGTGCCAGTCCTACCTTGCGCCGATGCTCAATCAGATCGCGATGAACTACCCGGACGTCAAACTTGCGACGCCGCGTACGCCGACGGCGGCCGCGGACCAGATCGACAACGGCCAGAAGCCCGGCACGCAGACCCCGCCGGGTGTGCAACCGCCCTCGGACTCGCCCGCGGCGCGGGGGAATGACGTCGAGGCAGGCGCAGACCTGACTTCTCTACTCTCACCCGGAGGTGGACGATGACGCGCCGACCACGTTCAACCGGCCGGCCGCCGAAGCCTCGCCCCGCAAGCAGGCGGGCGGTACAGGCGGGCGCGCTCGCGACGTCCGCCGTCATCGTGCTGGGAGGTTGCAGTTGGCAGGGGCTGAACTCCGTGGCGCTCCCGGGTGCCGCCGGGCGCGGGGACGGTGCGTTCGAAGTCACGGTGCACATGCCGGATGTGACGACGCTGACCCGGAACTCCCCGGTGCGGATCGGGGATGTCGAGGTCGGTTCGATCTCCGATATCGTCGCCCGCGACTACGAAGCGGTGCTCACGCTCTCGCTCGACAAGGAAGTGAAGATGCCCGCGAATACGTGGGCGAAGGTGGGCCAGACCTCGTTGCTCGGTTCGCAGCATCTCGAACTCACCCCGCCGCCGGAGGAGAAGCCTACGGGCGAGCTCAAGGGCGGCGACGTCATCCCCATCGAGCGAGCCGGCACCTATCCGACGACAGAACAGACACTCGCGGCGCTGTCCGTGGTGCTTTCGGGCGGCGGGCTTCAGCAGATCGAGGACATCGCGCATGAGCTCAACCAGGCCCTCGACGATGGCCGGGTCACCGACGCGAAAGCCGTGATCGGCGAGCTCAACGACACGGTATCGACCCTCGATCGCCAGCGCGATTCGATCGTCGAGGCCATCGAGGGGCTCGACCGGCTCTCGGGCACCGTCGCCGAACAGAACGACACCCTCGGCAAGGCGCTCACCCAGATGCCCGAGGCGACGACGCTGTTGCGTGAGCAACGAGACCAGCTCTCCGGCGCTTTGGTCGGGCTCGGTGACCTTGGCGCTCGTGCGACGACCGTCGCCAACCTCGCAGGCCCCGACCTCGTGGAAAACCTCAACAGCCTGACCCCGACGCTCGCCCAGCTTGCCGATACCGGCAGGAACCTGACCCGGGTGATGAACATCTTGATCACCTTCCCGTTCCCGCAGAACGGCATGGACAACTTCCTCAAGGGCGACTTCGCCAACCTCTACATCGACGCTGACGTCACAGGCGACAGAATGGCCGAAACCTTCTTCCTGGGCACGGACATGGGCGATCGCATGGCAGGCCTGGAAGGGGTGGTTGGCCTCGCCCCGGCGCCGATGGCAAGCGCCGATCCGTATGCGATGGACGTGCCGGAGGGGCAGCAACACTACAACGGTGACGGGGCAGAGGGCGCGGCTGGTGCCGGCGCTCCCGCTCCCGCGCCCGCACCCGGTGGAGGTGGTCAGCCATGATGTCCAAACAGGTGAAGTGGCAGCTGGTGTTTTTCGCGATCATCACAGTGATCGGGCTGACTGCGATGTCCGTGGTCTACCTCAAGCTGCCGCAGCGATTCGGCTTCGACCGGGTGGACGTTGCGCTCGAGATGCCGGTCACCGGCGGCTTGTACCAGAATGCCAACGTCTCCTACCTCGGCAATACGGTCGGCACCGTCGAGGAGGTCAATCTCAACCCCGATGGCGTCCGCGCGAACCTCTATATCGAGGACAGTGCCAATCTTCCCAACAACGTCCGAGCTGAGATCCGCAGTGTGTCCGCGGTGGGCGAGCAGTATGTTGACCTCATCCCCGTTGGCGCGCCCGATGGGGAGCTCGAGAGCGGCACCGTGCTGCGCGGAGACCAGGTGTCGCTGCCGCAGGGGATGGGCCCGGTACTCGATCAGGCGACCGCGCTCCTCGCGAGCGTCAACAACGAGAAGATGCGCAATGTTCTCCAGGAGAGCTTTGATGCCTTCGCGGGCAGCGAGCAGGACATGCAGCGACTCATTGACTCGTCGAGGCTGTTCGTGCAAGAGGCCAACAACAACTCCGAGGCGGTAAATGCCCTGATCCGGGACGCCGAGCCGCTGCTCAACTCGCAGATCCGTTCGGAGGATTCCCTGAAGAAGTGGATCGACAATCTCGCGAACGTCACCGATCAACTCCGCGAGAACCGGCCGCAGCTCGAGAGCATCCTCGACAATGGACCGGAGATGCTCGCCAAGACCCAGCGCACGATGGATGAGCTGCAACCAGTCCTGCCGGTGCTGGTCGCCAATCTCATGTCGCTCGGCGAGGTCGGCGTCGTCTACAACCGTTCGCTTGAGCAGCTCCTCGTGCTGTATCCGGCGATCGTCTCGGCGCTCCTCACCGCCATCGACGGCGGAAAGGATGCCGATTCCATCAAGGTCGATTTCAACCTGCAGCTCAATAACCCGCCGCCGTGCACCACGGGCTTTATTCCCGCGGCCGACCAGCGCTCGCCGGCCGACCTGTCGGTTCCCGCGCAGATCAACGGTCTGTACTGCAAGGTTCCCTCCGACGCGGCAACGACGGTGCGCGGAGCACGAAACCTGCCGTGTATGGAATTCCCGGATCGCCGTGGCGCGTCCGTGCAGCAGTGCCGAGAGGGCGGCTACGGCCCGGAAGACGTGCTCGGAGACAATCCGCCCGATAACAGCGAGGTCGGCCCGCCGCAGACCGAGCTTCCCGACGTGGGGCTGCAGGACTGGCCGGCCGGTGGTCAGGATCCAAACACCTACGCGACCTCGGCGGCCATGTACGACCCGGATACCGGAGAGTATGTAGCCTCTGACGGGAAGACCTACTCCCAGTCCGATCTGGGGAAGAACACGGCACTCGCGTCCGGCGCTTCGATGACGGATGCCGTGCTGAACGGAGTGAAGGTAAGTTGAGCCGAGCACTAGCGTCCCGCAAGGCGCTCATCGTGGCGGCCGCGGTCGCCCTGGTCGCGCTCGTCGTGGCATTGGTGGGGGCCTATATGGCCCTCGATGCACGCGCCGAGGCGAACGAGGTCCGCACCGCGCGCGCCGCTACTTATGAGCAGCAGACCGACGCCGTCAACCTCGCCACGAAGGTCATGACCAACCTGATGACCATCCGCCAGGACACGATCGCCGAGGACGTCGACAAGATCGAGGCCGATATCGACGGTGATTTCGCAAGCCAGTTCAGTCCGCGCAGGGACTCGTACGAGAGCATCGTCGAGCTCAATAAGGTTGTCGCCGAGGGGTCCGTTGTAGCCGCCGGCCTGGAGAACCAGACCACCGACGGGGACGGTAAGACCCAGTACAACATCGTCATGGCGGTTGACCAGCAGATCCAGAATCAACCTGGCGGCGACTCAGATGGCGCCGATAAGGACGACAAGGGCGACGAAGACGACAAATCCGATGACGCGGCGAAGGACTCCGGCACCGGCGACGATGCCGCGGCAGAGAACGATCCCACGGCGAGTGCGGGAGATCCCAACGCGCACACGTACCGTGTCCGAGTGGTGGTTACCCCGAATGACGACGGAGTGCTGAAGGTGACAGGGGTGAACTTTATCCCGTGAGCGATTCAACCAGCGACGCGATGGGTGCCGCAGACGATCCCCGCCGGCTTCGCCGGGCGGAAAAGGCGGCGCGCAAGGCGCAGAAGGCGCAAGACAGGGCGGACAAGGCGCGGCGGGAGGCACTCGAGGCCGTGCGCGCGAGCGGTTTCGACGTCAAAGAACGTGAAGACACCACCGTCGAAGCCGACGACGCCGAGTCGAACGACGGGGCTACCACAACCCCCGCCCGAGACGGCGCGGCCGAAAACGCTTCGCGGAACACGTCCGAGAAGGGCGCTACCCGAGGCGTCAAGACTGGCGAGACCGATTCCGACGAGAATAACGTCAGCACAAAGGACGCCGACTCGAAGCCTTCCGGCGTAAAAGACTCCCGTAACAAGGAACCCGGCCCAGGGAAGTCCACCGTGGACGAACCCGCCGATGGCACGGGCATCGAAGGGGGCGGCAAAGGCACTCCGACGTCAGCGACACAACGGGCGAAGGGACGCGGAACGCCTCGGCAGGCACCGAAGAAAGAGGGCAACCCGAAACTCGCTTCCGCCTTACTCGCGGTTGCCGCGGTGCTCGCCGTGGTCGCGGTCGTCAGTTGGGTGGGCTACGGAAGCCAACGAGAGGCTGTCGCAAGCGAGCAGGCGGAGACCAATGCCCCTTATGAGGCCGCCGACGCGGCGCGCACGATCGTGACCAACATGTTCACCTACGACTCCGAGGGCGTCGATGAACAGCTGGGCCGTGTCGAACCGCAGCTCACCGGAGAAGCAGCGAAGGAGTTCCGCGAGACCACCAGACCACAGGTCGCCTCCCTTGCCAAGGAGACCGAGGCGAATTCGTACGCCACGGTCGCTGCAGTCGGGCTCGAAGACCGGATCGACAGCGACCACGTGGTGACCGTGGTCATGCTCAACCGAATGGTGTCGACGAAGGAGAATCCGGAGGCTCAGAGCTCGTCGACGCGGCTTAGGGTCAGTGTCGACCGCGTCGAAGACGGCGACGGCAAGACGTGGAAGGTGTCCAAGGTCGAGGTGCTCTAGCCCGCCGCGGCGGCCGGAATCAGAGCTTCGCGGACAGCTCCTCGCCGCCCAATGCCTTGAGGAACTGGCGCGCCCACCGTGTGACGTCGTTGGTGAGGACCTGCCGACGTAGGGTCGTCATGCGGCGACGGCGCTCTTCCGGATCGTCGCCCACCGCGAGTTCGATGGCATCCTTTACCCCGTCCAGGTCGTGCGGATTGCACTTGTACGCTCGCCGGAGTTCGGCGGCCGCGCCCGTGAACTCGGACAGCACGAGCGCGCCGTCGCCGTCGACGGTAGCGGCTACGTACTCTTTGGCGACGAGGTTCATTCCGTCGCGAATCGGTGTAACGAGCATGACGTCGGCGGAACGGTAGAACGCCAGGAGCTCCGCCTGCGGAACGGGCCGGTGGAGGTAGGTGACGATCGGGTGGCCGATCGTCCCGTACAAGCCGTTGATCCTGCCCACTGCGTGCTCGATCGACGTGCGCATCGTCTGATACTGCTCGACCCGCTCTCGGCTCGGCGTCGCGATTTGCACCAGGGACACGTCGCTGGCTCCGATACGTCCCTCGGCGATGAGCTCCTCGAGTGCGCGAAGTCGGACATCGATTCCCTTGGTGTAGTCGAGGCGATCCACGCCAAGCATGAGCAGTTTCGGATTGCCGAGCTCCTTGCGGATCTCTTTCGACCGCTGGCGGACTTCCTTGGACTTACTGCGCTCCGAGATCTTTCCCGAGGCGATGGAAATCGGGAACGCGCCTACCTTTACCTCGCGGAAACCGACCTGCACCACTCCGGAGCGGCTGCCTTTGCGTGCGGTGCCGATGCTGCGCCGCGAGGTTTCGTAACCCGAAAGACGAGAGGCGAGGTAGAGGAAATTCTCGACGCCCCCAGGAAGATGGAATCCGACGAGATCGGCGCCGAGCATTCCTTCGATGATCTCCGTGCGCCACGGCAACTGCATGAACAGCTCGACCGGTGGGAACGGGATGTGCTGGAAGAAGCCGATGTTCAGGTCGGGCCGGATCTGTCGCAACATTTTGGGTAGGAGCAGCAATTGGTAGTCCTGCACCCACACGGTGCCTTGCTCGGCGGTTGCGGCAGCCACCGTTTCCGCGAAGCGCCTATTGACCTCGACGTAGGCGGACCACCAGTGGCGGTGGTATTCGGGCTGCACGATCACGTCGTGGAACAGCGGCCACAGCGTGCCGTTGGAAAAGCCCTCGTAGTAGTACTCGATCTCTTGGGCGGATAAGGGGACCGAGTGCAGTTCGATGCCGTCAGCCTCGAAGGGCTCCGGGTTCGCGTCGGGCACCCCGGGCCAGCCGACCCACGCTCCGGAGGATGCCTGGAGAACGGATTCGAGGGCCGTGACGAGTCCGCCGGGGGAACGCTTCCACACCTCGGTTCCGTCGGGGCGGCGCTCCAGGTCGATGGGGAGCCTGTTGGCGACAACGACGAAGTCGGCATGGCCGACATTGCTGGTCAGCGTGCTGCGGGGTGCGGATTCTCCCCGAGTCGCAGTGGACGTGTCGTTCGGTGTAGCCGCATTGGCCGTCACGAATTGCCTCCTCGTTGCCCGATTCGTGCGCACTGCCTGTGCCGCGCCGCTCGAATCCCCGGCGCCGCTACGCCGGCTCGGCACCCACTTTACGTGCGTGGGCGGGAAGGCGATTGAAAAGTGCGGAGCGCGAGGCTATTTGGCCTCTTCCTCCTCGACGTCGCTCTCGACGATGCTCGTGGAGGAGTCGGGGCCGATTCCGAGCATGTTGAGCAGCATAGTCGCTTCATCGGCGTCGGCGGAGTGCGCGGTCACGACGAGGCGGGCGCGGTCGGCCGTCTCGTCGGCGACCGGCTCGAGGTCGTCATCATTGATGACGTCGGGGGTGTCATTGGTCTTGCCTGCCATGTGATTCCTCCTGCAGCAGCGGGTGCCGGCTCGGTGCACGCGCAGCTAGTGGGCAATTAATTGCGATGACGTCGATGGTGTACAGCCGACGTGGCTGCTGGTGTCAGTACCGGCCATCCTACCGTGTGGACCGGCGCCGACCGCACCCGCTACACGGCGATGGGCCGGCGGCGGGCACCGGTCGCGCCTGGAGAAAGGCTGCCCCGCAGCCCTCCCACATTGCTGGCTAGAGGTCGGCGGCCTGCGTGCGACGCATGACACGGGTGAGCCACTCACCGAATACAACACCGGCTGCGAGCGCGACGGCGATACCGCCGGCCTGGGACAGCTGGCCGAGCGCGGCGGAGGAGTTATCCGACAGAAGTCCCGACAGGCCCCGGTACAGAGAAAGACCGGGGAGTAGCGGGGCGACACCGGCCACCGTGACGATCATGTGCGGAAGGCCGACCCAGCGAGCGAAAATGCCGCCGATCAGACCGGCAGTGGTTGCTGCGGCGCCCGAACCGACGATGGCGCCGAGGTCATTGGTCGTGCACAGGGTATAGACGGTGATCGACACCATGCCGACGACTCCCGCCAGCACGATGGCCTTCGGCGTGGCGTAGGAAGCCAGAGAGAATCCGGCGGCGCCGACGCCAGCGGCGAGCAGCACGACGATGAAAGGGTTGCCGCCATAAAAGGTGGGATTGATGGGCGGGGCCTCGATTCCGAAGCGCGCGAAGAAGGCGATCGCGGTGGCAATACCGCCCACGATGCCGCCCGTGAGCATGGTCGTCTCGACTACACGGCCCGCCGACGTCACCGGATAACCCGTGATGGCGTCCTCGATGGCACCCACCAGCGTGAGACCGGCGAGCAGCACGATGATGCCGGCTGCGACGACTTGCGAGGGTCTCACGTCCACAGCAGTGTTCTCGAAGACCCGGTAAGCCGCAAGCGCGGTCACCCCGGCAATAAACCCGCCGATGAACTGCTGGAAGAACGCCGGGAGCCCCGCCTTTGACATCAGTCGGTTGATCCACATCGTCGCGAATACCGAGACGAAGGACAGCGCCGCAGCGAGGGGTGCGCCACCGAGCTGGAGCACGACGCCGGCGGCGAGAAACGACCACCCGGCGATAGCGGTGTTGAACTTGTACGGGTGCGGCGCGTTAGTGATCTGCTCGACCTGTGCTGACGCCTGATCGAGAGTGATCTTGCGACGGATGATCGCGTCGATGAGTCGGGTCACGCGGATCATCCGCGTGAGGTCGATCGTGCGGTATTCGACGACCTTGATCACCGAGATCGGCGGGCGGCCGGGACGGCGGCCGACGGCCATCGTCAACGAGGTGAACGTGATCTCGACCGTCGCGTGAGGTAGGCCGAACGATGCCGCGACCGACTCCGCCTGAAGAGCGGTATCAGCGGCACCCTCGCCGGAAGACAACAGGACGACCGCGATATCCAGCGAGAGCTGCAACACGGATGTCACTGTGGCGTCGTCGTCGAGGTCGATCGGCGCCCACGGCGACAGCGGGGGCTCGGCGGCGCGATCGATCGCCGACTTGCGAAGTCCCCAGCGCGCCAGCGGACGCCAGAACGGTTCCAGCGTAGTCGTCACAGCCTCCCGAGCTGTTGCCGCGCGATTCGACGGATGAGATGCCGCCATATCCGAAACTGACCTCCCTTGATGCGTAGCGCCGATGGCTGGGGATACACGCAAGCTGTAGGACGGGCCGTGCCAGGAGCCGACAGCTCACGAGTGATGTGGTGGATGTGAGGCCAGCACCGTATCGCCGATTGCCAGTGCCGTCGTCGATAGCGCGAGCTCGCCTCGTGTGAAAATATGAACAGTGCGGCCAGAATAGGCGCACGAACATTCGCCAGATAGACTATCTGGGACCTGCTGGAGTGGCGCAATTGGTAGCGCACCCGACTTGTAATCGGGCGGTTGAGGGTTCAAGTCCCTTCTCCAGCTCCACCGCCATTGTGCCCAAAGATCCGGTTCAAAACATCTGCAGGGCACCGTGTTTCAGCCGATTGTTCGCCATGCCCTTCGCTCTCTGGCACTGGCACGGGCGCGCCGCGGTTTCGCGATAGTGGCGCAAATCGCATTCAGGGGTTATCGCGAGTACCCCCAATGTTGTCGCAGCCGCCTTTCGCGGCGCGGTGAGCCGCTAATCCGACGCCAGGCGGCCGAGCGCGGCCCAAGCGGATTCGAGATTTGCCGTCGCGGCGCGAAGCGTCGACTCGGCTCGATCGAGGTCGTCGATCAACGAGACCAGCGTTTCGTCCGAGCTCCATCCTGATCCGGTGTCCGCGCGAAGCTCGTCGGGGTTCCAGGTCTCGACATCAAGGCGAATGAACGCGAGCCGCTCCGAATGCGTGCGCAGATCGGAGACGAAATTGCCGAATTCCGGGTAAAGATCCTGTGGTCTCACAGAGGGCATCCCAGCGGTCTTGAGGTGTGAAAGCGGTATCGACGGGCTAGTGGCAGGCCTTAGTCGGCGACGTGGTCGTGGCCGCGCTCTCGCAAAGCGGCCCTGATGGCCCCTGCGGCGGTGTCCATCGCCGCCGCCGAGGCTTCCGAGTCTGCCTTCGACAAGTCGAAGCCGCCCATGTCCCAGGCGGGAAACACGTGGACATGCGTGTGGGGAACCTCGAAGCCTGCGATGAGCTGCCCGGCCCTGGGTGCATCGAACGCGTCCATGACTCCGGTGCCGACGATTTGCGCCACCTTCATGACGTGGGCGAACGCTTCCGGTTCGAGATCCGTCCAGCGGTCGACCTCGGCGCGAGGCACGACGAGTGTGTGTCCGTCCGTCACGGGGGCGATAGTGAGGAACGCCACACAAACATCGTCCTTCCATATGAATCGCCCCGGAAGTTCGCCGTCGATGATTTTGGTGAAGATCGAAGCCATGCCACGAATGCTACCCGCAGTAATCGCGCTCATGCAGGGCACTAGTGATCGGTGCGGCGGCCGGGCAGGCGCCGAATCCCGGCGTCATTCTCGGTGAAAACTGCGGGAAGTCAGAGAACAGTTAGACACAATAAGGACGGATGTAAAACCCGAAACACAGGCCTTCTGTGCGTTATTTACCTTCCCGACACGTAATATATGTGACAGATCGAACACAGTGGTTCGGTAGCTTTTGCGTTTCACCGTTCGACAGTGCGCGAGGTCATTAGAGACGGACAATCCGGGAAACGGGCTCTTGCTCACCGGGACTTGGGGTGCAGGCCCCGAAGGCGCCAGAAAGTTATCCATGTTTCCAAGGTTCTCGCCAGGAAGTTTGCAGCTCGCGGCCAGGAATGGGTAGTACCGTTCGGCGAACGAGTCGGGGATTTCGAGACGCTTCCGGCCTGTGCGCACCTGGAGGCATGCATTTGCGCGCAACGTGAGGTCGGTACCGGCGTTCCTGTAACTGAACGGGTGAAGTCGGTTACCGCGCTCTCGCGTTGGCGGCCCGCTGTCGACAAACGGTGAACAAGACGGCCAGACACGGCGTTAGTTCGCGGTGCACGGTGAACGAAGCTAGATACAGACGGAAATAGCCCAAACCACACGATATGCGTGAGGCCAACTGAGGTCCGCGCATACGGATCGCGCAGGCGGCGGATAGTCCCAACGTCACATGTGCGAACCGCAAACGCGAGATGCCGCGTGGCGACCCAACTGGATCCGGATTCTCGTACGGATGAGGTCGCGGCACAGGCCGGCAAATTGCAACGAAAGAATAGCCCATTACACGTCAGCGCGATTTCCGCTCCCGGGCAGAGGTGACCGGAGCGGCGGGGCGCTGGTCGGGCGACGCTTTCCGCACGACAAACAAATGACCAAGGTATTTAAATAAGGAGGGAAAAACGTGTCCGCCACGAACCAGCCAAAGAGCGGGACGATCGCCGAACCCCGCAAGCCCTATCACCATGGCGACCTACGACGGGCGATCATCGCGTCGGCGACCCGCCGGGCGCGCCATTCCGGCGAGCGAGCGATCGTCCTTCGGGAGATCGCAGCGGAGATCGGCGTCTCGGCAACCGCCGCTTACCGGCATTTCACCAACCGTGCGGAGCTCGTCGACATCGTCGCGAGCCGTGGGATCGAGGAGATGGCGGAGAGCATGCGCACTTCCCTCGTGCTCGATGCCGGAGTCGCCGCCGAGTCGGAATCCGAGCGTGCGGGGCTCGCAGCCTGGGCCGACGTGCGCAATGCCTGCCGCGCCTACGTGAAGTTCGCCATCGATGAGCCGCAGTGGAATCGCATGATCTCGGAAACCGGCGGCACGTCGCCGGTGGTGCGTGAGGCCGCGGACAAGCTCATCGCCGCGCTGCGCAAGCCTGCCGAGAAGGGTGTGCCGTCCGGGGTGTTCCGGGCCGAGATCTCGGACACCGAAACCCTTGAGATCTGGTCCTCGTTGCTCGGGATGTCAATGATCAGCGCGCTCGGATTCATCGGCGAGGGCAAGGACGTCGACCGGATCTGGGACGTTCTCGACGCTCAGCTCCAGAGGGTCATCGGCCCCATCCTTCTCACCGAAAAAGGGCAGGAGTTGGTCGCCGAGCAGAAACCGTTCCCGGCGGGTGCGCTGTCCGATCTCACCGATTGGCTGTAGCGGACACAACGTGCGGCGCCGCGAAGGCGATCGGGAAGTCCGATAGGATTTCAGCGTGCGAATTCTTGTGATCGGCTCCGGCGCCCGCGAACATTCCCTGTTGACCACCCTGGCGAAGGACCCGGCCGTGGACTCGCTCCACGTCGCCCCGGGCAACGCCGGGATGGACAAGGTGGCCAAGGTGCACTCCGTGCAGGCCGCCTCTGGTGCCGAGGTAACGGCGCTGGCGAAGGAAGTCGGAGCGGATCTCGTGGTCATCGGGCCCGAGGTCCCGCTCGTTGCGGGCGTGGCCGACAGGCTCAGCGAAGACGGCTTCGCCGTGTTCGGTCCCTCTGCCGCGGCCGCACAGATCGAAGGCTCCAAGGCGTTTGCCAAGGACGTCATGGCCGCGGCCGGGGTCCGGACCGCCAAGGCGCTCATCGTGGATTCGACTGCCGATCTCGACGCCGCGCTCGACGAGTTCGGCCCGATGTTCGTCGTCAAGGACGATGGACTCGCGGCGGGCAAGGGGGTCGTGGTTACCGACGACCGTGACGCGGCGCGGGCTCACGCGATGGCCTGTCTCGAAGACGGCCACCCGGTGCTTCTCGAGTCTTTCCTCGACGGGCCGGAGGTGTCGCTGTTCTGCCTCGTCGACGGCGAGACCGTCGTGCCGCTGCTGCCCGCCCAGGATCACAAGCGAGTCGGCGACGGGGACCGCGGACCCAACACCGGTGGCATGGGCGCCTACACGCCGCTTCCCTGGTTGGATGACGGCGCCGTTGACCAGATCGTCGACGAGGTCGTCGCGCCCGTCGCGAAGGAGATGGTCGCTCGCGGAACCGCGTTCTCCGGGCTGCTCTACGCCGGTCTCGCGATGACCTCCGAGGGCCCCTCGGTCGTCGAATTCAACTGCCGTTTCGGTGATCCGGAGACGCAAGCCGTTCTGGCTCTGCTCGAATCGCCGCTGGGTGAGGCGCTGTCCGCCGTCGCAGCTGGGACGCTCGCCGACCTGCCTCCACTGAAGTGGCGGGACGGCGCCGCGGTGACCGTCGTTCTCGCGGCCGAGAACTATCCGGCGACCCCACGCAAGGGCGACCTCATCACCGGCGCCTCGCAGGACGGCCTGCTGCATGCGGGTACCGGACGCAACGAGGACGGTGAGTTGGTCTCCGCCGGCGGTCGCGTGCTGTCGGTTGTCGGCGTGGGCGCGGACCTTCGCGAAGCGCGCACTCAGGCCTACGACATCCTCGGCGGAGTGCGCATGCGCGGCGGGCATTTCCGCACCGACATCGGGCAGGCCGCGCTCGAGGGTCGTATCGAGGTTCCGAAGGCGTAACAGGTGTCGCGGGGCGAAACTTTGCGCCCCGCGCCTAGGGCGGACACGGTAAGGCAGGCACTCAATGTCATCGGACCGGGCAACGAACGGCAGCTCCGGCGGCGAGGGGCCCTCGCGGTCCGCTCGCTCGCACGTCGAGCGCTTCCGCGTGATGGAGGTGATCGACGCTGCCGCCGCGCGACAAGCCAGTCACGGCGACATGATCTCGCTTTCCGCCGGGCAGCCCTCCACCGGCGCGCCGGCCCCCGTGCTCGCGGCCGCCAAAGCGATGCTCGATGAGCACATCCTCGGGTACACGCCGACCCCGGGCATCGCAGAACTGCGCGCGCGCATCGCCGAACTCCACGAAACCCGGTACGGCTACACGGTTGACCCCGACTCCGTCGTCATAACCACCGGATCTTCGGGCGGCTTCACCGCGCTGTTCCTCGCCGCCTTCGACCCCGGCGACACCGTGGCGTTGGCCCGCCCGAGTTATCCGGCCTACCGCAATACGCTGGCGGCGCTCGGCTGCGAGGTGGTCGAGTTCGATCCCGTCGACACCGAACGTTTCCAGCCGAGCGTGGACGACCTCGAGCGTCTGACGTCGGAGCTCGGCGCGCCCCCGGCCGGCCTCGTCATCGCGTCCCCGGCAAACCCGACGGGCGCGATCATTGGGGAGGACGAGCTCGCGGGCATCGCCCACTGGTGCGACGAGGCGGGCACCTTGCTCGTGTCGGACGAGATCTACCACGGCATCTCCTTCGGCCGCCGATGCGCGAGCGCCTGGGAATTCTCCCGAAACGCCGCGGTGATCGGGTCGTTTTCCAAGTATTTCTCGATGACGGGATGGCGCATCGGGTGGATGCTCGTGCCCGCAGGGCTTCGGGAGGCGGTCGACGTTCTGCTCGGGAACCTGTCGATCTGTGCGCCCGCCAATTCGCAGTATGCGGCGCTCGGCGCGCTGGGGCGGGACGCTGCGGCGGAGCTCGACGGGCACGTTGAACGGTATGCGGAAAATCGCGACCTCGTCGTCGGCAGGCTGGATGAGTTGGGGATGCCGCTGATCGCGCAGCCTGATGGGGCGTTCTATGTGTACGTCGACGTGTCGGCGCACACCTCCGATTCGCTGGCATGGTGCCGGGAGGTACTCGGCGCGACCGGCGTCGCGCTCACCCCGGGCGTCGATTTCGACCAGCGCGGTGGGGCCACAACGGTGCGCATGAGCTTCGCCGGCGATGCCGAGAGCATCTCGATCGCGCTAGGTCGGCTTGAGGAATTTCTCGCTCGTTGACGGTTTTCGGGCCGGATACCCACGTTCGTGGATACTCACCAAATGTGATCTGCGCCATACTTGCGGTGTGGCTGCGGGTTTCTCGCAGCCGCCTGGGCGCGGCGCTGGTCCATGCTCGGGCGACAGCTTCCGAGAAATGAGGAGACGAACGTGTCCGCAACGATCGAGAAGGGCGCTGGCGACGAAACCCGGACCGCGAGGTCCGTCGACCAGCTGCTCGCCGAATACGACACTCCCGACGCCTGCGTCGCCGAACTGCTCTGTGACCGCCACGATCCCGAGGCGACCGCGTTCTCGGTTGTCTCCGAAGACGAAGACGGCGCCCTCCAGACCACAGCCCTGACGTACGGGGAGCTGAAGGCGAACAGCGAGAAGGTCGCAGCGGCGCTCGCCGATCTCGGTGTGGGCGAAGGCGACGCAGTCGCGACGCTGATGGGCAAGTCCGCGGAGCTCGTTGGAGTCATGCTCGGTATCTGGCGGCTCGGTGCGGTGTACGTGCCGCTATTCACGGCGTTTGCCTGGCCGGCTATCGAGATGCGCCTGGAGGGCTCGCGCGCGAAGGTGATCGTGAGCGATCCGGGGCAACGCGAGAAGATCTCCGGCGGCGAGGCCCAAGTCGTCGTCGCGGGCTCCGGTGCGGCAGCGGAGTCTGCGCTACGCGCGGGTGACCTACAGCTGGAGGAGCTCACGCAGGAGTCCGAATGGGGCGATCGTTCCGCCGCTCGGGTGGGAAGTGGTGCCACGATGGTGGTGCTCTACACCTCCGGGACAACTGGGCGCCCGAAGGGCGTGGTGATCCCCGTGCGTTCGCTGGCGTCGTTCCACCAATACATGGAAATCGGGCTGGACATGCACCCCGAGGACGTGTTCTGGAACTCCGCAGACCCGGGCTGGGCCTATGGCCTGTACTACGGGATTATGGGTCCGATGGCACTCGGGTTGCCGAACATTCTGCTCACCTCGGCATATTCGCCAACGCTGGCGCTGCGGGTGTTCGAAGAGTGTGGTGTCACGAATTTCGCCGCCGCACCTACCGTGTATCGCACGATTCGCGCGCACGCTGCGGGCGCGTCGGGACCGACGGTACTGCGCTGCGCGTCTTCGGCCGGCGAGCCACTGACTCCGGAGATCATCGAATGGGGCAAGAGCTTCTTCGGCAGCGAGGTTCGCGATCACTATGGCCAGACCGAGCATGGAATGTTCATCGTCAACCCATGGCATCCGCAGTACCGCAACGATTTACGCGCCGGTTCCATGGGCGTTTCCCTGCCGGGTTGGGATAGCGAGGTGCTCGATCCCGTAGACGATCGACCGATGGAACGGGCGGCGGCGGGGGCGTCCTCGGACGATCGAATGGGAAGGGTGGCGATCGACATGTCGGCGAGCGCGCTCAAATGGTTTGCCGGCTACCTCGACGCGCCGGAGAAGACGGCAGAGCGCTTCTCCTCCGACGGTCGCTGGTACTACACAGGCGATGCCGGCAAGCGGGGCCAGGATGGGATGTTCTACTTCGCCAGTCGCGACGACGATGTCGTTATCATGGCCGGCTACCGGATCGGTCCGTTCGATGTCGAATCGGTGTTGGTGCAGGACCCGGAGGTAATAGAGGCCGCCGTCATCGGCGTTCCGGACGACCTGCGCGGAGAGGTGCTCGAAAGCTACGTCGTCCTGCGCGACGGTATTCCGGACGCGGGGACGGCCGAGGCCACGACTTCGCGGCTCCAGCACCTGGTGAAGAAGGGATTCGCGGCGCACGCCTACCCTCGCCGGATCCACTATGTCGCCGAGCTTCCCAAGACACCATCGGGCAAGATCCAGCGATTCCTGCTGCGCAAGGAACGCACGACCCGGAGCTGACGCGAGAAAGACGAAGGAGCCGCGTGGCGGATGCGACGGGGGAGAGGCGGCTAGAGGCCGGGCGCGGGGATGGGCAATAATCGAGGGCGTGACTGATAGCGCGAATAGCCCAGCAAAGCCTCGTATCGCCAACGTTCTCGCCTCACGGTATGCGAGCGCGGACATGGCGCGGATCTGGTCGGCCGAGAACAAGATTCGGCTCGAACGGCAACTGTGGATCGCCGTGATGCGTGCGCAGTCCTCGCTCGGACTGGATATCGCCGACGATGTTATCGCCGACTACGAGGCGGTGATCGACCAGGTAAACCTTGACTCGATCGCCGAGCGCGAGCGCGTGACCCGCCACGATGTGAAGGCGCGGATCGAGGAATTCAACGCGCTGGCCGGGCACGAGCACATCCATAAGGGGATGACGAGCCGCGACCTCACCGAGAACGTGGAGCAGCTGCAGCTGCGGCAGTCGCTGGAACTCGTCCACGGGCGCGGCGTCGCGGCCGCGCGGCGACTGGCCGAGCGCGCGGTAGCGTACCGGGACCTCGTGATGGCCGGCCGCTCGCACAACGTCGCCGCCCAGGCGACGACGCTCGGCAAGCGATTCGCCTCGGCCACAGAGGAGCTCCTCATCGCGCTACGGCGGGTGCGGACCACAGCCGATAACCTCCCGCTTCGCGGAATCAAGGGGCCGATGGGCACCGCGCAGGACATGTTGGATCTTTTTGACGGCGACGAGGCGAAGCTGCAGGAGCTCGAAACGCTCGTCGCGCAGCACCTCGGGTTCGGCCAGGTCTTCAGTTCCGTCGGGCAGGTGTATCCGCGTTCGGTGGACCACGAGGTTGTCGGTGCGCTCGTGCATATGGGAGCGGCGGCGTCATCCTGGGCCCACACTGTGCGTCTGATGGCGGGGAACGAAACGGTGACCGAGGGGTTCAAGCCGGGACAAGTCGGTTCGTCCGCTATGCCGCACAAGATGAACGCGCGTTCGTGCGAGCGGATCAACGGGATGCAGGTCGTGCTTCGTGGCTACCAGTCGATGGTGTCCGAGCTTGCCGGTGCCCAGTGGAACGAGGGCGACGTGTTCTGCTCCGTGGTGCGTCGGGTCGCGCTTCCTGACGCGTT
Source organism: Dietzia timorensis (assembly GCF_001659785.1). NCBI lineage: Bacteria > Bacillati > Actinomycetota > Actinomycetes > Mycobacteriales > Dietziaceae > Dietzia > Dietzia timorensis. The sequence continues at coordinate 827,379 of NZ_CP015961.1, forward strand.
CTTCACGCTTGAAGGGCAGTACGAAACATTTCTCACCGTGCTCGAGGAGTTCGGTGCCTACCCGGCGGTGATCGACAAGGAGCTCCAGCGTTACCTGCCGTTCCTCGCGACTACGAAGGTGCTCATGGCGTCCGTGCGTGCTGGCGTGGGGCGTGAGACCGCGCACGAGGCGATCAAGGAGAACGCGGTGGCCGTTGCGTTGGCGATGCGCGAGGAGGGGCGAGAACCGGACCTGATCGAACGGCTCGCCGCAGATTCTCGCATCCCGCTGGACAAGGAACAGCTCGAGGCCGAACTTGCGCAGAAGGACGCGTTTGTCGGTGCGGCCGGCTCGCAGACCGATGCGGTCGTTGCGCAGGTCGCGGACCTCGTCGAGCAGTACCCTGACGCGGCGGTGTACAGCCCGGGCGAAATTTTCTAGCACGCCGTGTGGCGCCTTCGCTGTGGTGTTGCGAAGGCGCGTGGCGATGCGGGTGGGGGACCGCGCAGGTTGGGCGCCTAGCGGGTCCGGTCGGTGTTCGGCCGGGCGTTAGGCGGGCTCTGCGGAGTCCCGCGGCGGAGTATTTGGCGTCCACACGAATTTTTCGAGATCGTGCGGATCCGGGCGAACCGACCAGCCATCCGGAGAGCCGTTGATCTTGTTGTGATGCGCGCGGCACACGAGAAGCAGATTTGCGAGGGTGGTACGTCCGCCGTCATTCCAGGGTTTTAGGTGGTGTACCTGGCACCGCACCGCAGGTTCGTCGCAACCGGGGAAGCGGCAGCCATCGGCTTGGGCGTAAAGCACCAGGCGTTGGACCGCGTCGGCGAATCGGGACTCGGCGTTCGTGGCGTCGGGATCGATCTCGTCGATCCGGAACAATCGCTCGCGGCCGGAAACTCGCGTGGATAAAAAGCTGGGGCCGCTCGAAGCCATGTCGAGGGCGTCGCGCACGGACACGACCGCGCCGGAATTCGTCGACACGAGAGTGCCGAGATTGGTCCAGTCTCCCGGGCCGAGGCGGATGACGATCGAAGCGACCGGCGTGGAGCCGGACGACGTGTGGGGAGCCGGTCGCGAAGCGTTTTCTGCGGGGCTCTGGCCTTGTGGCGTTTCGGTTGCGTTGGATGAATCGTCGGTGGTGGCGAGGTGCTCGAGGAGAAGATCGTGGAACGCCTGCTCGTGGCTGAGATCCTCCGGAACCCGGCCCTCTTTGGCGCTTCTTCGGCCTGTTTCGCGCGCAGCGCGCTCGCCCGCGCCGATAGACCTCCGAGCAAGGACCGCGTACCCGGGGTTACGTTTAAGACGAGTTTGGACATGCCATCGGATTGCTGACCGTAGAGTCGCGCCGCGCGGGCCGCGCGCTGTTGTGCCTGCCGGTCCTTGCCGTCGGACGGGAGCCTGGGGCTGAGTGAGGTTTGTACCTCCTGCTTGAGCGTGGCGGCGGACTTGGTGCCCGCCCTGCGCACGATGCGCTCTTCGGCCCTGTCGAGGACGGCCTTGTCGAGGAGGTCTTCGTAGGGTTCGCGTGCGGAGGCGATGGCGCGTGCTTGAATCGCGGTGATCCGTAGCTCGATGAACGCGCGGCCGGCGATGGTGTCGACAAGATCGAAGGTATCCAGCCGAGTATGCGCCTGCGGCCTGCTGCAGCCCGTCGCTTCCGATAGAGCTGCGGCAATTCGCGTGCGGGAACGGTTCAGCGCGACCTCCACCGAGGCGAAGTGCCCGGCGTGAAGAACTGCCGCGACTTCCGCGCGGCGAGCGATGAGCTCGACCTCGCGGGAAATCGAGAACCGATCGCTTTCGCCGAGCCAGCCGCGCTCGGGAGCCAACGACGCGCACACATCGGCGAGCGCCTCGCTCGCGTGGGACACGAGCGCGACCGGACTCTCGCGGGGCGCCGTGTCATCGGGGATGTCGTTCATGGCCGCCACGCTATGAGGACAGGCCGAAAAAGACGGCGCGAAACCTGCAACGAAATCAACCGCTGTGGATCACGGATGGGCCTGTGGAGTGCGGCCGGTCCGGGCGGACCTGGGTGTTTGCCTGCTGCGTTACGTTCTCGGGGGTCTGAGACCGACGAAAGTGTCGATCGTCGCGTTCAGGGGCTAGAGGGGGAGCGACACGGGATGGATGCCTGTAGCGGTGAGGAAGGTTGACACGGCGATGGCGATGGACGCGGCCCCGCCGAGCACGAGCACACTCCACGTGGCGAAGGTGGAGGAGGACGACGTGCGTGGTCGGGTGGTCGAGGCGGCAGCCTGGGCCGAGCCGGTCCGGGGGCGCGTCTGCACGGCGACCGCGGACGTGGATTCCCCAGGCGACAAGGAAGGCTTGTGGACGACGGGATGAGGCGCCTGGGGCTTGTTTTTCGCCGAGGCCACGCCCCACCACACCGCCGACGTGAGGGCGAGCGCCACCGACCAGTAGACGGTCGAACCGCGAAACACCTCGTCGCCGAACACCGTGTTCTGCTCGGTGAATCGAGCGACGATCGCGCCGACGAGGGCAAGGATCGTCGACGGAAGGCCGGCGCCTTCGCGTAATCGCGGTACGAGTACGACCACCAGTAGCAGGATCGCCGAGGCACAGATCGCCAGCGTCGCGAACCCTGTCATCAAGAAGTCAATAGGGCCGGAAGGCCCGTCAAGCAAAGTCACACCGGCGACGATATTCTCCGATGCTGGCAGCTTCGCAGGTGATCGCTGAGAAGCCGGTGATAGTAGAGCAGGAATTTTCCGGCCCCGCCCGGTCGGGTGAAACCGGCGTCCGACGTCATGGGTGGGGGTTACTGTGTGGGAATGACGTACCTCCCCAGCATCGACAGCGTGCCCTCGACCCCTTGGAACGCCGGCGAACCCGGCGCGGACGGCGGCACTGTGTTCGGCAGGTCGTTCCCGGCGCGCGGCACCGAGCGGGCCGCACTGCTACTCGTGCACGGATTCGGCGAGCACCACGGCCGCTATGCGCGGCAGATCGAACATCTCGCTGAGAGTGGGGTCACCGTGTTCGCGTTCGATCTTCCCGGGCACGGGCGCTCTTCGGGACGGCGTGCGGTCGTCGACGTGAATGCGTTGGTCGGCACAGTGCACGCGGCGCTCCTGCGGGTGGCGGCTCATGCGCGAGAACGCGGGATCCCGGTCGGACTGATGGGCCACTCCATGGGCGGGCTGCTCGCGGCGGCGACCGCAGTGCGCGTCCCGGGGGCCGTCGACGGCATGTTCCTGTCCTCGCCTGCACTACTCGTCGGCGTCGGCTACCCGGAGTGGTACAAGAATCTCGGCGAACTGCTCGCGGCGTTGGCGCCATGGGCCCCCGCGTCTTCGCTTGATCCAGAGGGAATCAGCAGGATCGAGGCGTACGTGGAGGACTATTCTGAGGACCCGCTCGTGTTCCACAAACCAGTTCCCGCATTGACGGCAGCGACGATGCTGTCCGCCGGGGATACGACCCGCGCGCAGGCGGGAACGATTTCGATTCCCACGAGGATCATTCACGGCACGGAGGATGCCCTGGCCGACATCATCGGTTCGCGCGAATTCGCGGCGCTGTCCGCGGCGGCGAGGGAGCGCGCGGGCCTGACCCCGGCGGTGACGCTCACCGAGTTCCCCGGCGCCTTCCACGAGATCTTCAACGACCTCGACGCCGACGCCGCCTACGTCCAGCTCGACGAATGGTTGGACCAACTCTTCGAGGCGTAACCGGGAGTCCTGCCGCCCTCCCGCCGTGCGCGGGCGGGCCGGATAGAAGACGTAGGCTGGTCGGCATGCGTGCGCAACTGACTGACTATCGACACCTCGGCGGCGGCAAGGTCCGCGAACTCTACGAAATCGATGCGGATACCCTGCTTCTGGTCGCGACTGACCGGATTTCGGCTTACGACCATATCCTGCCCTCGCCGATCCCCGACAAAGGTCGCGTATTGACGGCGATGAGCTTCTTTTTCTTCGACGCGCTGGGTGTACCCAACCACCTCGCGGGCCCGGCCGACGATGAGCGGATCCCCGCCGAGGTCCTCGGCCGTTCGATGGTTGTACGCAAGCTCGATATGGCCTCCGCGGAATGTGTGGCGCGCGGGTACCTCACCGGATCCGGCCTGGTCGAGTATCGCGACAGGGGAACGGTGTGCGGCATCGAATTGCCCGGCGGGCTGACGGAGGCGAGCCGGCTGCCCGAGCCGATCTTCACCCCGGCGACCAAAGCCGAGCAGGGCGAGCACGACGAGAACATCAGCTTCGCGGAGCTCGCCGATATCGTCGGCAAGGACCTCGCTGAGCAGCTGCGCACGGCGACGCTCGACATTTATTCTCGGGCGGCGGGCCTTGCGCGGGAGAAGGGGATCATCCTCGCCGACACGAAGTTCGAATTCGGCGTAGAAGCCGATGGCTCGCTCGTGCTCGCGGATGAGGTGCTCACGCCCGACTCCTCGCGCTATTGGCCCGCCGACACCTGGAACGAGGGCGAGGTGCAGCCGAGCTTCGACAAGCAGATCGTGCGCAACTGGCTCACCGGCCCGGACTCGGGGTGGGACCGCGCATCCGACCAGGCGCCGCCGGAGCTGCCCGCCGAGGTCGCCGAGCGCACACGAGACCGGTACATCGAGGCGTACGAGAAGATCTCGGGTCTGCGGTTCGCGGACTGGCCGGGCGCCGACGCTGGTGTTTTCGGCGCGGATGCGGGCGAAGAGAACTAGGAGGCGATGGTGACCGAATCCGAAAATCCCCAGACGAGCGAACCGACGGAATCCGCCGCCCGTCTCCGGCCGCCCGTGGCGAAAAAGGTTCCCGTTACCCGCTCCCACCACGGCCGCGATTTCGTCGACGACTACGAGTGGATGCGGGATCCGGAATCCTCGGACACCCGCGCCCACCTGGAGGCGGAAAACGCCTACACCGATCAGGAACTGGCGCCGATGGAGCCGTTGCGGGACACGGTGTACGAGGAGATCCGCTCGCGCATCAAAGAGACAGACATGTCCGTCCCTTCGCGTTCGGGCGACTTCTGGTATTTCTCGCGCACATTCGAAGGCAAGTCCTACGGTCAGTATTGCCGCGTGCCGGTGGCGCACGAGTTCGTCGATGCCCCGCTGGATCCCGCCGGCTGGGTGCCTCCGGAAGTGACGCCCGGGGTCGAGCTTCCCGGTGAGCAGATGCTGTTCGACGGCAACGTCGAGGCCGAGGGGCACGAGTTCTTCTCGCTGGGCGCGTTTGCAACGAACTTCGCCCAGAACGTGCTTGCCTATTCCATCGACATCGTCGGCGACGAGAGGTACACGCTGCGCTTTCGCGCGCTGACCGACAACGCGAGCGCCCCGGCCGACGAGATCGCGGGCATCGCGCCCGGCGTGACCTTCTCGCCGGACGACCGCTACGTCTTCTACGTGACGGTTGACGAATCGTGGCGCCCCGATACCGTGTGGCGCCACGAGCTCGGCACCGACACCTCCGCCGACGTCAATGTGTTCCACGAGCCCGATGAATCGTATTGGGTGGGCTTCGGCATGACCCGCTCGGAGAAATACCTCGAGATCGTTCTCGGCTCGAAGATCACCTCCGAGGCGTGGCTTCTCGACTCCGCGGACCCGACCGGCGAATTCTGGTGCGTGCGCCCCCGCGAGGTCGGCGTCGAGTACGACGTCGAGCACGCGGTGTGGGGAGGGGAGGACAAGCTCCTCATCACACACAACGACGGGGCGCCGAACTTCTGCGTCGGCGTCGGCCCCGTGGCTCCCGTGTCGGACTGGTCCGCGCTGGCCGAGCTGGTGCCGCACCGTGGCAATGTTCGGGTCGAAGGCGTGGATGCATTCATGACGTCGGTCGTGCTGAGCTATCGCGAGAACGCGCTCGGCAGGATCGCCGTCGCGCGGATCGTCGCCGACGGCGAGCCCGCGACGACCGCCGCTCAGGCGCGCGCCGGGGAGCTGGAGGGGTTCTCGCCTGTCGAGTTCGATGAGGACGTGTTCACCTCGGGGCTCGGAGGCAACGGCGAGTTCGTCGCGCCGGTGCTGCGCGTGGGTTATGGCTCGTACGTGACGCCGGGGCGCGTGTTCGACATGTCGGTCGCCACGGGCGAGCTCACGCTGCTGCGCGAGCAGGAGGTCCAGGGCGGGTACGACCGCTCCGGCTATGTCCAGCGCAGGCTGTGGGCGACGGCCGACGACGGGGTGGACATCCCGCTCTCCGTCGTCATGAGCAAAGACACGGCGGCCCGCGTCGACTCCGGTTCGCCCGCGCCGACCCTGCTCTACGGGTACGGCAGCTACGAGGCGAGCATGGACCCGTACTTCTCGGTCGGGCGGCTCTCGCTCATGGACCGTGGGATGGTGTACGCGGTCGCGCATGTGCGCGGCGGCGGCGAGATGGGGCGCACCTGGTACGAAGACGGGAAGCTGCTCAACAAGCGCAACACGTTCACGGACTTCATCGCGTGCGCCGATCATCTCATCGCGCAGGGGCTGACGACACCGCGGCAGATGGTTGCCGAGGGCGGTAGCGCGGGTGGCCTGCTCATGGGCGCGGTGGCGAACATGGCGCCGGACCGCTTCGGCGGGATTCTCGCGTCGGTGCCGTTCGTCGACCCGCTCACCTCGATCCTCATGCCGGAGCTGCCGCTTACGGTGATCGAGTGGGACGAGTGGGGCAATCCGCTCGCCGATCCCGAGGTGTACGACTACATGGCCTCGTACGCGCCGTACGACAATGTCGAGGCCAAGGACTACCCGCCGATGCTGGTGATCACCTCGCTCAACGACACCCGGGTGCTCTACGTGGAGCCGGCAAAATGGGTGGCGAAGCTTCGCGAGCTGTCGCCGACGGCGAACGAGCCGGGCCGCGGGGTGCTGTTCCAGTGCGAGATGGACGCGGGACACGGCGGGGTATCGGGACGCTACGAGGCGTGGAAGCAGGCGGCGCTGGAGTTGGCGTGGACGCTGTGGACGGTGGGGATCACCGAATAGTCAGCCCGCGTAGGTCCAGTGGACCATCTATGACGGCGGACGTGCCTTCTACTCCTCGATGAGGCGCTGCTCCCGTTCGCGCTGTACGGCGAGCCGCCGGCCTCGGCGTAGGGAGTAGATGGCGACCGCCGTCCCGATGAGCCCGCCGACCACGAGACCGAATGGGAAGCCGAAGTGCAGTTCGGGCGCGCCGGAATCGAAACCGTTCCCGACGTCGATGAGCGGATGCCCTGTGGCGGCGTGGAAGGACAGTGCGGCGAAGAATCCCACGATGAGGGCGATAGTGGTGGCCCAGAAGGTGATCTTTCGGCGCCGTGTCGAGCGTGCGGCGAGCAACTCCATCGACAGGCCCTCCGAGCGGCAATACAGCGAGAGCGCCAGGCTCGGGATGATGAGCGCGGCGAACGCGACGATCGACCAGAGACCCGTTCCCGTGAGGGCGAGTCCGATCGGGACGACGAGCGCGGCGAAGGTCGAGAGCGTGTAGGCGAACGCCGTGCCCCGCAGGACGATGTCGCTTTCGCGCTCGTCGCTCATCGACGGGTCGTTCAGGCCCGAGATGGTGTCTGCGGTGGAAACGAAGGTGGAAGTGCTCATGGTGGCTCCTTACGAATTCGGGGAGTCGTCGTCCAGGGGAAACAGTTCTTCGACCGTGGCGCCGAGCTCGCGGGCGATGCGCAGCGCGAGGTAGACGCTCGGGGAGTAGTCGCCCTTTTCGATGGCGACGATCGTCTGCCGGGACGCGCCAACGGCGTCGCCGAGCTCGGCCTGCGTGAGTTTGCCGGCCTTGCGGCGATCCCGGATCGGGCTCGCGGCGGCGCCGGGGCGAGCTTCTGGGCTGGCGGCCATGCCACCTCCGAAAGTTGGTGCGAACGTGGGCACTACCTCGTTCGTGTCGACTTTATTTGACATTGGAAGTCAAACAAACCTGACTTTTTGTGTCAAGTGCACTCGACATTTGTGTCGATGCAAGAGGTTGTGCCTGCAGGCTTTTGCCATGGGGCAACCTCGACGTCACTTCTCCTTAAACTGCGCCTGAGAAACTGATCGCCATGAGCGCACGTCTGATCGTCTCGTTGTCCGGCATTCGCGATAAGCACCTGGACAAGTGCTCCGAGCTCGTTTCCGAACTCGATCGCCGCGAGATCCCTGTATCGCTTCTCGTTTCGCCTCGCCGCGGCGAGAAGTATCGGCTCGCTGATGACAAGGACACCCAGGAGTGGATTCGCGCGCGTAAGGACGCAGGCGATGCGATCGTGCTCGGCGGATACGACGAGGCGGCGACGAAGCGGCGCCGCGCCGAGTTCGCGACGATCGGCCGCTCCGAGGCGCACGTTCGTCTCACGGCCGCAGCCCGTCTCATGGACGGTCTCGGGCTGTCGACGCCGCTGTTCGCTCCGCCGCGCTGGGTTGCCTCGCCGGGCGCCATGGAGGCGCTGCCGAAGGTGGGCTTCCGGATGTGTGCGGACCTTTCGGGGATCCACGATCTCGAGCGAGGCACCTTCGAGCGCGGCCGGATGCTTTCGCTCGGCGAGGGCTTCGTGGCCGACTCGCTGTGGTGCCGCGCGATGGTCGCGGCCGCCGGTCGGATCGCCGGGGTGGGTGGCCTCGTACGCGTGAATATCGCGGCCAAGCACCTGCAGCGGAATAATCCCCGGTCGGCTCTGTTCGACGCCGTCGACGTCGTCACCAACGCACACGGCGGGCACGCGACCCGCTACGCATGGCAGCCGCTGTCGGACGAGAGCCAGGCTCGCGCGGCGGGCGGATCGGACGTCCGCGGCGGCGCGGGAAAGACCGCGGCGGGCGTGGCTGCCGCCGGGCCGCGAACCGTCGCCTAGCTGCCCGGAAAGGGGGCTGGACGGGGAAACGGTTAGGATTGGCGCTAGATATGTTCTCGCCCTCAAGCCGCCGCAGCGCCCTAGGAGTGTCGATGGCCCGCGTAGTAGTCGAAGTCATGCCGAAGCAGGAGATCCTGGACCCGCAAGGGCAGGCAATTCACCGGGCGCTCGGGCGCCTCGGTCACGAGGGCGTCTCCGACGTCCGGCAGGGCAAGCGCTTCGAGCTCGAGGTATCGGACGATGTCTCCGACACCGAGCTGGAGAAAATCGCCGATAGCCTCCTCGCGAACACGGTGATCGAGGACTGGAAGGTCGTGCGCACCTCGGTGGAGGCCGCACAGTGAGCCCGCGGATCGGCGTCATCACCTTCCCCGGCACGCTTGACGATGACGATGCCGCTCGTGCAGTGCGGTACTCGGGCGCCGAGCCGGTATCGCTGTGGCACGCCGACGCCGACCTCAAGGGCGTCGACGCGGTCATCGTCCCCGGCGGATTCTCGTACGGTGACTACCTGCGCTGCGGCGCGATTGCCTCGATGGCCCCCGTCATGGGTTCCGTCGTCGAGGCGGCGGGCGGCGGAATGCCCGTACTCGGTATTTGCAACGGCTTCCAGATCCTCTGCGAGGCGGGACTGCTTCCCGGCGCGCTGGCCCGGAACGAGAAGATGCATTTCGTGTGCCGCGACGAATGGTTGCGAGTGGAGAACAACTCGACAGCGTGGACGAACCGCTTCGAGGCCGGCGCCGAGATCCTCGTTCCGTTGAAGTCGGGAGAGGGGCGCTACATCGCCACCGCGGACACCCTCGCCGAGCTCGAGGACAGCGGTCGCGTGGTGTTCCGCTACGCTGCCGGCGCGCCGAACGGGTCGACCGGAGATATCGCGGGCATCGCCTCCGAGAACGGCCGCGTCGTGGGGCTCATGCCGCACCCGGAGCACGCTATCGACCCGCTCACGGGTCCGAGCAACGACGGGCTCGGGTTGTTCCTGTCTGCTCTCGACGCCGTCGTCAGCGCATAGTCGAGCCGCCACCACGGGGATTCGGGAGTAGTCGAGGACATGCAGCGCCAACGCAATGCCGAGAGGGACTTCGACATCGTGCTGTTCGGCGCCGCCGGGTTTACCGGCGGGCTTGTCGCCGACTACCTGTCCGGGCACCTACCGCGCGAGGCGCGTTGGGCGATCGTCGGGCGTGAGCGCGCGGAACTCGAGATCGCGGCGCAGCGGCTGGCACGGTCGGCGCCGAAAGCCGCCGCCCCCGAACTTCTCGTGGCCGACGTCGTCGACCCGAAGCAGGTCGCGGAGATCGCCCCGCGCGCGCGGGTGATCGCGTCCACCATCGGGCCCTACCTCGAGCGCGGCGGCGTGCTCGTGTCGCTGTGCGCGGCACACGGCACGGACTACGTCGATCTGTGCACCGAGACAGAGTTCGTCGATCGCGTCTATCTGGAGCAGAACGCCCTGGCCGAAGCCAGCGGCGCGCGCATCGTGCACGCATGCGGTTTCGAATCAGTCCCCGCCGACCTAGGCGTCTACTACACGATGAAGTACGTGCCCGAAGGGGTGGCGCTGGGGCTCACGGCCGCGCTCAGCGTGGACGCCCGCTTTTCTCGAGGCACCCTCGACAGCGCCTTCGGCCAGTTCCGCCGCGCCAAAGAGGCGCGCGAATCCGCGGAACGCCGTCGTCATCTCGAGGGAGCGCCACTCGGCAGGCGGGTGCGCTACGTGCGCGGGTTGCCGCACTACGACGATTCGCTGCGTCGCTGGCTCGTGCCGCTACCCGCGATGGATCCACGTGTGGTCGTGCGATCGGCATCGTCCATGGACCAGTACGGTCCCGATTTCTCGTACTCGCATTTCGCCGCGGTCGACCACTTCGCGACAGTGGCGACCGGAATGGCCGGCGTGGCGAGCATCTTCGCCGCCTCGCAGATCCCGATGCTCGTCGGACTCCTCGACCGCTCCCGCGAATGGTTCCGGGAACACCGCCCGATCCGGACCGGGGTGCACCACCACTCGGGGCCGAGCGATCAGGCGCGCAAGCGTGCCCTGTTCGGCTCTGAGGGGCCCGACGTGCTGAGGCGCGCCAGGTCCTCGTTCGACGTGACGTTCCTCGCCAAGGGAGGCGGACGCACCGTCGTCACACGTGTATCCGGCGGGGACCCGGGCTATTCGGAGACCTCCATGATGCTCGCGGAGGCCGCGATGTGCCTCGCGTTCGACGACAACCCCACGCACTCCGGTCAGCTCACTCCCGCCTACGCGATGGGGGAGCGCCTGCTCGAGAGAGTCCAGGCAGGGGGCCTGAGGTTCGAGGTCCTGCAAGAGTAAATGCGGAAGGCGGCTAGGCTGGTTAATCGTGAGCGACACGATCGATACCACCTCCCATGCCGCAGCCACTCCGGAACTCGATCAGCCTTGGGCCGAACTCGGCCTGGCCGAAGACGAGTACCAGCGAATCCGCGACATTCTCGGCCGCCGGCCGACCGAGGCCGAGCTCGCGATGTACTCGGTTATGTGGTCGGAACATTGTTCGTATAAGTCCTCGAAGGCGCACCTGCGCTACTTCGGGCAGACCACCACCGACGCGATGCGCACGAAGCTGCTCGCGGGCATCGGCGAGAACGCCGGCGTGGTGTCGATCGGCGACGGCTGGGCCGTGACCTTCAAGGTCGAATCCCATAATCACCCGAGCTACATCGAGCCGTACCAGGGCGCCGCGACCGGCGTCGGCGGGATCGTCCGCGACATCATGGCGATGGGCGCGCGGCCCGTGGCGGTTATGGACCAGCTGCGCTTCGGCGCGATCGACCACCCGGACACCCAGCGCGTGGTCGGCGGCGTCGTCGCCGGCGTCGGCGGCTACGGCAACTCCCTCGGCCTGCCGAACATCGGCGGCGAGACTGTGTTCGACCCCTCGTACCAGGGCAACCCGCTCGTCAACGCGCTGTGCGTGGGTGCGCTGCGCGAGGAGGACCTGCACCTCGCGTTCGCCTCCGGCACCGGCAACCGGATCATCCTGTTCGGCGCGCGCACCGGCCTCGACGGCATCGGTGGCGTGTCCGTGCTCGCCTCGGAAACCTTCGATTCGAATGACGGCGGACCCCGCAAACTCCCGAGCGTGCAGGTGGGCGACCCGTTCGCGGAGAAGGTGCTCATCGAGTGCTGCCTCGACCTGTACCGCGAGGACCTCGTCGTCGGGATCCAGGACCTCGGCGGCGCCGGTCTGTCGTGTGCGACGAGCGAGCTCGCCGCGGCGGGCGACGGCGGCATGCACATCGTGCTCGACAACGTCGCGCTCCGCGCCGAGAACATGACTGCGGCGGAGATCCTGTCCTCGGAGTCGCAGGAGCGCATGTGCGCCGTGGTGAGCCCCGAGAACGTCGATGCGTTCTACGAGGTCTGCCGCAAATGGGACGTGCTCGCGACCGACATCGGCGAGGTCACCGACTCCGAGCACCTCGTTATCGAGCACAAGGGCGAGACCGTGGTCGACGTGCCGCCGAAGACCGTGGCGCTCGAAGGTCCCGTCTATGACCGGCCACTGGCGCGCCCCGAATGGCAGGACGAGCTCCAGGCGGACACCGCCGCGAACCTGACCCGCCCGTCGACGGGCGAAGAACTGCGCGCGACCCTGCTGAAGATGCTCGCCTCGCCCGCATTGTGCTCGCGACGCTTTATCACCGAGCAGTACGACCGCTACGTGCGCGGCAACACGATCGCCGCGGAATACGCCGACGGCGGCGTCATCCGCATCGACGAGCAGACGGGCCGCGGCGTCGCGATCTCCACCGACACCTCGGGGCGCTACACCAAGTTGGACCCGTATCGCGGCGCCCAGCTGGCGCTGGCCGAGGCCTACCGCAACGTTGCGGTCACGGGGGCGACGCCCATCGCCGTCACCAATTGCCTGAACTTCGGTTCGCCCGAGGACCCGGCGGTCATGTGGCAGTTCAGCGAGGCCGTGCACGGGCTCGCCGACGGCTGCGCGCAGCTCGGCATACCGGTCACGGGCGGCAACGTCTCGTTCTACAACCAGACCGGCAACCAGGCGATCCTGCCGACCCCGGTGGTCGGTGTACTGGGAGTGCTGGATGACGTCGCACGCCGCAATCCCACGGCCTTCGGCGATACACCCGGTGAGTTGATCTACGTGATCGGCGATGTGCGCGACGAGTTCGACGGCTCGATCTGGGCACAGGTCGCCCACGATCATCTCGGCGGGACTCCGCCCGAGGTGGACCTCGAATGGGAGGCCACGCTCGCCCGCGTGATGTCGGCGTGCTCACGCGATGGCCTCGTCACGTCCGCACACGACGTGTCCGAGGGCGGGCTGGCGCAGTCGCTCGTCGAGGCCGCGATCGCCGGGGAGTGTGGCGTGCGTGTCGTGCTGCCGGACGGCGCAGACCCGTTCGTGTGGCTGTTCTCCGAGTCCGCGGGGCGGATCGTCGTGTCCGTACCCCGCGGGGAGGAGCCGCGCTTCCAGCAGATGCTGTCGGCGCAGCGCCTGCCCCACGCGCGGATCGGGGTGACCGACGCCGACTCCGGGGAATTCGAGGTGCAGGGGCTATTCACCGCGAGCCTCGATGAGCTCTCTGAGGCGTGGGAGGGCACCCTCCCGGCCTACTTCGGTTCGCAGGTGGCCGCCGTCGTCGCCGAAGCCGGCGCGAACCCGGACGAGGCCTAGCCCGTTCTGCCCAGAGAGGGGGAGCGAGATGCCGCGTAAGGCGCCCACCGCAGCCGAGGTCACGGCCTCGGTCGCCGCGGCCGGCGACTGGCTGGGCGATATCGCCCGTGCCCGACGTCAGAACTCCCCGCTCGGGGACGAGAAGGTCGGACCACACCGAGCGGTGGTCGCCGCGGCGGTGCGGGGAACGTTGTCGCTGCTGGAGGGGGACCTGCCCGGCCGCTCCGTCGAGGTGCGCGTCCCCCCTTTCGGGGCAGTGCAATGTGTGGAAGGGCCGCGTCACACGCGCGGCACGCCGCCGAACGTCGTCGAAACCGATGCGGGCACGTGGCTGCTTCTCGCAACCGGCGAGGTCAGTTGGACCGAGGCCGAGGACGCGGGGTGGCTCAAGCTCTCCGGAATCCGGGCGGGCGACATCGCCGTCGCGCTACCTGTGGTGCGTCCTGCCAAATAGCCAATTGCGGGCGGGTGAACGTAGAGTGTTACTGCGGTGCGCCGCCACGTGCGTGCGCCCACCAGCAGCAACACGAGTACCTGAGTTCGACACGACCTCAACAGCTCTGATTGGAGAGCCCCACGTGGCTAAGCCAAGCCGGTCGCCAATCCATTCGACACCCGCCCGGGCATCCGCGCACCGCGGTGGCAGTTCCGTACAGCTCGGGATGCCGGATCCGACGTCAGTGGGACCGGTCGGACTGCCGATAGACACCGAACGCATCGGCCCAGTCGAGGAGTGCGGCGTATTCGGCGTGTGGGCGCCGGGCGAGGATGTCGCGAAGATGTCCTACTACGGGCTTTATGCACTTCAGCACCGTGGCCAGGAAGCCGCCGGCATCGCGGTCGGCGACGGCGAGCAGGTGCTCGTCTACAAGGACCTCGGGCTCGTGAGCCAGGTATTCGACGAACAAACCCTCGAGGCGATGGAAGGCCATGTGGCCGTTGCCCACTGCCGCTACTCGACCACCGGCTCGACCGCGTGGGAGAACGCGCAGCCGATGTTCCGGACGACGTCCGCGGGCTCGGTGCTCGCGCTGGGGCACAACGGCAACCTCACCAACACCGATGCGCTCACCGATCGGGCGACGGAGCTGGGGATCAGCGGCTATCAGCGTGGCGGAACCCATTCCGATTCGGACATCATCTCCACCCTTCTCGCGCACCTCGCCGCAGATCTCTCGGTGGAGGAGGCAGCGGCGCAGCTACTCCCGGACGTCAAGGGCGCGTTCTCGCTGACCTTCTCCGACGAGCGCACCCTGTACGCCGCCCGCGACCCGCACGGGGTGCGGCCACTGGTGCTCGGTCGCCTCGAGCGGGGCTGGGTCGTGGCCTCGGAGACCTCCGCGCTCGATATCGTCGGCGCCGCGTACGTGCGCGAGATCGAACCGGGCGAGCTCATCGCGATCGACGAGAACGGCGTTCGCTCGCGCCGCTTCTCCCAGCCGACGCCGAAGCGCTGCGTCTTCGAATACGTCTACCTCGCCCGGCCGGACTCGGTGTTGTCGGATCGGCTCGTGCACTCGGCGCGCCAGGAGATCGGACGGCGGCTCGCCCGCGAGTTCCCCGCCGACGGCGACCTCGTGATCCCCGTGCCCGAATCGGGAACTCCCGCCGCAGTCGGCTACGCGCAGGAATCGGGTATCCCATTCGCGCAGGGCCTGATGAAGAACGCCTACGTCGGCCGCACCTTCATTCAGCCGTCGCAGACTATTCGGCAGCTCGGTATCCGGCTCAAGCTCAACCCTCTTCGCGAGGTGATCCGCGGCAAGCGCCTCGTCGTCGTCGACGATTCCATCGTCCGCGGCAACACCCAGCGCGCTCTCATCCGGATGCTCCACGAGGCCGGGGCGAAAGAGGTGCACGTGCGTATCGCGTCGCCGCCGGTGCGCTGGCCCTGCTTCTACGGGATCGATTTCGCCTCGCCGGCGGAGCTCATCGCCAATGGCGCGGAGGGAGACACCGAGATTCTCGAGGCCGTGCGACGGGCTATCGGCGCCGATTCCCTCGGTTACATCTCGCCCGAGGGGATGATCGAGGCGACCGAGCAGCCGAGCGAAAGTCTGTGCGCGGCGTGCTTCGACGGGGTCTACCCGATCGAGCTCAATGATGCTCGCTTCCACAGGGGCAAGGTGTGTGGGACGCCGGCGGACCCGGTGTCGACACAGGAGAACGTGGCCCCTGCGCGGGCCTAGGTTCTCCGCCGTCATTCTTCGGTGTTGTTCGGCGCCGAACGGGATGAGGGCGAGTGTGACTCGGCCACCGAGGTGGCGATAGATTGAACGGGCCGAGAATGAACCGGCCGGATGAAGACAAGCACGTCAACCGCGAGACCGCGCCGGCGCCGGCCGCCGGGACCGACTACGCAAGGAACTGATCGCAATCATGACCGACCAGCCCAGCACTGGCGCCTCGTACGCCGCGGCCGGAGTGGACATCGACGCAGGCGAGCGGGCGGTCGAGCTGTTCGCCCCGCACGCCAAGCGCGCGACCCGGCCGGAGGTGACCGGCGGGCTCGGCGGCTTCGCTGGGCTCTTCCAGCTCAAGAACAACTACCGGCAGCCGCTGCTCGCCTCGTCCACGGACGGCGTCGGCACGAAGATCGCGGTCGCGCAGGCGATGGACATCCACAACACCGTTGGCATCGACCTCGTCGCGATGGTCGTCGACGATCTCGTCGTGTGCGGCGCCGAGCCGCTGTTCCTGCAGGACTACATCGCGATCGGGAAAGTCGTTCCCGAGCATGTCGCGCAGATCGTCGAGGGCATCGCCGAGGGCTGTGTGCGCGCCGGCTGCGCCCTACTCGGCGGCGAGACCGCGGAGCACCCGGGCGTCATGGCGCCGGGGGAGTACGACATTTCGGGCACGGGCGTCGGCGTCGTCGAGGCGGACGAGGTGCTGTCTGCCGAGTCGGTGCGCCCCGGCGACGTGCTCATCGGCATGGAGGCCTCGGGTATGCACTCGAACGGTTACTCGCTCGCCCGGCACGTGCTCCTCGACCTCGCCCGCCTCCCGCTGGAGGGGCATGTCGAGGAGTTCGGCCGCTCGCTCGGCGAGGAGCTGCTCGAGCCGACCCGCATCTATGCACTCGACTGCCTCTCGCTGATCGCCGAAACCGATGTGCGCGTGTTCTGCCACGTCACCGGCGGCGGGCTCGCCGAGAACCTCGGCCGGGTCATCCCGCGGGGACTCAACGCGAAGATCGACCGCGCGAGCTGGCAGGTGCCCTCGGTGTTCCGCGTCGTGCAGCACCACGGCAAGGTCGCCGAGGCCGAGATGGAACGCACCTTCAATATGGGCGTGGGCATGGTCGCCGTCGTGGCTCCCGAGGACGTGGACCGCGCGCAGGCGATCCTCACCGCCCGCCACATGAAGAACTTCGTGATGGGCACGGTCGAGAAGGCTGCGCACGACGCGCCGGATCAGCTCGTCGACGTGTTCGGCTCGCACTCGACGTTCTGATCGGGGCGCGGGCGGGCGGCCCGAGGGGGCCTGGAGAACTCGCCGGGCCCGGAGAAATCGACAAACATTCACCCCGGTAGTCACGTGCTACCGGGGTGAATGCTTGCGCGGTGAATCTTGAGGCTGGGGGGGCGATCAGCGCCGGTCGTAACCGTCGTCGTAGTCGTCCGCCCAGTCGTCGCCGTCGTCATGGCCACCATGACTCGGCTTCTGGCCTGCTAGTTCACGTTGGAGTTGCTCGAAATCGGTGCTCGGCGTGTTGTACTTGAGCTCGCGTGCGACCTTTGTCTGCTTCGCTTTAGCGCGGCCTCGGCCCATTAGCCTGACCCCCTCGGAACCTGGTGCTGGGCCACCTCGGGGGTGCCCATCGCATGTGTGTATGTATTTGCCTGGCTCCAAGGATAGCCAATAAGGCGCGGAAAGTCCCGACGACCTCCCCTTCGTGGTGCAATCTGCAGCACACAGGGTTTTTACAGGGGCAACCGCCGGTTATAAGAAAGTCGTATGCCCGCGATCAGCCTTCTCGGAGGCGCTTGATCGCGTCTCTTCCGGCCTGCGGGCCGGAGTCGTCGGGAAGCGAATCCGGGTCGATTGAGGCGGCCCCATCCGAGACGGTGAGCGCCACATCGGCGCCCACGTTGCGCTTGACGAGAGCGAGCGCCACCGGACCGAGCTCGTGGTGGTGAACGGCGGTTCCGAGTCGACCGACGGTGCGCGAGCCGGCCTTGACCTCGGCGCCGGCGCCGGGCAGTTCGTCCTCGCTGCCGTCGAGGAGCAGCCGCACGAGCGCACGTGGCGCGCGACCGAGGTTGTGCACCCGAGATACGGTTTCCTGCCCGCGGTAGCACCCCTTGTCGAGATGCACCGCGCCGCCTGAGGCGACGTCTCCGATCCACGCCGGAACCTCGTGCGGGATCGTCTTCTCGTCGAGGTCTGTCTCGTCCGGGACGAGCTCCATCACGCGCAGCGCGTCGAAACCCCACCGACCCATGACGGCGGAGCACGCTTCGGCCAAGGCGGTCCAGGCCCGCCCGAGCTGTGCCCGGTCGACGATGACGTCCTCGCCGGTATGTCCGGCGGAGCCGTGCCGCGCCCGACGCGCGATGAGCCAGTCGGTAGGGGCGGGAGCGGCGACGTCATCCAGCGAATCGAGGACGCTTGCGGCCGAGGGCCCCACAACGGTGAGTAGGGCCAGTTCGGACGCTATGCGCGGGGTCACCTCGGACCAGAACACCATCTTGTCGAGAAATTCGAACAGCGACTGCGCGCGGCCCGCCGCCGTGTCGAGGACGAGGGAATCGGCGGTGGCGTAGATGCCGAAGCTGTGCTCGACGCGGCCATTGGCATCGAGGATGAGCGAGCGCGTCGACTCGCCCTCGGCGAGTTCGGTGACGTGCTGGCTGATGAACCCCTCCAGCCACGTGAGCCGCTCCGGGCCGGTGAGGACTACGAACTCCCTGTCACTGCGGTCGACCAGCGCGGAACCGGTTTCCGCGGCGCGCTGCTCGGCGAAGGGATCGCCGAAATGTCCGGCGGTGGTGCCGTCGGGGTCGGCGACCGCCCCCGGATGGCCGAGAGAGGGGGCGATTTCGGATGGAGCGGGTGGTGTCGATGCGTCGCCGGTAGTACTCACCCTTTCGATACTACGTACCGTGGAGGGCATGACGAATTTTCCAGGCGGGCCGGGTGAGGCCCGAGACGCAGGAGAGGTGTCCTCGCCGGTGGAGGCGAACGCGAGCCGGGTCGTGTTGCACGTGGCCGGGCCCGGCCTGGCGACGCCGAAGGTCGTCGACCCCGATGCCCCGCTGCTTCTCGCGGACGATCTCGGCGCGGTGCGCGGGGACGGCTGCTTCGACTCGCTGCTGCTGCACCGCGGGCGCGCGCTCAAGCCACTGCGTCACCTCGCCCGGATCTCGCGGTCGGCGCGGATGCTCGAGATAGATCCCCCCGGCGAACAAGAGTGGACCGCGGGGATCGAGGCGGCGGAAGCCGAGTGGGTGCGCATCCATGGTGGCGATACCGTGTCCGCGCCAGACGCACTGCTCCGCCTGGTGCTCACGCGCGGCGCCGAGCACGCCGCAGGCCGCGCGGATGACGCGACGGCGTACATCACGGTCGCAGCGATCGGTACCCATGTGGCGAAGGTGCGCAGGGAGGGGATCGCGGTGCAGGTGCAACAGCGCGGTTTCTCGGTGGATCTCGCCGCGAACGCGCCGTGGCAACTGCTCGGCGCGAAGACTCTGTCATATGCGACGAACATGGCCGCGCTGCGGCATGCGGCGGCCGACGGCTTCGGCGACGTGCTCTTTCTGTCCTCGGAGGGCGAGGTGCTCGAGGGACCGCGCTCGACGATCGTCGCAGTGCGCGACGGGGCCCTACTCAGCCCGCCGCAGGAGATCGGCATTCTCGAGGGGACCACGCTCGGCGCGCTCGGCGAGGCCGCGCAGCGTCGCGGGATCCCGCTGCGCCGCGAGCATCTGCTGCTCTCGGACCTGCTCGTCGCGGATTCGGTGTGGTTCATCTCGTCGATCACACTTGCCGCGCGCGTGGTGCGTATCGACTCCCACGAGATCGGCGGCCGCGATGCGGGGATCGATGTGGGCGCGCTCGTCGCCGAGGCCGTGGGCGTGGAGAACTGGCCCGGCTAGGTCCGATCTTCGGCGAGTCGCGCGCCGAGCGCGTCGAGTACCGGCCGTAGTTTGACGAGCGTTTCGGCCCATTCGGCCTCGGGATCCGAGGGGGCGAGAATGGCGCCGCCCACCCCGATCGAGGTTCCCCGTGGGCCGGTCACCGCGGTCCGGATCGTGATCGCGAGATCCGCCGAACCGTCCGGCGCGAGCCATCCGAGCGCCCCGGAGTACAGCCCGCGGGCGCGCGGTTCGATCCGCGCGCACAGGTCCATCGCGCGACGCTTGGGGGCGCCGGTCATCGAGCCGCCGGGAAACGTCGCGGCGATCGCGTCGACGAGGTCGCGGCCCGGCTCGAGCCGTCCGGTGATCGTGCTCACGAGCTGATGCACGTGCGAGAACGATTCGACCTCGCACAGCTGCGGCACACCGACGCTGCCGAGCGCGCTCACCCGGCCGAGGTCGTTGCGCAACAGGTCGACGATCATGAGGTTCTCGGCGCGGTCCTTGTCATTGCTGGCCAGGTCCTCATGCAGCGCACGGTCTGAGTCGGCGTCGGCGCCACGCGGGCGTGTACCCTTGATCGGCCTCGTCTCCATCGCCCCGCAGGGGTCGACGCGCAGGAATCTCTCGGGTGAGGCGCAGAGCAGGGCAGTGTCCCCGAAGCGCAGGTACGCGCCGAATGGAGCGGGTGTATGACGCCGGAGGCGCTGATACGCGCCAAGCGGATCTTCGATTCTCGGTCCCCGCGCCGTATTCGTCAGGCAGATCTCGTAGGCCTCTCCCAGCCCTATCGCGTCCTGACAGCGGGCAATAGCCTCGAGGTACTCGGCCCGCGACGCGTCGAGGACGAACTCGCCCGTCGACCGCTCTGCCCGATCTGCCTCCGGTTCGTAGTCGCCGTTCCCGTCGCCGCCGTTCCCGTCGCCGCCGGGCTCCCCTTTGCCACGCGCGAGCTCGGCTACGATGCGGGCTGCGTCGTCGAGCCAGGCACGCGCAAGGGATTCGGGCTGCGCGGACTCGTCGCCGGCGGAGAGGAGCGCGACCTCGCCGGTGAACTGGTCGATGATGACGAGTCGCGATGGCACCGCGAGCATCGCGTCCGGAAGCGCGTCGGGCTGCTGCGGCTGCGCCGGGTGCCGCGGCGGAGGGGGCTCGCCGCCCGCTCCCGCGCCCTGGCCGCGGCCGTCCATGCCGAGCCCATATCCGAGCGCACAAACGAGGCCCGGGGAGAAGCCTCCGGGCAGGGCGGGGTGAGCGCCTCCGCCGTCATGGGAATAGATGGGACGGGCGGTTTCGGCCAGTCGACATCGCAATTCGGGGTAGAACCCCTCCGGTGCCGGCGAGGGCGACGCCGTATCCGCGACGTGATGCCAGAAGACGTTGCCCATTGGGCCGTCGGCGGTGCCGAGGATGCTCAGTCTGCCGAGACGCGGATCCGGGCGCGAGCTGTCGAGCCAGAAAGAGTCGCGGGTGTCGCCGAACAGCGCCGGGAAGAGGCGCGCGGCCACATCGCGGGACTCGGCGGGCACGAAAAGACGGCGCGCCCACCAGCAGGTGGACGCGCCGCGAGGATTCAGTTCCGCTCCCGAACCTATCGCCGACTCAGCCGGCGACGCGCTGGAGGCGAGCCGAGAGCGAGGGGATCTGCCCCTTCTCGGGGTGCACGCGCTCCTCGACCCAGCCGAGGTCGCCATTTTCGACGATTCCGTACAGCCGAACGGCGCCGCCGAGCTGCGGGCCGGTCGGCGTCGACATCGTCGCGTCGGTGGTGACCTTCCACGAGGACTGGCTCAGCGGCTGGCCGTAGTACGCCTCGATCACGCCCGAGGCGTGGACGATGAGGAACTCGATCTCGTCGGTCTCGGAGATCCGCCAGAAGCCAGTCTCGCGGTAGGCGGGGATGTCCGCATTGCCCTCGTCATCGAGCTTCCAGCTGCGCGAGGACCAGGAGAGGTAGTTCTCGCCGTCGTGGGAGACGATGATCTGCTGGCCGAAGCGGTGCTCGCCGTGCTGCGCCGTGTCCGCCTCGCCCTCGCCTTCCCAGACGCCGACGAGGGGGAGCAGCGCGAGCAGCCCCGGGTGCAGATCGGGGCCGTGGCGCAGGTTCGCCGTGTCCTCGGCGATGGGAAGCTCGCCGAACGGCACGATGTTGCGCTCGCCCGTTGTCTGCGCGCGTTCGACTGCCGCCTCGACGGCGGCATTGCCGGAGGCGCCGACCTTCTTGGGGCGGTTCGGCTGTTCGGGGGGAGTGTTATCGCTCGTAGTCACTCGCGAAATCCTCTAGGACTCGTCGTGCAGGAAGCGGTAGAGAATGTACGCGGACATGAGGGTGATCACCACGACCGCGACGACCAGCAGAATCTCGAAAAACAGGACCATGAGTCCAATCCTAACTTACGATCAGCGTTCCACAGGAACGCCGATGAGTGATCCGTATTCCACCCAGCTACCGTCGTAGTTCGCGACCCCGGACACTCCGAGGAGCTCGCGTAGTACGAACCAGGTATGCGAGGAGCGTTCGCCGATGCGGCAGTAGGTGACGATGCGGGCGCCGTCCTCGGCCGCGAGCAGCGGCTTCGCATAAAGGCGCCGAAGGTCCTCGTCGCTGCGGAAGGTGCCGTCGCGCGCCACAGCGCGGTTCCACGGGATCGACAGCGCTCCGGGGATGTGGCCGCGCTGCTGCCCGCCCTCCTGCGGCAGGTGCGGCGGCGCAAGGAGGCGCCCGGTGAATTCGTCGACGCTGCGCACGTCGATGAGCACGTCGTGATCGAGACCGTCGAGCACATCGGAGCGAAGCGCGCGGATCTCGGCGTCGACGCCGGGGACCGGGTAGTCGGTGGCGGCCGGCTCCGGCACCTCGTCGGTGAGCGGGCGGCCCTCCATCGTCCACTTCATCCGGCCGCCGTCGAGTATCCGCACATCGGCGTGCCCATAGAGCTTGAACAGCCAATATCCGAAGGCCGCGAACCAGTTGTGGTTGCCGCCGTAGAGCACGACCGTGTCTCCCGGCGCAATCCCCCGCGCCCCGAGGAGTGTGGCGAATTCCTCCGCGCCGACGATGTCTCTGGAGGCCTGGGACTGCAGGTCCGTGCGCCAATCGAGCGCCATCGCCCCGGGCAGGTGCCCCTGGGCGGCGTAGGCGCCGGCGTCCTCGTCCACCTCGACGATGTGGATGCCCGCGGCGCCCAGGTGCTCGGACATCCACGCGGTAGTCACAAGGACATCTGATCGTGGCATGGGGCCAGTTTAGCCCCGCTATGGGTGCGGGCTGTAAGTAAGCCCGCCCGAGAGTTCGCGGGGGGAGAAACGGAGCTCGTCGAATTCGGCCTCGAGCCACAGCGAGTGCGCTCGCGCCTCGATCCGCTCCGGAGGCAGGCCAAGTGGCATCGACGCGGCGTCGAAGCGCAGCGCGTCGCCTGACAACGGGGTACCGCCCGGCCAGTCGGTGGACCCGTCCTCGGCGCCCGGAACGTGCTGGGACAGCCTGCGCCCCGCGGCGGAGGTGTCCTGTTCGGCGATGACGGCGGACGCCGTCCCGCGCTCGGCCCGCAGATCCAACGCGAACGCGGCGCTGGCGTCGACGCAGGACCCTGCGTTCGTGGCGGCGCCGGGGTCCCCGGCCGCTTCCGGAGCGAGGAGCCGTCCGGCGATTCGGGCGCGCTGCTCGGGTGCGCCGACGAGGCTGCCGTCGTCGAACGCGGAGAGGAATGCACTGCACAGCCCGAGTGGCGTGCCGATCGCCTGTGCCCCGAGTTCGACGCGCACCGTGCCGTCGGACACGACGAGTTCGTCGCCGTCAAGGCGGCCCTCGCGGGCATCGAGGTAGACGGTGGCGACGCCCGACGGCACGTAGCGACCGTCCGTCGAGTCTGCCTGCATGGGTACCTCCTGGGCGCGGATCGACAGGTCGGTCCACTCCCGCCCGCCGGGGTGCAGCGTCCACCGGGGCGCGGCATTGACCTGGACCGGCGGGAGCGGGGACGCAGCCGGGCGGATGGCGTGAGCGAGCGTCGACTGTCCTTGTGCGGCGAGGTACATGCCGACCAGGCCGAATGCCAGGATCGACGTCATTACTACCGAGAAGGCGAAGAGAAGGATGCGGCCGGCGGGGCGCTTTGTGCGGGGCAAGGGGGCTTCGCCTCCTTCGGGGATCGTCGCGGGCCGTGCCATCGGCCCAGCGTATACTTTTCCCATCACGGCGGTGCGGCCCCTGGGGCACGGCGTCGTCGAGCACTTTCCGGGCCAGGGGAGTCATAAGGATTGGCGCGCTGCCGGGGAGACGAAATCCGGAAGCGATGTGGGAGGTGCCGGTGGAACTACTTTTGCTGTCGCACGAGGAAGTAGACGAGGCGATCCCGTCGCTGGGGCTGCTCGCGCACACCGTCCAGCGGGCCGAGCCGACCGCGACGGCGGTGATGGCGGCGGCCGAGGCCGACGCGGTGCTCGTGGACGCGCGCACCGAGCTCGCTGCCGCCCGCACGCTGTGCCGATTGCTGTCGGGTGCAGTGGAGGCGCCCGTCGTCGCGATCGTGTCCGAGGGCGGCCTCGTCGCGGTGAATTCCGAATGGGGGATCCTCGAGCTGCTCATGCCCGCGATCGGCCCCGCGGAGCTCGACGCACGGCTGCGCCTCCTCTCGGCGCACCTGGCGAGCGCGGAGACCGAACGGACCGTGCTGCAGCTCGGCGACCTGGTGATCGACGAGGAGACCTACGTCGCCCGGCTCAAGGGGCGTCCCCTCGACCTCACGTACAAGGAATTCGAGCTCCTCAAATACCTCGTCCAGCACACCGGACGGGTATTCACCCGCGAACAGCTCCTGCACGAGGTGTGGGGGTACGACTTCTTCGGCGGCACCCGCACCGTCGACGTGCACGTGCGCCGTTTGCGCGCGAAGCTCGGCTCCGAAAACGAATCGCTCATCGGAACCGTGCGTAACGTCGGCTACAAGGCCGTCTCGCCGTAGCGAGTTCGGCGACCCCGCCTGGCGCACCGGCCGCGCGGAGGGCACTGTTGGGATATGGCTTCTTCCACCGACCCCGACCGGCACCCGCAGGATCTCGAGATCACCGAGGTCAATTCCCTCGACCCGTCACGGGTTGGCGAGGTGCGGCGCATCGCTGCCGAGGCCGAGGCGAGCGACGGCGTCGCGCCGCTGGGCGAGCAGCCCATGCTCGCGCTGGAGCGTCCGGCTCCCGGCGTCGCCCATGTACTCGCGCTTTATGACGGCGGTCTTGCCGGATACGCCCAGGCCGCCGATTCCGACGATGGGCAGGTCGTCGAATTCGTCGTGGCGCCCGGTTTTCGGGGACGCGGGATCGCGACCGCCCTGGTGGATTGGATGCTCCGACGTCATCCACGAATGACGTTCTGGGCGCACGGAGACCGGCCGGAGGCCGCCGCGATCGCCGCTTCTCACTCGATGGGCAAGGTGCGCGAGCTGCTGGTGATGACGCGGAAGCGCGGCGAGGCGCCGGATGTCTCCGCCTTCGGGGCGAATCCGGGTGGCGTCGCCCCTGAGGGGCGCGAGGATGTCGAGGTCCTCGACCTCAACGAAGCCTACTCGCGGTATGGCGCGGACGCTGTCGATTCGGCGGTGCTGCGCGTCAACAACGCCGCGTTCGACTGGCACCCGGAGCAGGGCGGCTGGTCGTTGGAGACGCTGCGCGAGCGGATGGGCGTGGAATGGTTTGATCCCGCGGGTTTCTTCGTGGCGCTCGAACCAGGCGAGCCGTTGCGCCTGCTCGGTTTCCACTGGACGAAGAACGTGCCGGTCGCGGCGGGGGAGCCCCCACTCGGTGAGGTCTACGTGGTCGGCGTCGATCCGTCCGCCCAGGGGCGCGGACTCGGGCAGCTGCTCACGGCCGTGGGTATCGCCTACCTGGAGGGGCTCGGCATCGACGAGATCGAACTGTACGTCGAGGGCGATAACGCCTCCGCGCTGCGCGCATATGAAAAGCTCGGTTTCCATACCACTAAAAGCGATGTCATGTACGGCACCGATGGGGCGTGACGCATTTTCGGGCGTGATCCATATCGCTTGTGGGGGTGAACCCTCAGGCTCATATTCCCCCTGCTACCAGCGAGAACATTAGCGTTCTCCAGCGACCAGCAGGGAATTTACCTTCCGTTCAACTTCAGTCTGTGCCGCGTTATTAAAGCTTGCTTAGCGTACTGATTCGGTGATGGTGATCTGTCGTCTAACGCTGCGCCTTGGAACGTCTTCGAACGTTCGGGGGGTGCGCAGGGAAACGTTCGTCGGCGCGAGCCCATCGTCAAGCGAAAACGCCCACGGTCTGCGACTCAAGCATCTCGCGAGAGACCGAAAACAAAACGGAGGAAATGTTCGTGAATACCAAGCGCGTAGGTGCACTGCTCGGCATCGCTGCTGTTGCTTCCATCGGCCTGGCTGCCTGCAGTGACGACGGCGGGTCGACGACCACTGCTGACGGCGAAGAGTGCGACGTCACCTCGACGATTGCCGCTTCGGGTGCGACCTCGCAGCGCAACGCGATGAACGTCTTCTCGAACGAGTTCGACGCTCAGTGTGGCGGACAGCTCGACTACAACGCGAACGGTTCCGGCTCGGGCATCTCCGAGTTCATCGGTGGACAGTCCGTCTTCGCCGGTTCGGACTCGCCGCTCAAGGAAGAGGAGGCCGCCCAGGCCGAGCAGGCATGTGGCGCACCGGCGTGGAACCTCCCGATGGTTTTCGGCCCGATCGCGGTTGCCTACAAGCTCGAGGGTCTCGATCAGCCGCTTACGCTGAGTCCGCAGGTCATGGCCCAGATCTTCAAGGGTGAGATCAAGAAGTGGAATGACCCGGCCATCGCCGAGCTCAACGAGGGCGTCGACATCCCGGACACCGACATCGTCGTGATCTTCCGTTCGGACGAGTCGGGCACCACCGACAACTTCCAGAAGTACCTCGACGCCGCAGCGGGCGATGCCTGGGGCAACGGCGCCGGCAAGACCTTCCAGGGCGGCACCGGCCAGGGCGCGAACGGTAACGACGGCGTCGCCTCGGCGATCGCCAACGCCGACGGTGCGATCACCTACACCGAGTGGTCTTTCGCCACAGGCCAGAACCTCGACATCGCGAACGTCACCACGAGCGCCAGCGAGGACGAGGGCGTGGAGCTCAATGCCGAGACCGTCGGCAAGACGATCGACACGGCCCAGCTGGTCAACGAGGAGGGCAACGATCTCGCGATCGACACCGCATCCTTCTACGAGCCCACCGAGGCCGGCGCTTACCCGCTCGTCATGCCGACCTACGAGATCGTGTGCTCCAAGTACGAAGATGTCGAGACCGGCCAGGCCGTGAAGCAGTTCCTCAAGGTTGCCGCGTCCGAGGACGTTCAGGCTCAGCTCGAGGACGAGGGCTACATCCCGGTTCCGGAGGAGTTCCGCCAGAAGCTCGACACGGCTATCGACGCCATCGAGGCGTAGGTTCGCGGACCCACGCTGCGTGTGACCCGGTGCCGGGCAGCCGCAAGAAAAGCTGCCCGGCACTTCCCGCGTTTAAATACCAATTTGGATTGAAGGACAGATGACTGTTCACGACGATGTAGACAGTGGCTCGAAATCCCTGACCAAAGACTCGGATTCGGCAGGCAAAGGCGGCGCCAAAAGCGCCCCGAAGTCGCCACTGAGCTCTGGGAAGAACGATTCCCGCAAACAGGACTCGACGTTCCGCTGGGGCACCCAGATCGCCGCCGCGATCGTGGTCGTCCTCGTGGCGATGATCGCCGTGGTGCTCGCCGTACAGGGCTGGCAGGCGTTGAGCATGAACAACGCCAACTTCCTTCTCAGCGGTGAGTGGAACACCAACGGTCACCGTACCGACCCCGAATCCTTCCGATTCGGCATCTTCGACATGTTCGTCGTCACGGTGATGAGCTCGATCGTCGCACTACTCCTCGCGGTTCCCGTCGCCGTCGGTATCGCGGTGTTCCTCGTGCAGTACGCCCCGCCGAGCATCTCGCGTGCCCTGTCGACCGTGATCGACCTGCTCGCCGCCGTTCCCTCGATCATCTACGGCTTGTGGGGCGTGCTCGTTCTCGCGCCGTTCCTCACTCCGCTCGCCGAGTTCCTCAACCGCAACCTCGGTTGGATCTTCCTCTTCGGCGACGGCAACATCATGCTGATCGGCAACACCGTGTTCACCGCGTCAATCGTTCTCGCCGTGATGATTCTTCCGATCATCACCTCGATGTCGCGCGAAACGATCCGCCAGACCCCCGGCCTGCAGCAGGAAGCGGCGATGGCGCTCGGCGCGACCCGCTGGGAAAAGATCCGGATGACGTGCTTCCCGTACGCCAAGTCCGGAATCATCGCCGGTTCGATGCTCGCGCTCGGCCGCGCGCTCGGTGAGACCATCGCCGTCCTCATGATTCTCGGTGCGACCCCCGCGGCCACCCAGGAAATCCAGCGCCTGACCAACTACTCGCTGTTCGATGGTGGCTCGACCTTCGCTTCGAAGATCGCCGCCGGCGCTGCGGAGTTCAACGACCCGATCTCGACGGGCGCGTACATCGCCGCCGGCCTGGTCTTGTTCATCCTCACGTTCGTCGTCAACGGCATCGCTCGCGCGTTCGCCGGCGGAAAGGTCAACGGATAATGTCGACTACCACTACCGATAAACTTTCTCAGCCGGCCAAGCCGGAGAACGTCTTCATTCCGACCGCAGGTGGCCGCAAGGTCAAGAACAATGTGGCGACAGTTCTGTTCACCCTGAGCTTCTTCGTCGCCCTCGTTCCGCTCGTCGCGCTCCTGTACAAGGTGATCGTCGACGGTTTCCCGGTCATTCTCGACCTCGCGTGGTGGACCGAAGACCTTCGCGGCGTCGGTAACAACGAGTTGGCAGGTGGCGTGCTCCACGCCATCTACGGTTCCGTCGTGCAGGTGCTGATGGCCTCCGTCATCGCCATCCCGCTCGGTGTCCTCGCAGGCATCATGCTCGTCGAGTTCTCCGAATCGAAGCTTGCCAAGCCGACCACCTTCATGGTCGACGTCCTCGCCGGCGTCCCCTCGATCGTCGCGGCGATCTTCATCTTCGGCGTGTGGATGACGACGTTCGGCATGCGCAAGAGCGGCTTCGCCGTCGCGCTGGCTCTCGTTCTGCTCATGCTTCCGCTCGTCATCCGCTCCACGGAGGAAATGCTCAAGCTGGTCCCGGACGAGTTGCGTGAGGCCTCGTTGGCACTCGGTGTTCCGCGATGGAAGACGATCGTGTTCATTGTTATCCCGACCGCGCTGTCGGGCATGATCTCCGGCATCTTCCTCGCGGTCGCCCGCGTCATGGGCGAGACCGCCCCGGTGCTCGTGCTCGTCGGCTACTCCTCGCGGGCTAACTACGATGCCTTCGACGGCAACATGGCTTCGCTGCCGCTGCTCATCTACAACGAGCGCTCGAACGCCACCGACACCGGCGTTGCACGCCAGTGGGGCGCGGCCCTTACGCTCATCATCCTCATCGCCATCGCCAATATTTTGGCCACAGCGGCCGCGAAGGCCCTGCAGCCCAAGACCTCTTCGAAGTAAGGAAACCCAGCCATGGCAATGCGTCTCGATCTCGAGAAACTCAATATCTTCTACGGCGACTTCCACGCCGTGCAGGACGTTAACCTCTCGGTTGCGCCGCGCTCGGTGACCGCCTTCATCGGTCCGTCGGGCTGTGGCAAGTCCACCGTTCTGCGCACCATCAACCGTATGCACGAGGAAATCCCGGGTGCCTATACCAAGGGCAAGATTCTCCTCGACGGCGTCGACATCAATGGCAAGGACGTGGACCCCGTAGCCGTGCGCCGCACCATCGGCATGGTGTTCCAGCGGCCGAACCCGTTCCCGACGATGTCCATCCGCGAGAACGTCGTGGCCGGTCTCCGACTGCAGGGCGTGCGCAGCAAGTCCAAGCTAGACGAGGTCTGCGAGAAGTCGCTGCGCGGCGCCAACCTCTGGGACGAGGTCAAGGACCGCCTCGACAAGCCGGGCGGCGGCCTGTCCGGTGGTCAGCAGCAGCGTCTGTGCATCTCCCGCGCGATCGCCGTGGAGCCCGCCGTGCTGCTCATGGACGAGCCGTGTTCGGCGCTCGACCCGATCTCGACGCTCGCCGTCGAGGACCTCATCAGCGAGCTGAAGACGGACTACACGATCGTCATCGTCACGCACAACATGCAGCAGGCCGCGCGTGTGTCCGACCAGACCGCTTTCTTCAACCTCGAGGCCACGGGTAAGCCCGGTCATCTCGTCGAGATCAACCCGACCGAGAAGATCTTCTCGAACCCGGATCTCAAGGAGACCGAGGACTACATCGCCGGCCGATTCGGCTAAGCAGCCTGCCGCTCGTAGGCAAGAGGGTCCCGGTCGCGCAAGGCGCGTGGCCGCGGCCCTTTTTCGCTGCCGTGATTGGCGCGGTTCACCTGCCGGAGGTACTCATGACGAAGGCCGGGACCCTGGATCGGGTCCCGGCCTTTGGGATTGGGTGCGGCGCGAGCCGCCGAATGTGGGATCTAAATGGTGCCGCTGTCGCGCAGGCGCTCCTCGAGCTCCTTCTGGCGACGCTCGAACTCGGCGACGATTTCTTCCTTCGGAGCGTCGTCGTTGGGGGAGACCTCCTGGTTGACCGACGAGTTGGGAAGCTGGCCGGTCGTGAGGAAGATGACCCGCTCGGCTACCTCGACCGCGTGGTCGGAGAAACGCTCGAAGTAGCGGCCGAGCAGCGTGACGTCGACGGCCGCGGCGACGCCGTGGTCCCACTCGCGCACGGTGAGGAGAGTGAACAGGTGGCGGCGCAGATCGTCGATCGCATCGTCCTGCTCCGACAAGCTCGCCGCCTGGGTGAGGTCGCGGGTCATCATCACCTCGGTCGCGGCGCGACCGAGATTGACGGCGACGCGGCCCATCTCGGCGAAGTAGCCGGACAGCGGCTCCGGGATGGCTTTCTCCGGGTGGCGGCGGCGCGAGATCTTCGCGACGTGCAAAGCGAGTGCGCCCATGCGGTTGATGTCCTGAATCGCCTGGATCGACGACACGACCTGACGAAGATCCGAAGCCACCGGGGCCTGGAGAGCGAGCAGCGAATAGGCGCTCTCCTCGGTTGCCCGGGACTGTGAAGACAGGACCTGCTCGCTGGACATCACCTTCTCGGCGGCGGCGAGATCTGCCTGCAGGAGGCTGTAGGTGGCCTCTTCCATAAGGTCCGTGGCGACCGAGCACATGTTGGCCATCGAGGCCGCCAGTTCGGTCAGCTGTGTAGTAAATCCTTCGCGCATGTTAGGAAATACTACTTTCCCCAAGGACAAAGCGCCTTAAATAAGGGTAAATGCTGCGTGAACGTGCCGAGGCGGCTTGGCATTTCGGGCCTAGAACCGCCCGAAGGAGGGGAGAGGAATGCGTCGACTAGCCGCCCGAGTTCTCGACCTCGGCGCCCGGGAGCGCCACGGAATCGTCCTCGGGATCGTCGAGCCAGCCCTCGGGGAGGAGCACCTTGCCGGGGGATCCCTGGCGTCCACGCGGCCCGTAACCGTCGGCGGGGAACGGTTCGTCGGCGGGGAGCCGGTCGAGCAGCGCCCGCAGGTCCGATAGCGCCGACACCTTCGCAAGGTCCACTCGCATTTCCGAACCCGCAGGAAAGCCGCGCAGGTACCAGGCGATGTGCTTGCGGATCTCGCGCATTCCCTTGTCTTCGCCATGGAACGCGGCCAGCAGCTCGCCGTGGCGGTACATGATGTCGGCGACCTCGCCGAGGTTCGGCGGTGCCGGGGCGGGGCGGCCCGCGAGCTTCGCCGAAAGCTCGGCGAAGAGCCACGGCCGACCAAGGCAACCACGTCCGATCACGACGCCATCGCAGCCGGTCTCGTCGACCATCCGCACCGCGTCGTCAGCGGAGAAAATGTCTCCGTTGCCGAGTACGGGAACGTCCGAGCCGAGCGCCCTGATGTGCTCGACCAGGCGCGCGATCTGCGTCCAGTCGGCCTCCCCGGAATAGCGCTGTGACGCCGTGCGGCCGTGCAGCGCGACGGCGGCCGCGCCCTCTTCTACCGCGATCCGGCCCGCGTCGAGGTGCGTGTGGTGCTCGTCGTCGATTCCGACGCGCATCTTCACCGTCACCGGGATATCGGTGCCGTCGGTGGCGCGGACGGCGGCCGCGACGATCGAGCGGAACAGCTTCCGCTTGAACGGGATCGCCGAACCGCCACCCTTTCGAGTCACCTTCGGCACCGGGCAGCCGAAGTTGATATCGATGTGGTCGGCCATATCCTCGTCGACGATCATCTTCGCCGCGCGATAAGTGTATTCGGGGTCGACGGTGTAGAGCTGCATCGACCGAGGGGACTCGTCGGGAGCGAAGGTCGCGAGGTGCATCGCCGTGTCATGGCGCTCCACGAGCGCACGGGCGGTGATCATCTCACACACGTACAACCCGGCGACCGAACCCTGCGAGGCGCGCTCGAGCTCGCGGCACAGCGTGCGAAACGCGACGTTGGTGACCCCGGCCATGGGGGCGAGCACCACAGGGGACGCGAGATCGAAGGGGCCGATACGCAGAGCGGAGGACCGCCCCGGCGCGCCACCATCGATCGTGGTGACGGCGGGGGCGGGATCCTTCACGTCAGTCGCGGTCATGGCATCCATTGTTCCGCGCAGCGTGCATACGCGCCAAATGGCGGGCGGACCGGGCTAGCGTGGGCCGGCATGGCGGACTTCAATCCCGGGCACCAGATGAGCCATCCGACGTTCGGTGACATGCTTCTCGCCCGGCTCGGCGACCATCGGCCCGGGTTGCTTTTCGAGCGGAAACGCTGGACGTGGGACGAGTTCGTCCGCGAATGCGCCGTCCGCGCCGCGCTGCTCGGGCGCTACGCGCGTGAGGCGGGCACGAGAATCGGTGCGCGCGAGCACCCACGGCACCAAACCCTGCACGTCGGTGTGCTCGCCGACAACGTCCCCGAGTACCTCTTCCTCCTCGGAGGAGCGGCATTGTCCGGCGTCACGATAATCGGGGTGAACCCGACGCGTAGGGGAGCGGAGCTGGCGGCGGATATCCGCGGCGTGGACTGCGATGTACTCCTCGTTTCGGCGACGGGGCTCGAGCTTCTTTCTGACCTGGACCCGGCCCGTGACCTGGGCCTTGCGAGGGCGCCGATCGAGATCGGCTCCGCTGCCTACCGGCGAGCGCTCGAGTCTCACGCGAGCGCGGCCACGGACCCCGAAGGCGAGTTCACCGAAGCCGGACGCGACGAGGGCACGTACCTGTCTCTGATGTTCACCTCGGGGTCCACGGGCGCGCCGAAGGCGGTCATTTGCAGCACCGGCCGCATGGCGATGCTCGGCCAGGTCAACTTCCGCGGGCTCGTGCCGGACGATGTGGCGTACTCGGCGATGCCGCTGTTCCACGGCAACGCGATCATGGGTGTGTTCGCGCCGTGCGTGTCGGTCGGGTGCGCGTTCTCGATGCGAGAACGATTCTCCGCCCGCCACTTCCTCGGCGACGTACGGTCCTTCGGCGCGACCTTCGCGAACTACGTAGGCCGTTCTCTCGCCTACATCCTCGCCGTCCCGGACTCGGAGCTCGAGCGCGATACGCGTTTGCGCATCGTCTTCGGTACCGAGGCCTCCGCCCATGATCGCGCCGAGTTCGAGCGGCGATTCGGCGTCGCCCCGTCGGAGGCATACGGCTCCTCCGAGGGCGGCGCCGTCATCCAGCGCACTCCGGACACCCCGCCAGATGCGCTGGGCCGCTCCGGGGATCACATGGACATCGCGATCCTCGGCCCAGGAGGTGAGGAGTGCCCTCCCGCGCGATTCGACTCCGACGGCGCGATCACGAATCCGGGCGAAGCCATAGGGGATATCGTCAATCGCACCGGCGCGCGATTGTTCGAGGGCTACTACAAGAATCCTGAGGCGAGCGCCGAGCGCGTCTCGGGCGATGCGTATCGCACCGGCGATCTCGGCTACACCGACGCCGAGGGATTCCTCTACTTCGCGGGGCGCGCGGGGGACAGGCTGCGCGTGAACTCGGAGAACTTCTCCGCCGCGCCCGTCGAGCGCATCCTCTCCCGGTTCCCCGGAGCCGTCGTCGTAGCGGTGTATCCGGTGCCGGATCCACGCACCGGCGACGCCGTGATGGCCGCCCTCCAGATGCTGCCCGGCCACGAGTTCGATGCGGACGCCTTCGCCGAGTTCCTCGGCGCGCAACCCGACCTCGGCCGATTGTGGCGCCCGCGATTCATCCGACTGGTCGAGGCCATGCCGACGACGGCGACGCGAAAGATCGCCAAACCGGTGTTGCGCCGCGAGTCCTGGCTCGTCGACGATCCGGTCTTCGTGCATGACGGCGGGCGATGCGTTCGCATGGACGCCGACGCCGCCCGCGCGCTTCGCGACGACTACGCGCGCCACAATCGCTCGCCGGCGGGGTACTAGCGGCACGTCGTGGGCGGTCCTCCCTCGCGGAGTACGCAGCGCGAACCCGAATAGATCGTCGCCATGCAGCGGTTGCAGTGCACGCACAGTGAGCGTCCGGCGGGGTCGGCGCGCAATCGTCGCGGCAGGTCCGGCTCTCGCAGCAGGCCTCGCCCCATGGCGACGAACTCGAATCCGCCGGCCATCGCGAGGTCCATGGAGGCACGATCGACGATGCCTCCGAGGAGGATCATCGGGAGCGAGACGGCCTCGCGGATCTGACGCGCGGCGTCATACATGTATGCGTCCGTGTACGGATACTCCTTGAACATCCGCCGCCCGACCAGCTTCATCCCGGCGCGGATCGCGGGCGGCTGGCTCCTTGCGAATTCGTCCACCGGTGCTTCGCCCTTGAACAGGTAGATGGGGTTGAGGAGCGAGCTGCCGACCGTCATTTCCAGGGCGTCGGCGCTGCCGTCCTCTTCGATCCAGCGTGCGACCTGCACGGCCTCATCGAGCCAGAAGCCGCCCCGGACACCGTCGTCCATATTGAGCTTGACGATGATCCCTATTCGGTCGCCGACCTCGTCGCGGATGGCGCGTCCGATCTCCCGCGCGAATCGGGCGCGATTGGCCAGCGTTCCGCCGTATCCGTCGCGCCGGCGATTGAGGCGAGGCGAGAGGAATTCGGAGACGAGGTAGTTGTGTCCGAAATGGACCTCGATCGCATCGAATCCGGTTTCCAACGCGCCCCGCGCTGCTCGTGCGTGGTCGGAGGTGATCCGCGCGATGTCGTCCGTGGTGCACGCCTTGGTGGGCGCGACCGCCTGCGGGGCGACGAACCGGGACGGCGACAGGGCGGTACGTCCCGTGGAACGTGAATTCGCCACCGCGCCCGCGTGCCCGATCTGCGCGCTGACCGCCGCACCCTCGCGGTGGACGGCGTCGGTGAGAGCGCGCAGGCCGCCGTCATCGGGCAACCCCCAGTGGAAACAATGTCGATCGGTGCGGCCCTCGGGAGAGGTGGCGAGGTAGGCGACGGTGGTCATGCCGACGCCGCCGCGGGCGTATTCGGTGTGGAACTCGATGAGCTCGTCCGTGATGCGCCCGCGTGGGGTGCGACCCTCGAATGTCGCGGATTTGATGATCCGGTTGCGCAACCGCGCCGGGCCGATCGTCGCGGGCGAGAAGACGTCGGGCCGATTGTGGACGGAAGACGCGTCATTCATGTGGATGACCGTAGCGAGCACGTCGCTGCGGGGCGGTGAATCGCCCGAGATGTTCCGATTCTCCCCGGAGCGGTTCGGACGCCGATACCGGCCCGTCGGGAGTGGGAAAGTGGTGCCCCCAGCCGGGCTCGAACCGGCGACCTGCGGATTAAAAGTCCGTAGCTCTACCAACTGAGCTATAGGGGCACAAAACACAATACATTCCGGATTCGAGCAGCCAAACACGGGATCCGGGCCCGCCGGTGGAGGGAAACCAAGGTCGGGGAGCTCCGGTAAATCCGGCGAGTTTGGCAGGCGGTTGGGAAAGTCACGCATTCGTCGTTTAGACTTACTCCCGCTGCTGACCGGCGTTTCGCCGGACGTGGCGCGCCCCCTTCGTCTAGCGGCCTAGGACGCCGGCCTTTCACGCCGGTAGCGCGGGTTCGAATCCCGTAGGGGGTACACCTGGAAAGCCCCGGGAGCAGGCACGCTGCGACCCGGGGTTTTGCGCATTCTGCGCACCTCCGTCGTCAGACGGACCGGCAGCGGGAACAGCCGCGGAACACCCGCCTCGAGGGGGATCCGGGGCGGCGAAAGCGCTCGTAACGTTGCAGGCATGATGATCGCCGACGAAATCTTTCTGTTGTACACCGCCGACTCCGGCGGCGTGTTCGCGCAGTACCGCCAGTTCGCGGTGACCGGCGCTACCGTCGCCGACCTGATCCTCGCGCAACGCGTGGAACTCGACGGGCGCAAGGACCCGCGTATCTCGTTGCTCGACTCGCGCCCGGTCGGTCACCCGGCTCACGACGCGGTGCTCGAATATCTCCACGAGCGAATCGCCGACAAGGGGAAGCAGGTCAAGCTGTCGCAGCTGTTGGGCGTGCGTTCGCTGAAGCTCGAGGAGCGCACAGGCCGTGCGTTGCACGACGCCGGGATCCTCGGCCTCGTGGGTGCGAGGTTCGGTGGCCTCGTGAGGCCTAAGTACCCGGTGTCGAACCCGTTGCCCGAACAGCAGCTGCGGGCGCGACTCGCGCACGTGTTGCGTGGCGGAGAGCCGACTCCGGCCGATGCCGTGCAGCTTTCCATCCTCAAGGGGACATCGACCGTCCACCGGATTCTGCGCGACGAGGTGCGCGGGATGTCGCGGAAGGAAGTGAAGGGTGCCATCGAGTCGCTGGAAACCCGCGGCGACATCGGGCCGGCGATCAAGCGGGCGATCGACATGCTGGTGACCGCGGTGATGACTCCCGTGATGATCGGCGTCGTGACCTCGTCGGGGTAGCCAGGCGGGGACGTCAACGCCGTCAATCCCTGTCTTTTGCTGGCGATTTGTGTTTTTATGAAGCCGTGGCCTAAAGTTCTAATCCGTGCGAAACGCCCGGTCCGGAAACGGTCCGACGCAAGCAGCACGGCCCTGTGGCGCAGTTGGTTAGCGCGCCGCCCTGTCACGGCGGAGGTCGCGGGTTCAAGTCCCGTCAGGGTCGCAAAAGGTTCCGGGTTCACCTGGGATCTTCCGGCCAGGTAGCTCAGTTGGTACGAGCGTCCGCCTGAAAAGCGGAAGGTCGCCGGTTCGATCCCGGCCCTGGCCACAACTTCATGCATCAGCCCGGCGGTAGAAACCGCCGGGTTTTTGCGTTTCCGGGCGAGAAAATGTTGACGATTTCAAGCGCCGAACACGCGCGAGGCGCTTTCGAACCGCCGAGCTGTGGCACGTAACCTGTAGGGCATGCCAAAAAACCCGAGACGGGGCGGCCTCATCGCTGCCGACCCGGCCCAAAAGGGGCATTCGAAAGTAACCGGTTACGTAGCGGCCGCCTTTGGGCTCATCGGGATCCTTCTGGCCATCGTCGTTCCAATGCTGCCGGTCCTGCAGACCACGTCGAACGTGTCGTGGCCACAGGACGAGGACGTCAATCCCGTGACGCTCCCGCTCGTCGCGTACTACCCGCAGAACATCGACATCACCGTGCCGTGCTCGGCGGTCGGCGAGCTCGAAGACTCCGAGGGCAACGTCCTCGTATCGACCGCCCCGGCGGAGGCCCAGGACGCGAGCGCTCGCGGTCTGTCCGTGGCCGTCGCCGGGTCCCAGGTCGAGGTGCGTACGCGCAACGCGCTCATTGCGACGGCTCCGCTCTCCGACGTCACGGGCAGTGCGTGTTCGCAGATCCGGGTGCATTCGGACGCGAATCTCACAGTTGCCGAGTTTGTCGGGATGCAGAACGACGATGGTGAGCCGTACGCCGGATCGACGCAGGACGACGTGCGCCCGCAGGTCGTCGGCATCTATTCGGACCTGCAGGGGAGCGTGCCCGAGGGGCTCGCTGTCGACGTCGAGGTCGACTCACGCTACACGACCGATCCGACGCTGCTCAAGAAGATCGCGATCGTGCTGGGCATAGCGATGGTGATGGCCTCGCTCGTCGCCCTGCACAGGCTCGACATGCGCGATGGGCGCCGGGCGAGACGCTTCGCGCCGAAGGGCTGGTGGAAGCCGCGTCCGCTCGATCTGCTCGTCATGGCCACGTTGCTGCTGTGGCACTTCATCGGCGCGAACACTTCCGATGACGGCTACATCCTTACCGAGGCGCGCTCCGCGGTGTCGTCGGGATACATGCCGGAGGTGTTCCGCTACTTCGGCGCCCCGTATGCGCCTTTCGGGATGCCGTATTACATCTACACGTTCATCAGCCAGTTCACGCTGGCCAGCGTGTGGTTACGCCTGCCGACGCTACTGCTCGGCTTTGCCACCTGGTTCCTCATCTCCCGTGAGGTGATTCCGCGTCTCGGCGTCGCCGCGCGCAATCATGCGGCGGTGCGATGGACGGCCGCCGCCGTGTTCCTCGCCTTCTGGCTGACGTACAACAATGGCATCCGCCCCGAGCCGATCGTGGCGTTCGGCGTCATCGCCACATGGGTGTCGCTCGAGCGAGCGCTGGCCACCGGCAGACTGCTACCCGCCGCATTCGCATTCATCGCAGGCGCCCTCACCTTGTCCGCCGCGCCGACGGGGACGTTCTGTATCGCCGCGATCATCGCGGCCTCCAGGCCGCTGCTCGTGCTCATCGTGCGCCGCGCGAAACGGGACGGGTGGCTCGCGACGATCGCGCCGCTCGGCGCCGCGGGTCTCGCGGTGCTGCATCTCATCTTCCTCGACCAGCCACTCAAGGGGACGCTGCAGTCCTCTTCGCTGCTCGGCCAGGTCGGGCCGAAGGGGGAGTGGTACGAGGAGTACTGGCGCTACCAGTGGCTGCTCCAGCCGGACCCCGACGGCTCGCTCGCGCGCCGCTTCGCGATGCTCGCGCTGCTGCTCGCGCTCGTCGTGTGCGGGATCATCTTGTTCCGTAAGGCGCGGATCCCCGGCGTCGCGCTCGGTCCGAGTCGCCGAATCCTCGGACTCGCGGTGCTCTCGATCGCGTTCATGGCGTTCAACCCGACGAAATGGACTCACCATTTCGGCGCGTTCGCGTCGATCGGGGCGTTGTTGGGTGCTCTGGTCACCCTGGCGATCTTGCCCGCGGCGACGAGATCGCTGCGCAACCGTGCGCTGTTCTTCGCCGCCGTATTCTTCGTGTTGGCGCTGAGCTTCACAGCGCCGAACGGCTGGTGGTACATCTCGATCTACGGCATCCCGTGGGGCGGCATGGCGCCGACGATCGCCGGCATCGAGCTGTACAAGGTCTTCTTCGGCCTGATGTTCCTCACGCTCGCCGCGGCGCTGTTCCTGCATTATCGCGAGGCGTTCATCGCACCGAGCGATCCGTCGCCCGAGCCGCAGGGCAAATTCAGGTCGCTCGTTCGCGAGGTGTCGCAGGCCCCGCTCGGCCTCGCCGCCGGTTTCGTCGTGCTCGTCATTGTCGCCTCGATGTTCTACGCGGTGCGCGTCCAATCGCCGGGCTATTCGGTCGCCCAGCAGAACTGGCGCGGCATCCAGGGCGAGGAATGCGGCATCGCCGATGCGGTACTCGCCGAACCGGATCCCAACCAGGGCATGCTGACGCCGGTCGCAGGAGAGCCCGGAGAGGGCCTCGAAGCGTCGAACGAAGCGGATGCCTTTACGCCGAATGGCATTCCCAGCGACCTGTCCTCGAGCGAAGACGCGGACGAAAGCACGGGCGGGCCGCGGACCGAGGAGTCCCGGGACGACACGACGACGACCGCCGGTACCGGTGGCGGTACGTCCGCGGTCGAGGGCATCAACGGTTCGCGCACCAAGCTTCCGTTCGGTCTCGATCCCGAGACCACACCGGTCCTCGGCTCGTATCAGTCCGGCGCGGTCCAGATCTCCGGTTCGATGGAAACCGGCTGGTACGAGCTCCCCGCTCCCGCCGAGCGTGGCCCGCTTCTGTCCATCGCGGCGGCCGGGCAGTTCTCGAAGAAGGCCGTCCACATCGAGTACACCACCGAACCGGACGCAGGGCCGGAGGCGGAAGCCGCGGGCGAGGTCTCGCCCATCGACGTCGGCCCGGCGCCGTCGTGGCGGAACCTTCGTGTGCCGTTCGACAAGATCCCGCCGGAGGCAACTGCGGTCCGCGTGGTCGCAGAGGACAACAACGCCGACCCCGACTGGTGGATCGCCCTCACACCTCCGCGTATCCCGGTCACCGAGACCATGCAGGAGCTCGTGGGCGACACCGCGCCGGTGCTACCCGATTGGGCGGTCGCGTTCCATGTCCCATGCGTGCGTCCCTTCGAGGAATTCGCGGGCGTGCACGAGCTGCCCGAGTACCGCATCCTCCCGGACCGCGGCCTCGCTGCGGTCACGGACAATTGGCAGGGCTGGGACGGCGGCGGTCCGCTCGGCTTTATCGAGCTCACCCAGGAAGGCGAGACCGTTCCGACGTACCTCGACAACGACTGGGACAGGGACTGGGGTTCGCTCGTGCGCTACACCCCGCTGGTGCCCGAGGCCGAGCCCGCCGAGGTCGACTTCGGCGAGGTCACGCGGTCGGGTCTGTGGGATGGCGGACCATTGGCGAAGTAAGCGCCTAGTATCGGCCCTACCACTTCCCGGCCAACGGGCGGCGGCCGGCGCGCGTCAGAATGCGCCGGCGCGCCGCAACGAAAGGAAATGCGATGTCGAACAGCGCCCAGGAGCGGACCTTCGAGACCATCCTCGTCGAGGTGAACGGAAGGGTCGCGACCGTCACGATCAACCGCCCAGACAAGCTCAACGCGCTCAACACCACGGTGCAGCGCGAGATGGCCGAGGCCGTCGAGGCGCTCGACGTCGATCCGGGTATCGGCGCGATCATCGTCACCGGGTCGAAGAAGGCGTTCGCCGCGGGCGCAGACATCGCCGAGATGGCCGAGCTCGAATACCCGGGGACATTCACCGAGGATTTCATGGGAAACTGGTCGCGACTCACTCGTGCGCGCACGCCACTCATCGCCGCGGTGTCCGGCTACGCGCTCGGCGGCGGCTGCGAGGTCGCGATGATGTGCGACATCATTATCGCCGCAGATAATGCCAAGTTCGGCCAGCCGGAGATCAACCTCGGCGTCATCCCCGGTATGGGCGGTTCCCAGCGACTGACCCGCGCGGTCGGGCAGTACAAGGCGATGGACATGATTCTCACCGGGCGCACCATCGGCGCAGAGGAGGCCGAGCGCGCGGGGCTCGTATCGCGCATCGTGCCCACCGACGACTTGCTCGCCGAGGCCACGAAGGTCGCCGAGACCATCGCTTCGAAGTCGAAGTACTCGGCGATGGTTGCGAAACGGGTTACCGCCAGAGCGCTGCAGACCACGCTCGCCGAGGGGCTCGAATACGAACAGGCGAACTTCTACGCCATGTTCGGCACGCCAGACCACAAGGAAGGTATGACGGCGTTCAACGAAAAGCGCGAGCCGAAGTGGGATCGCTAGTGCCCCAGGACGCGTGGTCGCCGACCGCCAGGGAGCCCGGTGACCCGCTCGAGGTGCTCGTGCTCACCGGGTTTCTCGGCGCCGGCAAGACCACACTGTTCAACTACCTGCTCTCCGGGCTCTCCGGGCTGCGGGTCGCGGCGGTAGTCAATGATTTCGGCGCGGTAGAGGTCGACGCGCTGTCGGTCGCGGGGCGGGTGGATTCGACGATCTCACTCGCCGGCGGCTGCATGTGTTGCGAGATCGATATCACCGAGATCGACACGGCACTTGCGGACCTCGCGGCCCCCGAGCACGGCCTCGACCTGGTCGTCATCGAGGCGTCGGGGCTGGCCGAGCCCGAGGTCCTCGCGACGCTCGTGCGCCGGCAGCCGCGTGACCTGATCTCCTACGGCGGGCTCGTCAACGTCGTCGACGGCGTGCACGTGCGCTCGACGATCGAGCGCCACCCACAGCTGGCCAGGCACCTGTCGATTTCGGATCTTCTGGTGCTGACCAAGACCGATCTGCTCGACGCGGACGCATACGCAGAGGTCCGCGAGTTCCTGCGCGGACAGGCCCCGCGCACGCCGCTCACAAGTGCGGTACGCGGGCACGTCGACATGCGCCTTCTGTTCGGCGCCGGCACGCAGGGCGGCGCAGCCCGGGGGAGCGTGGACCACCCGGGTGATGGACACGGCGCACACGAACACGAACACGAACACGGACACATCCACGATGCGTACTCCTCGTGCGTCCTCGCCCCAGAGCGGCCGCTTCACCCGCGCCGATTCCTGCATGCAGTCTCCGCACTGCCCGATGGCGTCTTCCGCGTGAAGGGCACGATCGTCCTCGCCGCCGAAGACGGCCGCTGGACCTACGAGATGAGCAAAGTCGGCGACATGCTCGATGTGCGTTCCCGGGGACGAAGCGAGGCGGGCGATTCCACGCAGGTCGTCGTCATCGGAATCGATCTGCCAGGGGACACAGAGGGCTCCTTCGACGCTGCGCAACTGGGCCCGACCGAACACGTCCGCCACGAGGACTCGCTCGTGCTGGAGCCCTACCTCGTCGCACCGGAGTCCGCGACGGACACCGAGGGGTGGATTTACGACGACGATCGCGCCACCCCCGTCACCGGAGCAGCGACGATGCTTTCTGATCCCGAGGACCCGGACTCTCAGGATCCCGCAAACACCCCCTGACTTAGGCAACGCTAAGCAATAAGCTG
This sequence comes from Dietzia timorensis, assembly GCF_001659785.1. Taxonomy (NCBI): domain Bacteria; kingdom Bacillati; phylum Actinomycetota; class Actinomycetes; order Mycobacteriales; family Dietziaceae; genus Dietzia; species Dietzia timorensis. The sequence goes on from NZ_CP015961.1 coordinate 869,622, forward strand.
CGCTTTTGTTTCCGGATCTATCTATATGTGGGGGCATTATCGGAGTGGCATGAGGCAAACATAAGAAAAATTGCCACACGTCAACCCGATGTTTTGTGCGGGGGTAGTCCTCCCCCTATAGTGGGTACCGAAGGGCCTTCCGCCGGTGGTTGAAAATCTCGCCATCTCGGGTCGGAAGTGTTTCGAGGGAGTCGCAATGAGTGATACGCGAACCGGCCTGTCCGCAGGCGCACGAGCCCGGAAGGATCGGGACCGCGCAGCCGTGCGGGCTGCTCTTGAAGACCTCCGGAAGAACACCGGGGTGTTGATCGTCTTCGGTGGCTACGTCACCGATAGCAAGGTGCTCCACCTCTGCGAGTCCATCGGATTCAGCTCTATCAAGGACCTCAATGTCGAGGTGCAGCCCGGCAGTGGTGTCGGTGGCCGCGTCGTCTCCACGGGCAAGCCATTCGGTGTCACAGAGTACTTGCGCTCGGGCGTAATCAGTCACGAGTACGACGACCTCGCGCGGCAGGAAGGCATTCGTTCCCTCGCCGCCATCCCGGCGATCGTCGGTGACTCGGTTCGCGCAGTGCTCTATGTCGCAATGCGAACCAATGTCCGCTTCGGTGAGAAGGCGCTCGCGGAGATGACGTCGGTCGGCCGCCGCCTCGAGCAGCACCTCGCTGTCGCCGACGCGCTGGACGGCGGCGGTGCCGGCCGCACGGGCTCTGTCCGCGCGGTCCCCAGCTCGCTGGGGGCGGATTCGCCCGATGCCGGCTCGTCCTCCTCGGAGTTCGATGCGGCACTCATCCACGAGCGGATGCGCGAAACCCACGCCAAGCTCCGCGTGCTGTCCTCGCGCACCGAGGATCCGTTGACGCGGATGGAACTCGAGTCGATCGCCGCGGACCTCGTAGCGCCGACCTCGTCGGTGACGGCGGCGAAGCTCGCGCGCCGCGAGCTCGACGTGCTCGCCTGCGTCGCTCAGGGCAAGACCAATATCGAGACCGGCCAGATCATGGGTATCGGCGCCGAGACCGTGAAGAGCTACCTGCGCTCGGCGATGCGCAAGCTCGACGCGCACACTCGGTACGAGGCGGTCAACGCAGCCCGTCGCATCGGCGCGCTTCCGTAGGTCGGGGCGCGAGGCGCGCCCACCGCGCCTCGGGTTCGAGAACGACGAGGGGCGAAGATCCAGCTAGTGAGATCTTCGCCCCTCCGCCGTCATTTCCGGATGTTATTCCTTGGTGCGGTTGCCGCCGGGGGACCAGAGAACATCCTCGCCGTCGTTGGCGACGCGGCACAGGACGAACAGGAGATCCGAGAGCCGATTGAGATACTTTGCCGGCAGCGCCGAGGTCGTCTCGGGATTCTCGCGCGCCGCGGTCCAGGCGCTGCGCTCGGCGCGGCGGCACACCGTGCGGGCGAGATGGAGGTGTGCGGCGAGCGGGGTGCCCCCGGCGAGGATGAAGGAATTCAGCGGTTCGAGGGAATCGTTGTACTCGTCGATCCAACCCTCGATCCTCGTGATGTACTCCGGCGTGATGCGCAACGGCGGGTACTTCGGCTCGGCCTCGACCGGTGTCGACAGGTCCGCGCCGGCGTCGAAGAGGTCGTTCTGCACGGCGAGGAGACGATCGCGAATCCCCGGATCGGGGTCGCCGGTGGCCACGGCGATGCCGATCGCCGCACCGGTTTCGTCGCAGTCTGCGTACGCGGTCAGCCGGGCATCGTCCTTGGCCACGCGCTCGAAATTCGACAGTCCGGTCGTGCCGTCGTCGCCGGTACGGGTGTAGATGCGTGTCAGATGAACAGCCATGTCTAGGACGATACCCGCGCCCGAGATCGCGACGGGGCCACGATTTCTAATAGTGTGTACAGCGTGAGTAGCGCTGCAGGGCAAATGTCTCAAAGCTTTTTCGTACAGGGCGGGGTGCGGCTGGCCGGCGAGATCCCGGTCACCGGCGCGAAGAACAGTGTTCTCAAATTGATGGCGGTGGCGCTCATGGCGCCGGGCCGCACGACGCTGACGAACTGCCCGGACATCGCCGACGTTCCGGCGATGGCGAAGGTCCTCCGCCTCCTCGGCTGTGAGGTCGAGGTGTCGGGCGATGTCGTGACGATCGATACGCCCGAGGAGATCTCGAATGAGGCGACCGATAAGTCGGTGCAGAAGCTGCGCGCCTCGGTGTGTGTCCTCGGTCCGCTCGTGGGGCGCACCGGTGGCGCGGTAGTCGCTATGCCCGGTGGCGATGCGATCGGTAACCGCCCACTCGATATGCACCAGCGCGGGCTGAATCATCTCGGCGCGGAGACGCATATGGACCATGGCCGGGTCGTGGCACGCGCCGAGAAGCTCGTCGGCTCCGAGTACAAGCTCAGTTTTCCGTCGGTGGGTGCCACGGAAACCTTTGTCACCGCTGCGGTTCTCGCCGAAGGGAAATCCGTCCTATATAACGCTGCGCGCGAGCCGGAGATCATCGATATCTGCGATCTGCTCTCCGAAATGGGTGCGAAGATCTCCGGTGCCGGAACCAACGTCATCGAGATCGAGGGCGTCGATTCGCTCTCGCCGGTCTCGCATCGGGTGATCGGCGACCGGATCGTCGCGGCGACGTGGGTGTTCGCCTCGCTGATGACGCGCGGCGACGTCACCATCACGGGAGTGGACCCCATGCATGTACACGTTCCCCTCGAGCGCCTCCGGGGAGTAGGCGCGGAAATCGAAGTGGGGGAGAACCGCATCCGAGTGGTGCAGGAGGGGCGTCCGCAGTCCATTCACACGCAGACGATGCCGTATCCCGGTTTTCCCACCGACCTCCAACCGATGGCGATCGCCCTCGCCGCGGTCTCCGAGGGGATGAGCGTGGTCACCGAGAACATCTTCGAGTCCCGCTTCCGATTCGTCGAGGAGATGGTGCGGATGGGTGTGGACGCGGAGACCGATGGTCATCACGCGCGAATCGTCGGTCGCGCACGGCTCGACTCGGCGACGGTGTGGGCGTCCGATATTCGCGCCGGCGCCGGCCTGGTCCTCGCCGCGATGTGCGCGGACGGTGAGTCCGAGGTGTGCGAGGTGCACCATATCGACCGGGGTTATCCGGCGTTCGTCGAGAATGTGCGCAGCCTCGGCGGGATAATTCGCCGCGAGGACACCGAATAGCAACCTCGGGCCGCGACGAAGGTGTCGTCGGGGTGAACTGCCCCAGTGCAGTCACTGTCGAACTGCACTTTCACAGCGGGCCGCCCCGGCTGTTCGCCGCACTCACTATGTTCTTGCAGGTGGCAGGGTTTTTACCCTGCCACTTTCGTCATTTATGACGCCGGAGGCCCCGCGCACCCTCCGCCCACGAGGCCTTAGCCCCTCTGGGGAGCGGTGATTCCGCGCCCTTCTCCGAGAACGCGAATATCTGTGTGACCAGGCGATTTGGCTTGTTGTTTGGAAGTGTGTAACTTAGTTGAGGCCGCAAGGGAGCGGGGCGAGATTCCAGAAGGGATCGGGTCCTTCTCGCCACACAAACGGGAGCCGACTATTCAGTCCGACTCGCCGACGGAGAAACGGTTTGCGTAACTCCGATCGGATGAGCTAGGCTGGGGGAGTTGCTTCCGGGAGGTTGCGGCGGCCGGGAATGCGGGTTGGCCAGCGGTTTTGTTGGTTGATTGTGTTTCTGGGTGGTGTTTGAGAACTCAACAGTGTGTCTATGTAGTGATAGTGCCAAATTATTTTTTTGGTTGTCATCTCCTGTTTTTCCTCGTTTAGCGGGGGGTGACGTTTTTTATACAGGCCAGTTTTGGTTTGTTTTTTGGTTAGGGTTTGCTCTTTCTATATGGTTTAGAGCTTTTATGGAGAGTTTGATCCTGGCTCAGGACGAACGCTGGCGGCGTGCTTAACACATGCAAGTCGAACGGTAAGGCCCTTCGGGGTACACGAGTGGCGAACGGGTGAGTAACACGTGGGTAATCTGCCCTGCACTTCGGGATAAGCCTGGGAAACTGGGTCTAATACCGGATATTCAGCTTCTGCCGCATGGTGGTTGTTGGAAAGTTTTTCGGTGCAGGATGTGCCCGCGGCCTATCAGCTTGTTGGTGGGGTAATGGCCTACCAAGGCGACGACGGGTAGCCGGCCTGAGAGGGTGATCGGCCACATTGGGACTGAGACACGGCCCAGACTCCTACGGGAGGCAGCAGTGGGGAATATTGCACAATGGGCGCAAGCCTGATGCAGCGACGCCGCGTGAGGGATGACGGTCTTCGGATTGTAAACCTCTTTCGGCAGGGACGAAGCGCAAGTGACGGTACCTGCAGAAGAAGCACCGGCCAACTACGTGCCAGCAGCCGCGGTAATACGTAGGGTGCGAGCGTTGTCCGGAATTACTGGGCGTAAAGAGCTCGTAGGCGGTTTGTCGCGTCGTCTGTGAAATCCTACAGCTTAACTGTGGGCGTGCAGGCGATACGGGCAGACTTGAGTACTACAGGGGAGACTGGAATTCCTGGTGTAGCGGTGAAATGCGCAGATATCAGGAGGAACACCGGTGGCGAAGGCGGGTCTCTGGGTAGTAACTGACGCTGAGGAGCGAAAGCATGGGTAGCGAACAGGATTAGATACCCTGGTAGTCCATGCCGTAAACGGTGGGCGCTAGGTGTGGGTTTCCTTCCACGGGATCCGTGCCGCAGCTAACGCATTAAGCGCCCCGCCTGGGGAGTACGGCCGCAAGGCTAAAACTCAAAGGAATTGACGGGGGCCCGCACAAGCGGCGGAGCATGTGGATTAATTCGATGCAACGCGAAGAACCTTACCTGGGCTTGACATATACAGGACGACGGCAGAGATGTCGTTTCCCTTGTGGCTTGTATACAGGTGGTGCATGGTTGTCGTCAGCTCGTGTCGTGAGATGTTGGGTTAAGTCCCGCAACGAGCGCAACCCTTGTCTCATGTTGCCAGCAATTCGGTTGGGGACTCGTGAGAGACTGCCGGGGTCAACTCGGAGGAAGGTGGGGATGACGTCAAATCATCATGCCCCTTATGTCCAGGGCTTCACACATGCTACAATGGCCGGTACAGAGGGCTGCGATACTGTAAAGTGGAGCGAATCTCTTAAAGCCGGTCTCAGTTCGGATTGGGGTCTGCAACTCGACCCCATGAAGTCGGAGTCGCTAGTAATCGCAGATCAGCAATGCTGCGGTGAATACGTTCCCGGGCCTTGTACACACCGCCCGTCACGTCATGAGAGTCGGTAACACCCGAAGCCGGTGGCCTAACCCTTGTGGGGGGAGCCGTCGAAGGTGGGATCGGCGATTGGGACGAAGTCGTAACAAGGTAGCCGTACCGGAAGGTGCGGCTGGATCACCTCCTTTCTAAGGAGATCTTTTTCAAGATCGTTCTTGAATTTATTGGCCATACCATCTGACGCCGTGTGGTGTTGGTGGTGGTTTCACGCGTGCTCATCGCGTGGCCCTTTGTGGTGGCCTTGGGTGGAACACTTATCACGTAACACGGTTCGTTTCGTGTGTCGCGTTGAGGAACGCGTACACAGTGATCGGTTGTGTGCATGGATGCGCTGTTGGGTGTCTGAGACACCACCTGCATGAATGGCCCTTTTGTGGGTGTTTGTGTGGTTTGTCTCGTTGGCATCATTGATTCAGCCTGCGCTGGTGGCGTGGGTGTTGGTTGGTGGTGTTGTGGTGTTTGAGAACTGTACAGTGGACGCGAGTATCTTTCTTTATTGTGTGTTTTGTAAGTGTGTAAGGGCACACGGTGGATGCCTTGGCATCGAGAGCCGATGAAGGACGTTGGAGGCTGCGATAAGCCTCGGGGAGTTGCCAACCGAGCTGTGATCCGAGGATGTCCGAATGGGGAAACCCAGCACCAGTGATGTGGTGTTACCCGCGCCTGAATATATAGGGCGTGTGGAGGGAACGCGGGGAAGTGAAACATCTCAGTACCCGCAGGAAGAGAAAACAATAGTGATTCTGTTAGTAGCGGCGAGCGAACGCGGATCAGGCTAAACCGTGCGCGTGTGATACCTGACAGGGGTTGCGCGTGCGGTGTTGTGGGAGCGAGTGTCCAGTAGCTGTTGATGCTGGCGTGGATGCGTGCGCGTTAGGTGAATGGCTTGGAATGGCCGGCCGTAGAGGGTGAGAGTCCCGTAACTGAAAACATTGCTGTGACGCGATCTTGTCACCCGAGTAGCAGCGGGCCCGTGAAATCTGCTGTGAATCTGCCGGGACCACCCGGTAAGCCTAAATACTTCTCGATGACCGATAGCGGATAAGTACCGTGAGGGAAAGGTGAAAAGTACCCCGGGAGGGGAGTGAAATAGTACCTGAAACCGTGTGCTTACAATCCGTCAGAGCCTTTTGGGGTGATGGCGTGCCTTTTGAAGAATGAGCCTGCGAGTTAGTGGTATGTCGCGAGGTTAACCCGTTGTGGGGAAGCCGTAGCGAAAGCGAGTCTGAATAGGGCGACCCAGTGGCATGCTCTAGACCCGAAGCGGAGTGATCTACCCATGGCCAGTGTGAAGCGACGGTAAGACGTCGTGGAGGCGCGAACCCACTTAGGTTGAAAACTGAGGGGATGAGTTGTGGGTAGGGGTGAAAGGCCAATCAAACTCCGTGATAGCTGGTTCTCCCCGAAATGCATTTAGGTGCAGCGTCGCGTGTTTCATCGTGGAGGTAGAGCTACTGGATGGCCGATGGGCCCTACCGGGTTACTGACGTCAGCCAAACTCCGAATGCCATGTATGTGAGAGCGCGGCAGTGAGACTGTGGGGGATAAGCTTCATAGTCGAGAGGGAAACAGCCCAGATCGCCGGCTAAGGCCCCTAAGCGTGTACTAAGTGGAAAAGGATGTGGGATCGCTGAGACAGCCAGGAGGTTGGCTTAGAAGCAGCCACCCTTGAAAGAGTGCGTAATAGCTCACTGGTCAAGTGGTCCTGCGCCGACAATGTAGCGGGGCTCAAGTACACCGCCGAAGCCGCGGCAGTCGAACATATACCCTCCTGCGGGCAGGGGTTCGGCTGGGTAGGGGAGCGTCGTGTGGGCATAGAAGCGCCGGAGTGATCTAGGTGTGGAGCCCACACGAGTGAGAATGCAGGCATGAGTAGCGAATGACGAGTGAGAAACTCGTCCGCCGAATGACCAAGGGTTCCTGGGTCAAGCTAATCTGCCCAGGGTGAGTCGGGACCTAAGGCGAGGCCGACAGGCGTAGTCGATGGACAACGGGTTGATATTCCCGTACCCGTGTGTGCGCGCCCATGGTGAATCAGTGATACTAACCGCCCTGAATGTTCTAGAACACCCTTCGGGGTGTCGTGGACTGGATGCGCGGGACCTGAACTGGTAGTAGCCAAGCGATGGGGTGACGCAGGAAGGTAGCTGTGCCAGCCGATGGTTGTGCTGGTGTAAGCGTGTAGCACTGGTAGTAGGTAAATCCGCTGCCTTGATGTGTGAGACGTGATGCGTACCCGTTGTGGGGAAGTCAGTGATCCTATGCTGCCGAGAAAAGCCTCTAGTGAGTTCACACATGGCCCGTACCCCAAACCAACACAGGTGGTCAGGTAGAGAATACCAAGGCGATCGAGAGAACTGTGGTTAAGGAACTCGGCAAAATGCCCCCGTAACTTCGGAAGAAGGGGGACCACGGCTGGTGACCTGCTTTACGCAGTGAGCTGGTGGTGGTCGCAGAGACCAGAGAGAAGCGACTGTTTACTAAAAACACAGGTCCGTGCGAAGACGTAAGTCGATGTATACGGACTGACGCCTGCCCGGTGCTGGAAGGTTAAGAGGACCGGTTAGCGGGGTAACCTGCGAAGCTGAGAATTTAAGCCCCAGTAAACGGCGGTGGTAACTATAACCATCCTAAGGTAGCGAAATTCCTTGTCGGGTAAGTTCCGACCTGCACGAATGGCGTAACGACTTCTCTGCTGTCTCAACCACAGACTCGGCGAAATTGCACTACGAGTAAAGATGCTCGTTACGCGCGGCAGGACGAAAAGACCCCGGGACCTTTACTATAGCTTGGTATTGGCGTTCGGTTCGGTTTGTGTAGGATAGGTGGGAGACTGTGAAACATGCGCGCCAGCGTGTGTGGAGTCGTTGTTGAAATACCACTCTGATCGTATTGGATGTCTAACCTCGGCCCATCATCTGGGTTAGGGACAGTGCCTGGTGGGTAGTTTAACTGGGGCGGTTGCCTCCCAAAGAGTAACGGAGGCGCCCAAAGGTTCCCTCAGCCTGGATGGCAATCAGGTGTTGAGTGCAAGTGCACAAGGGAGCTTGACTGCGAGACGTACATGTCAAGCAGGGACGAAAGTCGGGACTAGTGATCCGGCACCGGCAAGTGGAAGCGGTGTCGCTCAACGGATAAAAGGTACCCCGGGGATAACAGGCTGATCTTCCCCAAGAGTCCATATCGACGGGATGGTTTGGCACCTCGATGTCGGCTCGTCGCATCCTGGGGCTGGAGTAGGTCCCAAGGGTTGGGCTGTTCGCCCATTAAAGCGGCACGCGAGCTGGGTTTAGAACGTCGTGAGACAGTTCGGTCTCTATCCGCCGCGCGCGTAAGAAACTTGAGGAAGGCTGTCCCTAGTACGAGAGGACCGGGACGGACGAACCTCTGGTGTGCCAGTTGTTCCGCCAGGAGCATCGCTGGTTAGCTACGTTCGGAAGGGATAACCGCTGAAAGCATCTAAGCGGGAAGCCTGTTCCAAGATGAGGTTTCTCACCCTTTTACGGGTTAAGGCCCCCCACAGACCATGGGGTTGATAGGCCAGAACTGGAAGCGCAGCAATGTGTGGAGGTGACTGGTACTAATCGGCCGAGGACTTACACACACAAGTAACTTGTAATTGATACACGCGTCCACTGTGCAGTATCTGAAACACCACACCACACATGGTTTGCGTGTGTGGCTGCCTGTTTCACCTTGTTTCGGTGGCTATAGCGGCAGGGAAACGCCCGGTCCCATTCCGAACCCGGAAGCTAAGCCTGCCAGCGCCCATGGTACTGCAACCGAGAGGTTGTGGGAGAGTAGGACACCGCCGAACTAAAATTGAACTAAGGCCCAGAGCAATCGCTCTGGGCCTTAGTCGTATGTGTATGTCTATGTCTGTTGCCTATGACTTGTCGCCGAAGGGGTCGATTGCTGCGAATACCTGCTCGAGAGCCATGCCCTCCATGAATCCTGAAGGTGCTTGTTTGCTGTGCGAGGCAGAACTCCCACACCAGAGTGCGACATATTCGGATCCGTGTTTCAGATCCAGCGATAGCGCTGAGGCGCGAAGCGGCTTTGTCATTTGATTGTTGTAGGGATAGGCGGCCGGTGCGTTCTGTGTGGCCAGAACGAATCTGTTGATGACCCCGCGTGCGGGTCGGCCGGAGAATCCTCGGGTGAACTGGGTCGTCGATTCGCCTTTCGAATCGAAGTGTTGTTTGACGCCGTAGCGGTGCGGCGCGCTAGTTCCTGCCTCTGGTGTATTGAGCAGCGCGGTGCCCAATTGAACGGCGTCTGCGCCGGCCTCGAGGGCGGCGCGCGCGTCGACCGCTGAATGGATTCCTCCGGTGGCGACTATCGGGACATCGTCGAGCTCGGCACGGATCGCCTGGGTCAGGTCGACAGTGGTACGACCGATAGGTTCGTCGGCGATAGAGAAGGTGCTCTGATGCCCACCGGCCTCTGACCCTTGCGCGATGAGGATGTCGGCTCCACGTTCTCGGGCATCCCGAGCATCGTTCACTGTGGTGACCATTATTGCGATCTCGGTGCCGACGTCATGTAGTCGGCGGACGATTTCCGCATCGGGCAGGCCGAAGGTAAACGACACCAGAGGAACTGGGTTCTTGCACAGGTAGTCGATTTTTCCGGCGTAGTCGTTGTCGGTGAAGCTTGCCGGCGCGGGACCGTCGAGACCGGCGGCCATTGCAATTCGCTCGAGTGTCCTGGCGAACCCGTCTATCTCGACGTCGGTGGTGGCGCTGCGTGCGTCGTCATACTGGGTGATGAATAGGTTGACCCCGAAGAGCTCGGTGCCGGCACTCCGTACGGCTCCGATGTCGCTGCGAAGATCGTCGACGGATTGGTATCCGGCGGCGAGGAAACCGATACCCCCGGCCTTGGCCGCGGCGGTGACGAGTGCGGCTGTCGTGGGGCCTCCGGCCATGGGTGCGGCGATGATTGGAATACTCAGTGCGCTGAGAATTGATCGTGGAGTCGACAAGATGTGCGCCTTTCCTTCCTCGGTCGCCTAACGCGCGGCCGGGCGCAGCCGGGGCCGATGAGTATGTATCGTGTTTGAGCTCCACGATACGACTTCCCGAGTCGTGTTCGGTGTCCCGGAATTCGCCGTCGAGTGGCGGGCCATTACCGTAAACTAGAACACGTTGCATTTTTCGCAGAACGCGTCTGCCCCACCGGAAGGCTGTGGAGAACCATATGACGAGCACGCACGTACCCGAAGCGTTTATCTATGACGCAATTCGTACCCCGCGCGGCAAGGGGAAGCCGGGCGGATCGCTGTACACGGTCAAACCGATAGATCTCGTAGTCGGACTGATCGAGGAGATCCGACAGCGGTTCCCGGACCTGGACGAGGACCGAATTTCGGACATCATTCTCGGAATCGTTACGCCGATCGGCGACCAAGGTATGGACCTGCCGCGGATCGCTGCCCTCGCAGCGAAGATGCCGGATACCGTTGCCGGGGTACAGATCAACCGCTTCTGCGCATCGGGCCTATCAGCTGTGAACATGGCTGCGGCGAAGGTTCGCTCCGGCTGGGACGAGCTCGTATTCGCGGGCGGCGTCGAGTCTATGTCTCGCGTACCGATGGGGACCGATGGCGGTTCATGGGCGACCGACCCCGTGACGAACTACGAGACGTATTTCTCGCCGCAGGGCGTGGGCGCGGACCTCATCGCCTCGATTGAGGGCTTCGACCGCGAGCGTGTGGACGCCCTTGCCGTGCGCTCCCAGGAATTCGCCAAGCGGGCGTGGGACGAAGGACGCTTCGATCGCTCCGTTGTTCCTGTGCGCGACCGCAATGGTCTGCTCCTGCTCGACCGGGATGAGCATATGCGCCCGGGCGCGACGGTGGAGTCGTTGTCGGCGTTGAAGCCTTCGTTCAAGATGGCCGGCGAAATGGGCGGTTTCGATGCGGTGGCGCTACAGAAGTATCACTGGGTCGATGAGATCGAGCACGTGCATCACGCCGGCAATTCTTCCGGGATCGTCGATGGTGCCGCGCTTGTCGTTGTCGGAAGCGAAAAGGCCGGTAATGACATGGGGATGGAGCCGCGCGCCCGCGTCGTTTCGCAGGCGACGTCCGGAGCAGATACGACGATCATGCTCACCGGGCCGACCCCGGCGGCGAAGAAGGCGCTCGCGATGGCGGGGCTGGAACCGGAAGACATCGATATCTGGGAAATCAATGAGGCGTTCGCCTCCGTGGTCTTGCGTTTCCAGAAGGACATGAACATCCCCGATGAGAAACTCAACCCCAACGGCGGCGCCATCGCGATGGGACATCCGCTCGGAGCGACCGGCGCGATGATCCTCGGCTCGACCATCGACGAGCTCCACCGCACGGGCGGCAAACGCGCCCTCGTCACACTGTGCGTCGGCGGCGGCATGGGCGTCGCCACCATCATCGAGCGGGTCTGACCGCTTCCACCAACACGCGAATTCACTACCTCGGGAGATTTACTACTGATGAGTACCAATATTTTCGGGTGGGAGCAGGACTCCGACGGCATAGTCGTTCTCACCATCGACGACCCCGATCATGGCGCCAACACCATGAACGATGCGTTCCGTTCCTCGCTCGACGAGACGCTCGATCGCCTGGAGAAGGAGGTCGACCAGATCACCGGCGTCGTCCTCACCTCAGGAAAGAAATCGTTCTTCGGCGGCGGCAACCTCAATAACATCATGGCTATCGGCCCGGACGAGGCCGAGAAGATCATGGAACAGACGAGCTACATGAAGGGCCAGCTCCGCCGGCTGGAGACCTTCGGCAAGCCGGTCGTCGCTGCGCTCAACGGTGCCGCGATGGGCGGGGGGTTCGAGCTGGCGCTTGCGTGCCACTACCGCGTCCTGGCGAATGTGCCCGGCGCGAAGGTCGGGCTACCGGAGGTCACTCTCGGGCTGCTTCCCGCCGGTGGCGGCATCGTTCGTCTGGTGCGTATGTTCGGCATCCAGAAGTCGATCGCGGAGTTCCTCACCTCTGGTCGTTCGTTCAGCCCGGACAAGGCTCTGGACAAGGGGCTCGTCGACGAGGTTGTCGATGAGGTCGACGGGCTGGTGCCCGCGGCGAAGAAGTGGCTCGCGACAAATCCGAGCGCGGAGAAGCCCTGGGACAAAAAGGGCTTCAAGATTCCAGGTGGAACGGTCGACGATCGCCCGGTGAGCTCGATCCTTCCCTCGGTTCCGGCGAACCTGCGCAAGAAGCTCGGCGGTCAGCCGAACCCGGCCCCGCTGGCGATCATGGCCGCTGCAGTCGAGGGGTCGCAGGTGGACTTCGAGGCTGCCTCGCTCATCGAGTCGCGCTATTTCGCCTCGCTCGCGACCGGTCCGGTGTCGAAGAACATGATCCAGGCGTTCTTTTTCGACATGCAGCATCTGTCTTCCGGCGGCGCCCGACCGAAGGCGGCTGACGGATCCGACATCCCGAAGACACAGTTCACCAAGGTGGGCGTGCTCGGTGCAGGCATGATGGGCGCAGGTATCGCTTACGTCTGCGCGAAGGCCGGGATCGACGTCGTGCTCAAGGACGTGTCCACCGAGGGCGCGGAGAAGGGCAAGGGATACGCGGAGAAACTCGAGGCCAAGGCCCTCGAGCGCGGGCGAACGTCGCCGGAGAAGTCCGAGAAGCTGCTCGCACGGATCACGCCCACCGCGGACCCGGAGGATCTCGCGGGCTGCGACGTCGTCGTCGAGGCGGTCTTCGAATCCCCGGACTTGAAGAAGAAGGTGTTCGCCGAGATCGAGGACGTCGTCGATCCGGACGCACTTCTCGGGTCGAACACCTCGACGCTGCCGATCACCGACTTGGCGACAGGGGTGAAGAAGCAGGAGAACTTCATCGGGATCCACTTCTTCTCGCCGGTGGACAAGATGGCGCTTGTCGAGATCATCAAGGGAGAAAAGACGACACCGGAGACCCTGGCGAAGGCCATCGACCTCACCCTTGCGATCCGGAAGACTCCGATCGTGGTCAATGACTCCCGCGGTTTCTACACCTCGCGAGTCATCGGTACGTTCGTCAACGAGGCGATTGGCATGCTTGACGAAGGTATCGACCCGGCGACGATCGAGCAGGCGGGACGCCGCGCGGGCTATCCGGCAGCCCCTTTGCAACTGTCGGACGAGCTGAACCTCAATCTCATGGTGAAGATCCGCCAATCGTCGCGCGAGGCCGCCGAGGCCGAAGGCATCGAGTATAAGCCCACCTCCTCCGATCGGGTCGTGCTCAAGATGGTCGAGGAGATCGGTCGCACGGGCCGAGCGGGAGGTGCGGGCTTTTACGACTATGTCGATGGAAAACGCACCGGACTGTGGTCGGGCCTACGGGAGGCCTTCTCGACGAAGGGTGAGGATTCTCCACCGATGCAGGATCTCGTCGACAGGATGCTGTTCGCCGAGGCGCTCGAAACGCAGAAGTGCTTCGACGAGGGCGTTATCGTCGACGACGCCGATGCGAACGTAGGCTCCATCATCGGCATCGGATACCCGGCGTGGACCGGCGGCACCCGCCAGTACGTCAAGAATTATGCCGGTGTCGGGGGCACAGGCGTCGCAGGATTCGTCGCGCGGGCGGAGGAACTCGCCGGCAAGTACGGCGAGCGGTTCGCCCCGCCGGCCTCGCTCACCGAGCGCGCTGCCGGAGAGGGGAACGCCGACGGCTCGACCACCCCGTAGAGGGCGTGGTACTCAGAAAAACATAAAGTTATGACGGCGGAGCTGCCCTCCCCCGAGGAGGAAGAGCAGCTCCGCCGTCATATGGTGGGGTTTCTAGAGGAGGCGGCGATAGACGTCGGCCGTCGCGGCACCGGCCGCCTCCCACGTGAGCTGCGCGCTGCGCGCCGCGGCCGACGCGAGCAGGTTGTCGCGGCGGTCGCCATCTTCGAGGGCCACGCGGAGGGCCTCAGCCCACATTTCGGGATCGAGACCGGAGACGACGATCGCACCGTCTCCGCATGCTTCGGCGATCGCGCCGACGTCACTGGCGACGACGATCGCTCCGCACGCCATGGCCTCGACGGGCGGGAGCCCGTAGCCCTCGTATGAGGACGCGTAAGTCACGACATCGGCCGCCCGGTAGAGCGCCGGTACATCGTCCATGTCGACGTAGCCGAGGCCGATGGTGCCCAATGGGCGATCGACGCCGTCGGTTCCCGCTCCGGCGAGGACGAGAGGGACGTTGGCGTCGGGGATCTGTTCGAGTGCCTCGGCGACGATGTCGGGACGCTTGCGCGGCTCGAGAGTCGCGAGCTGGAAGGCGAATCGATCGGGGAGCGAGTATTTGGCGCGCACGTGGGCGACTTCGTCGTCGGAGGGGATGCGCGCCCAGGGCGCGGGCGCAAGGGTGATGACCGTGCTCTCCCTGCCTGTGAGATCGCGGACGCGGTCTGCCGTGAATGGAGACACGGCGATGACTTCGTCGGCGCGACGAAGGTTTCTCCGCAACAGTGCCTGCTCGCCCCGCGCCCTGACTTTGCTCATCGCCCAGGGGGTGTCGAATGCGGACATGTCGTGGACAGTGCTCACGGTCGCGCCCTTTTGTGCGAACGGCAGGTCGACGTCGAGACCGTGAAAGATGTCAGCGCCGGGCACAGGCCGCAGCCCTTCGGCTGCGCGGCGGATCCCCGAGTTGATCGGTCGGCTGATGTGCCTCCATCCCTCCGGGAGCTCGGAGGCCGCGTCGGATTGAGCAACGACGGAGTAGGTCCAGTCCCGCGCTGGAGACTGTGCCGAGGCGATCGCTTCCATCAGTTCGCGCTGGTAGGTTTGCACGCCGCTGCCGCCCGGGCGAAGGGCGATGGCGCCGAATACGATGTTGGCCGTCATGCTCCGCTTCCTGTGAAGACTGCTTTGAAAGTGCTCAAAACTATCTTCACATCCAACCAGAACGACCAGTTCTCGATGTAGAAGTTATCGAACATGGCGCGCTCGCGGATGCTGGTGTCCCCGCGAAGCCCGTTGATGGCAGCGAGGCCGGTGAGCCCGACCGGGACCCGGTGCCGGGAGTGGTAGCCGTGGTAGACCTTGCTGAACTTGCTCACGAAGTGTGGGCGTTCGGGACGAGGTCCGACCACAGCCATATCGCCCCGGAGGACGTTGTAGATCTGCGGCAACTCATCGAGCGAGTACTTGCGCATGAACGCCCCAAGCGGAGTCATGCGTGGATCCGCGGCGCCGTTCCAATTGGTGTTGGTCTCTTCGGTCTTCGCCGGGCGCATGGAGCGGAACTTGAGTAGCTCGAATTCATGGCCGTCCTGACCGATACGGATCTGCTTGAACAGGATCGGGGCGTTGCGGTCCTCGAGCTTTACGAGAAGTGCCATTAGCGCGAGCACCGGCGAGAGGGCAATCAGTGCAAGACCCGAACATGCCGCGTCGAAAGGGCGCTTTAGCTTCCAGGTGAAGGACCGATGGGCCGCACGTCGCATTCGGATGAGAGGCGTTGTTTTGACCCGGTCCATCGATCCCTGAACACCGACGTAGTCGAAAAGGCGAGGAACGATGAAGACCTCGGCATCTTCGCGGACGCATGCTCGGAGGAAATCGAGGACCTCACGATCGTCATAGTCGGAAAATCCGATGATGACGGTTTTGGCATCGTATTCGCGAACGAGGTTGACGATGCTGCCGTTAATATCGGTGATCGGAAGGTTCAATTCGGCGGCGTCCGTGCGTTTGCGGCGGTCGGCAAATGCCACCGGTTCGAGGCCGTATTCGGGCGCGTTGATGAGCGTCTTGGCCAGGTCGACAGACGCTGTACCTGCGCCGACGATGAGCGTTCGGTGCCGGTAGCCCGCACTTTTCCTTCTCCGCAGACGAAGGATCGGAATGACTATCATCCGGGAAAGGATGAGAGCAGAAGCGACGACTGCACACACCTTGACGACCTGACCGATCGACCAGTTGCTATTGGTGAGAACTACGGCGGCGAAGGTGACACCGACACCTGCGAAGACTGCGCGGGGTGCAGAATCCAGCACCGACAACGTGAGCTGGTGTCGATACAGGTTAGGGACCAGCTCAAGTCCCACGACGATAACCAGTGCCGTTATCACGGGACTTTGAGCTGGCACGGCGAAGCACACGGCTAGAACGAGGAGAGCATCGACGACCCTGTGCCAGATGTCGAGCATGTAAAGCGGCGTGATGTGCCGACTGCGCTGATGGCGGAGTTGGTCCTTATCGTCATCAGTTAGCGGCGTGAGCTGCTGATCGATACTCGCGTCACTGGTGGGTGGGGCAGCGCTCGATGATTGCGCGTTCAGCTTTTCATCGTCCAGCTGAAAGATCGACATGAAACACCCCCTTCGTTGATGGCGTCAGCGCTGCTGGGTTCCACTGGGTCGCGCCCACATCGCTCCGAATCGGCGGTGGGGTTAATCGACCACGCCACCAGGCGGAGTCGCGCCGCGCAGTTAGCACCGCAGCATCTGAACGTTTGATAGGAACCAGCCTAATCAAGGCAACGGTATCGTCAAGGCTTGCAAACAAACTAGCGGTATTTTATAAAGTTGATTGGAAACTTACGGTTCTGTTTACTACTATGCGTCGTACTGATTTTGTAGCTGACCTCAAGTCAAGAACTAAGAGCGGTGAAATGATCTGCCTCGCTGGATAAGTCCCGCTGCCGGGCTGCTGTTGAGGGCCATGCGAACTGACTCAGAAACAAAATGGCGAACTTTTTGCCGAGGGTCTGTCGACGTCGCGTCAATTTTGTGAACTTCGCAACATGGTGCAGGCAGGAGGGTTTTTGGGGGATCGGTTGAGTCCGCCGGCGCCCGGGCTGTGACGCGATTCGCCTATTCCGAAATCGAACCGAGCGACCAGCGCGTATTGGCGCGCAGCAAGCGCATGGGTTCGCGATACGCGCGGTGCGAGATCGGAATCATGAGGAAAACGACATACCATTGGTACGGTAGCGTTCCGCGCGCGCGACTTTTGCCCGATGACGGGATAGGGCGTGCCTCGCATGCGACGAAATTCAGAGGCGTTGGTCTAGCTCGATCGATGCCATTTACACGGTTACGACGAGACCATTACAGGAACCCGCTCATGTATTCACACTCAAACGAGACGCTAGGTAGTGCCGTGCCCACCTACCTGTTCGTCAATGAGAATATCGGCGGACATCGTACTGTGCATGCAGCGTTGGAGAGGTGCTTTGGTGAGCGGTCGGACGTTCGGGTCGAATTCGTTCACGGACAGGGCCCGAGCTTGTTCGGAAAGATATTGCGGGCTCCGATCCCGGGGTTGGCGCGTTGGGACTTAGATCTGCAGCCACTTCGGGCGCAACTCGTGCACTCGTTTTCGATGCGCCGGAGAGTCTCGAAGGCTCTCGCTGGGCGGCGGATCGACGGGTTGCACATCTACACGCAGAACACATTTCTCGGTGGAGCGAAATTGCTCCGCGACTATCCGACCGTCATCACCACAGACAGCAGCGGGATGCTCAATGCGATGAGCATCCCGTACCGCACCCCAACCCGATTTACGAAGACAATGAGTCGGATCAGCCTGCTTTGGGAAAGGCCCGTTTTGGCCGCAGCCGACAAGATCTTCGCAAATTCCTTTCGGGTGCGTGACTCGCTACTTTCTTCCGACTATCGCGTACCGGCTGAGAAGATCGAGCGTCTGGAAATGGGGATCTGGTCACCATTCATCGACCACGAGCCCGAAACCCGACCGATGGGTCGGCGTCCCACAATCGTGTTCTCGGGTATTTCTCTCGAACGCAAGGGAGGCCTCATGCTGCTCGATCTATGGCGGAACGAACTCAAGAACGACGCCGACCTCCTACTTATCACCAAAGATCACGTCGAGCCTGAACACGGGCTTCGGGTCATCGATGACCTCCAGCCGGGCGATGAAAGATTGTGGACCTTGCTCGCCGAATCCGACATCATGTGCTTCCCGTCGCTCATTGACCAGGCGCCGAACGCGGTCCTTGAGGCTTCGTCCGCGGGACTGCCTGTGGTGAGCAACCCGATCGGAGCCATACCCGAGATGGTCATCGACGGCGAGACTGGTTTCTTGGTCGATTGCAAGAGTCCAGAAAGAGTTCTCGAAGCACTGAAGACACTGATACGTGACCCGGACTTGCGCCACCGTCTGGGCCATGCGGGGAGCCGACACGTGGCGCGCAACTACAGCATCCGCCGTTCGGCGGACACGATCATCAATGCACTTGACTCGGTGTCTGCCACAAGGTGCGACAAGGGGGAACGAGATGCGTTTTGAGCTTCGCGGAGATGTGGACGAGCGGTTGCTTGACCAGTGGTGGAGCCTTTGCGAAGAGGTTGGCGATACGTTTTCCGCGCGCCCCTCGTACGGGCTGAACTGGTTTCGCCGGCTGGGGAAGGGGGACCTCGCCATTGCTGCGGTATATGACGGTGACGCGCTGATGGCGCTCCTACCAATGCACGTGCGAAACCGGCTAGGGGTCAAGGTGCATCGCCTGCTCGGGCACGGTCTCGGCACGATAGGCGCGGTGCTTTTTCGGGATGAGCAAGCCCTGGCGGAACTGGTCGAAGGATTGCATACCAGTGTGAATCGGCTCCAGCTCTCGCACTTGCGCGCGGATGAGCCATTCCGCAAAGCGCTGAGAACTCATGGTGGGTGGGACATAGAATTCGACGTCGACGACTTCTGCCCCACTGTCTCTTTACCTCCGGGAAGCTCCGCCTCCACCTTGCGCAGCAAATCCTCGATCAAGCGGGCCCTGAGAATTCGCAGAACGCTTGAACGTGACGGACTGCCACTAGAGTTCGAGGTCGTCGATAATACGAAAACGTTCGACTCTCGATGGCACGACATCGTGCACACCGCGTCGGAGGCACAATCTTCGGAATTCGACTCGAGGCTCAACCTTTGCGCGGAGCCGTACGCAACTTTCACTCACGCATTTCTGCGCGAGGAAGCGGAGCGCGGACATCTTCTCGTCTGGGGGACAAGGTTTGACGGGCATTGGGCTGCACACTTTGTCACCATTCGCACGAATAATGTCATCCAGGCGTGGATCACCCGGTACGCGCCAGAAGTTGGACGGCACAGGCCTGGGCACCAAATGCTCCAGGAGATTTGCGATACCCACGACCAATACGGCGTAGTTGAGCTTGACCTTCTCATCGGGAGGAACCGGTACAAGTCTGACTGGCAAACCGGTGGCTACGAGGTTGGCACCTTGAACGCATCGCCGCGGAGCAAAAAGGTTCACAGACGATGGGCGGCAACGGTGGACCACGCCGCGAGCACCACAAAAGAAGTGGCATCGACAGTTGGCAGCGCGCTCGGTCGCGTGGGAGCTCGGAGCGGCGAATAGTGTCCGACAAACCCATTGATCAGCCTGAGCATGATTCTGTGAACGAGCGTGAACTCGAAGAAGGTGAAGAGACCAAGGGACTGGTGAGCAACGGAGCCGCGATGGTGGTTTCCCGACTGCTCACGGCGGTGTTCGGTTGGGCGGGCAGCGTCGTCATTGCCCGAACTCTTTCCCCAGAGTCCTGGGGGCAGTACTCCTTTGTGTTCGGCCTGTTGGGGATCATGGCAGTCGTTACCGATCTCGGCGTGGGGAGAGTGGTGATCTCCCGTCTGACCGGAGCGGAGCAGAAGGATTTCGGCCCCGTCGCCGGCTCCTTCATTGTTCTCAGGTGTGTCCTCGGCATCGCGGGATATCTCGTGGCCCTGGCGTACTCTCTCATCGTCGGGCTTTCACCGATGGTGGTGATGGTCGTGGCCATCGCTGGTACGACAGTTACGCTTGCCACCCCGGCGAACGCGCTTCTCGTCCTTTTTCAGAGCCGACTCAAGCTGGTGTTCTTGGCGACTTGGGACGTCATCGCCCAGATCGTTCAGTTCCTGCTGATTCTCCTCGTGATGAAAACCCATCCCACACTTCTGGCCTTCGTCCTGCCGGCAATAGCCAGAGAAGTGGTGACGGTCGGTGTTCGGATAATTGCCATTCGGACAGGGAAGCTGGACGGACGAGTGCCGACCTACGGAGCGGTGTTCGGCTTGTGGGGACCGATGCTTCGCGAGGCGATACCGATCTCTATCGGCCTCGCGCTATTGACGATCCTTACCAAGATCGACACATTGATGCTCGAGCGGCTCGACACCTACGAGTCCGTCGGCTTGTATGCGATCGGCTACAAGTTCTCCGACGTATTGATCCTTGCCGTGTCCGCCTTGGCTGTTCCGTTCACCACGGTGCTGGTCCGAGCGTGGGGGGCCGATACGGACACGTTTCGGCAGCGTACTCGGCAAGCGATGACGGTGGCCGCGCTACTCGGCGGATTGGCGATCGTGGGTTTCGTCTCCGCCGCCGAGGGGGTCATCGGATTGCTCTATGGAGCGCAGTTCGAACCAGCCTCGAATGCGGCACGGTTGTTGGTCATGTCGAGTGCCATTAGCGGCGTGACGACGATCGGCTGGGTGGTTCTCGTTTCCGCGGAGAAGCTCAAGGTCTTTCCGTGGGTCGCGGGTTTGGGCGTGGTCCTTAATATCGCTCTGAACTCCGTGTTCATCCCCTTGTGGTCGATCATGGGCGCGGCCGGCGCAACGATCATTTCTGAACTGGTCATATTCTTCGCGTTCCTTTACATGGCGAGGCAGAGCACGGGGATCACTCGGCTGATCCCCGTGACTCAGCTCGCCCGGCAAGGGCTCTTGATCGCCGCCGTCACAGCGCCTACCTGGGCACTCATTAACAAGGCCGGATGGCCGTGGATTCCCACCGTCGCTGCGGCATGCGTCCTGCATCTGGCGTTGTCCGTCGTCAGCAAGTCGTTTGACGTCGGAGATCGGATCAAATTCTTGGCGCCGAAAGAACCCGGCGATATCGATTCACCCGTAGAGGCCACCACGAATTCGAGGAGCGCCAATGACGAGTAAGAAGCTAGGTGCGGTCGCCGCATCGATTCGATCGCTTCGACACGTAGCGTCCCCGGTTACGTCCCAAATCGGAAATTCTGCGGTCGTGCTGGCGTACCACGACATCGTCCCGAACGGCTCGGAAACCATTGAGTACATGGTTGACGAGGACACGTTCATCTCGCAGATCGAAACGGTACGGACACTCGGATACACGTTTCGAACGTTGACTGATTTGTCGGCCGACCTGCTCGCAGATCGACCGGTAGCTGGGTGCGCAGCCATCGTCTTCGACGATGCACTAGTAGGTGTCTACGACATCGCGATGCCTTATCTCGATGCACACAAGATTCCATGGACTTTGCTCCCTGTCACCGATCGACTTGGAGTCACACCCGCATGGTGGCCCGGGGCCAATCGAACAATGACTCGCGAAGAGGTGATGGAGGCTGTCGATGCCGGAGCAGACCTCTGCGCCCACACCACCACCCATATATCGCTACCCGACGTCGACGCTGACGCAGCGTTCAACGAGCTTGTTCGTTCAAGGGAGGCGCTCAGTGAATTGTCTGGGCGCGAGGTCGTCGATCTTTGTTATCCCTTTGGACACCAGGATGCACAAATACGGGAGATGGCAAAGCGAGCCGGCTACCGCACCGGCTGGACCTTCACCAATGGTCGATGCTCATCGGGCGACGACCCCTTCAAACTCAAGCGCATGGCGATGAGGAACGACGTGGGCGAACTGCATTGGCTCGTGACACTACTGAGGCCCAAAGTGAGCTGGCCGCCGGTGCAAGATCTCAAGCGAGGAAGCCTCTAAATGTTAAGCATGGCGATAGTCCTGATTCTTTGTGCGGCACTATTTCCGTTTGCTGTAAGGCGACCTCAAAATGGTGTCCTGATCCTTGCTGCATTGTTGCCGTTTCATGGCCTGAACCTCATCTCTCCGCTTCCAATCAATTTCTGGAAAGAAGCGGTGGTACTCACCGTTCTGGTCGCATGTTTTTTCGCCCGTCGACAACCCGGGCGCAGAGTGGCCGTGGTTCCGTGGATGTGGCCGCTGGCTCTATTCGCGATTATGGGGACCGTATCCGCGCTTATCGTTTACCGGGCGGCGGCGGTCTTCCCGATCAAAATCGCCTTGTTCTATGTCCTTCTCGCCATCACTATCATCTGGTTTCCGTTTGAGCGCCGGGACAAAGATCGGCTCATCACCGTTCTGTTGGCCACAGGAGCCATTTCTGCAGCATACGGAATCGTTCAGCAGATAATCGGAGGGGAAGGATTGGCAGCCATGGGATATCCGTGGAACGACGTCATCCGAAGCGCCGGCCCCTTATTGCGCTCCTTCGGTACGTTCGTCCAGCCTTTCCCATTCGGTCTCTATCTCATGATCGTTCTGCTCATGTGTGGAGCCGCGGCGCTCGCTGAACCGAACCGAAAAAGATCAATCGTCTTTTGGGCCGTGTCGCCGCTCCTTCTTGTGGGAATGATCAGTTCTGTCGTGCGCGCCAGCTATCTGGGGCTCATTATCGGCGCGGTGATAATCGGGCTCTTCCTGTTCCGGAAATTTCTCAAAATCCTCATCTTTTCTGTGGTGGCGCTGCTCGTCGTCTCGACTCCGATCGCACTAGTGATGGGGGCCTCGTCCGGTATCCAATCGATGTTTTCGGCCGAGAGCTTTGAGCAAAGAACCGAACACTGGACCAGGACTATTCCGTTTATTATGACGCAACCATTCGGGCAGGGATTGGGAACAACCGGCGCTTCCGTACAGCGCGTTGAAAAGCTGCCGACGGGGCTCCACGTCATGTACCAGCCGGACAATTACTACGTGAAGATCCTTCTTGAGCTCGGACCGATGGGCTTCGCTGCATTCGTAGCTGTACTCGTAGTCGCTCTCATGGTCTTGCGACGGCTCATTCAGCATGAGACGGACCAGCTGGAGCGCGCTTTTGCCGGTGGAGCGCTAGGGGTTGTGGCAGCGGCCTGTGTGGCTGCAACGGTGTCGACGTACTGGGAGATCTTCCCGATGGATGCGTACTTCTGGTTGATCCTCGCTGCTGCGGGGAGTGTGACACCCGACGTCGCCGCTGGCATTCGGGGGAAGGCGCAAGGAGCCCCGATGCCTCAGCCCGTCGCTCCCTACACATTGCCGAGCAAGTAGGTGGGATCGACAATGAGCGGCAATTTCCGGAGTGACGAACCAGTAGTCGGCCCAACGCGCACGTGGCCTCGAGCCGCGGTGATGAAGTGTGTCCGAGGTCGTTTAGGCGAGCAATCCCAAGGAGCTGTCGCTCGGTGCGGGCGTCACCGGCTACCGGACGATGCACCACGAAGGAATGACAAGCACAGCCGCGGCGCTGTCGGCGGTGTCAACGCGCGAGAATCAGTTCGTAGTGACTGGCCGAGCGCTGCATTCATCCCGGCACGAGCCACGCAGTCCGCACGCACTCACGATGGGAAAGCAAGTGGTCATGGACGCGTCGAATAATAACGCCACGCGGGAGCGTAAGAGGATCGATTGGCTTGACTGGGTACGAGGCGTAGCTGCCGTCTCGGTAATGTTGCATCACTTCGCGGAGAAGCTGTCTCCCGAGTACGCAGATTTCTCCCGGACTTATTTCGATATGGGTCGAGCTGGGGTCGTGGCGTTTTTCGTGGCATCGGGCTTCGTTATTCCCCTCACCTACGCGCGGCAGCGAACCGATGTCTTCTTCGTGCGAAGAGTGACCAGGCTTTACCCCCTCTATCTATTGATCCTTCTCATCACGGTGCTCGTGCAACCGCAAGGATCTTGGTCGGATCCACGGTGGTGGCTAGAAATTGCACTCAACGCGACCATGCTTCAAGAGCTGGTCATTCCTTCCCTCGTAGGTGTTGCCTGGACTCTCACGATCGAATGGCTTTTCTACTACCAGCAAATAGGGGCAAAGCTTATTGGTGTACTCGAGAAATCGTGGGTGCTCGCTTATGCGTGGACTGGAGTTTTTGTTCTCATGGTGATCGCGGAATACGTGACAGGAAGCTCACTTCCGATCACGATTCCGTGCTTGTTGGCCGCCGCATTCCTCGGGCAGGCGTTCTCCATGTGGTACTTCGGAAGCCTGGGATCCCGCGCTTTTTTGACCTCCCTCACGATCGTCATTGGAGTTCTTGCGATTGCCTCTGCGTCGCGCAGCTCCGTTGAGGCAGACGTGTGGCCCGGCCCGCTCTACGCGATCTCGTTTGTGGGCGGACTGGCATTCGTGCTCGTCGCCTACCTACTGAGAAATAAACTCCGGTTGCCTTGGGCTGTATGGCTAGGAAGCCTGTCGTACGCCGTCTACCTGGTCCATTCTTTGCTCACCGAATTGCCCGACCTCACGGACTCCGCTCCAGTCAAGTGGGCGCTCGCCGGCGTCGGAATCGTCGGAACAGTCCTGATCTCATGGTTCCTTCATGAGAACCTGGAACAAAAGTTCATCACCTGGGGGAGGAAGTACTCGCCTCGCCAACGCAATTACTCCGCGCCCTAGAACGGCGCCCCGAATTGCAGAATTAGTGGCCTCGGTCGACTGCCTTACATGGTCTGAAGTGGACGGTCGGAGGATCGGCGGCCTGCTGAAAATATCAGCATCTCGCACTCTATCAATCGAACTGCCACAGGCAGTGCGTAACTTGAGACCTGGGGTCTACACGCCCCGCTTTGGCTAGAGGACCGAGGAAACCACTGCCTGCATCTTCGACCTGAAGGTGGAGCGTGAGAACGATTCGGCGAACTTTTCGAGGCCGGCCCTATTGAACCGGGAATCGTCAAACTCCTGCATCGCTGAGGCGAGAGCTTCGATGATTTCGGAATCGCTCAGCCCGCCGCCCTTGCCGACAAGGTGACCGCTAACTCCTGGGCGGACGGTATCGAGCGCGCCGCCTTCGCCGAGCGCGATGACGGGCGTGCCAGCAGCCATGGCCTCAACGGGGACGATTCCGAAATCCTCGACCCCTGGCATGATCAACGCTCGTGCTTCCCGAACAATGTCACGCACTTCATCACGAGGAAGGTGCCCGCGAAGCTCGACCCCCTGACCGGCGCTGGCCCGGACCCGAGCTTCGTCCCGGCCAGAGCCAATGATCACTAGCTTGACCCCTGCGCGCACTGCTGCCGCAGCGGCCAGATCAACACGCTTATACGGAACTAGGCGGCCGACGGCGACGAAGTAATCTTCTTTCCTCTCCGAACCGTGTGTGAAGTATTCGGTATCGACTGGCGGATGAATCACTTCGGCATCGCGGCCCCACCATCGCTCGATTCGGTTCTTGACTTCGGAGGAGTTGGCTATGACCTTGGTGACCCGCGGAGCCCAGCGTTTTTCATTGCGTAACGCCACTTGGGAGAGCGCCGTGAGCGCAGCTTGCGACGGTAGGGTGCTGGCCTCGTTCTGTCGGAACTGCTTGTCCCACGCCCACCGCGCGGGACTGTGGACATACGCGATCGACGGGACGTCTGTCGAACCCAACGTGTGGAGTGCGCCAAGCGCGAATGCGTGGTGGCTGAGGACGAGGGCGTCTAATTCGCGGACGTCGACTCCTGTATGGCGAAGGGCCCAGGGAACCGCAGGGAGAAGAGGTGCGTAACCCGTGCTACCGGTACGGGTGTAAAGCTTTTGGAGAGGGCTTGTGCGTACGCGCCCGCTCAGGTTTCCGGGAATACCCTCTGGCCGACTGAAGGGGACGTGGACCTTCGATGAGGGCCACACTTCCGCCATTTCCGACACGACATGTTCGCTCCCTGCAATATCGGTGAGACGTTCGTGAACTAGGGCAATACGGCTCAATGTTTGTCCTTTGGCGAGTTCTCGGTGCAGGCCTGGGCGGGATCGGAGAATGGAAGGTTAAGTCGTGTTCCGTATGGCAAGCCGTGTCCGTACCCCGACCTCGCGCATCCTTCGAATTGCGAGCTCGGCCGGGACCAGGTTCGACGATCCCTTGTCGATGAGGACGACGCCGAGCGCGACGGAGGTGGGTGCCACCGAGCGCCACCACGAGTCTTCCCAACTCCCGATGGTCAGGTTTTCGGAACGAGAGTCGTCATCTCTCAATGGAGACTCAACGCGCTCGGCTTCCTCCGCGAGTATCACCACATTGCGCCCATCGGCAAGAGTGCGGAACACCGCGGCTTCTGTCGTCGGCGGAATATAGCCCTCCTGCGGTAGACCGTCGCCGTCGACTTCTGCGCCGTAACGATGCGCCATACGACCTGTCCAGAGCTTGTCGGCGGCGCGCGAGTTCACAGAGAAGTAAATCGTGCATGCGATCAACGCAAGGATAAAGGCAAACATGCCTATGACGGCGCCCTGCTGAATCGGCTTCGGGCTGACCGGGCTATCGCTGGTTGATTGGGAGAGTACTGACACCGTCGACTGCTTCATTCTCTCGTTCTCGAGCTCCTGCTGGATCGAGAAAATCTGTCCTTGCAGTTCCGCCTCTACGCCTGCGTTGTCCGAGTTGTCGATTCGGGATTTCAGAGTGTCGATCCGCTTTTCGGAAAGCTTCTCGTAGTTCGTCAGGGCGGATTCTTTGATGGTGTCGTTTTTCTTGGCCATTTCGGACACGGCCAGGTCTGCCAATGACGCCGAATCCTCCGGGGAAGCGGCCTTCGTGGACAACTGAATGACACCGGGAATATCGCCCTCTGCCACGGTGACGGCCTTCGCCACATCGCCATCCGGAATTCGGACATCCTGCTGGTCCTCGATAGCCGAGATGACGCCGGAGTCGCTCAAAACACTGGAGTACGCGGCTGCTTGGGCCTGGATCTGGCTCGCGTCCTGCGACTCCGAACCAGTGTTCTGAACGACGAGTTGGGTCTGTGTTTCGTAAGCCTCATCTTGACGTGCGGCAAACACACCCCCGGCAATGCCGAAAACCAAAGCAATGATGAGTGAGGGAACCACGCCACGGAGAGCGGCGCGCGCGATCAGCCCCAGGTCGAGGACAGGCGCCCCTTCACCGGGGTTCGGCGTAGTGCCGCCTTTGCCATCATTTGCCATTGCAATGAATCCTTCCGCCGTCAATTGGCAAGGGGTGTCAGGAACAAGGATGCACGCCAGCGTTCTAGGGGTACTGGGGGCGCGGTGTGAACATACCCAGTTCCAGTAAGAGGCTGGTGTCCGAAACTCCGAGTTTATAACATCACAAGGGCTCGCCGTTAATGTAGAACCGCGTTTGATGGCAGGTCGACGAGGTGAACGCGCTGTTGCTTCGGCACGCGAGATCGATGTTCAGTGGCAGGATGACGAGATTCGTTGCAGCTCGTTGACCACGGGTTTTGGTTCGCCGTTCTCGGAATAGAGGCCGAAATTGCTCTCTGGGTTCCCGGCGCCGAGATCTAGGTCGCGCAATGTGTAAAGGAACACAGGGCCGATTCGCGCATCGGCTGCTGCAAGATTGAATGCCTCGGCGATCATGCCCTTTTGCTCGTGCTCGCCGACGCTGCGATCTCCAACAGTGGGGGCGCCGAACTCCGTGAACCAGAACGGGGTGGTGGTGTCGCCATGCTCGGCCATCATCTCGCGAATCTCATCCATGATTCGAAATGAATTCCACGGGGATGACCCCGAAGGGAGCTCGGGGTACGTATACGGGTGAAGGCCGATCGCATCGACGTGTTGTTCGGCACCTCGCTCGTAGAGCCTGGTGAGAAAGGTGAGTGGGGCTACTGAACCGTCGCCATCATCGGCAGGCGCCAGCCCTGCGCTGATAACGGTCGCGTTCTCATCCGCAGCGTGGATGGAGTCGTAGCTTTGATCAAGCATGAGCGCGTAGTCATCGGGGTCGGGCTGATTCCAGAATCGTTGGGTATTTGGCTCGTTCCAGATCTCGTAGCCTTCGACGTCATCCCCGTAACGTTTGGCAACCTCGCCTGCGAAGTTCGCGAAGACGCGCGCGGTTTCCTCGGGCTCGTCATCCATGAGGTCGCGTGCCCAGTCCGGGGCGTGGTTGAGCAGGAGGAGCGGGACCAGGTCGTTGTCCAGGGCGGCCTTGATCTTGTGATCGACATTCGCCCAGGCGTATTCCCCGCGAGTGGGCTCCACCTCGGACCATAGGACACCGAGGCGAATCCGTGATGCCCCGGCCGCCCGCGCTTCATGCATACTGGCGGCAAACTCGGCCGGCGGGGAAGCATCGATTTCGTGATTACCCGCGATGCCGAAGGAATCGCACAGTGCGGACGGATCCGACAGGGAAATGGCCGCAGTGGCATCGTCGGCTGGTCGGGATGAACGGTCGGAGATTATCGCGTAGCTTGCGGCGACCGCTATGACGGCGATGGTCAGCAGGGCCCCTGCCACATGCCACTGGCGTGTCGAGGCCTGCGAAACTCGTCTAGTCACGGGAAATTCCTTGCCACATCGAGGCAATGGTGGAGGTCAGGTCGTGTTCGTTCACAGCGGCCTCACGGCCGACGCGACGCAGGCTCTCGTTCTTCTCCCGATCCGAGGTGAGGTGCCGGATCCCGTGGGCGAGTGCCGACGAATCGCCAGGTGCCACGAGGAGGCCGCGGCCGTCGCGAAGATAGTCCGCCGAGCCGCCGTGGTTCGTGGCGATTACCGGAACACCTGACGCCATCGCTTCGAGCACCCCGAGCGGACCGGCCTCCGGCGAGGTCGATGGTGAAAGCATCGCATCCCACCGGGTGAACACGCTGGATTTGTCGACGTGGCCGAGGAATCGAACGCGATCGGTGAGTCCGAGTTCGGTGACCTTGGTGCGAAGGAATTGCTCGTAGTCTTCCGAACCGGGAAATGCCGAGCCCGCGATCTCGAGAGTCACCCCAGGTGCCTTGGTGAGCGCGTCAATGGCGACGTGCTGGCCCTTCCACGAGGTGAGTACGGCGAGCACGCCCACGACGGGAGTTCGATTTTGCGGAGGTGTGACAGGCTGCGGCGGGATGCTGACGCCGTTCGGGCGGACGACGACGTCGTGGACGTAGCTTTCGACCGAGCGCGCGGTCGTCGAAGATACGGCAATGGCGAGGGTCAGCGCACGGCCGCCAAGGCGTGCCGCGATCTGCTGTTTCCGGTGGGTGATGGTGTCGTGAACGAGCCACACTATGCGGGGCCGTCGCCGGGACCTTCGAGTCGAGCCGGAGTATAGGCGTTCGGCAAAAGCGACACCGATCGCCGGCAAGGCCATCGTCGAGTTGACCAGGACGACGTCGGCGTCCCGAGCCTCGCGACGGATGCGAGCCCCCGACTGCAGCCATCGAAGAGGAAGCGTGGCGAGGCGCACAATACGTCCGATTCGGGATTCGGCCGCGCCGGGACGAGTGGAGCCCGGCGTCATTGCTGGTATTTCCACGTGCCGGGCGAGGGCGGATCCCTTTTCTGCGAGCGGACCGTACGGGCATAGCAGCTCCCGATCCCAACCTTCTTTCCCGGCATGGGCGAGGAGGTCGAGGAGCACCGATTCGGCGCCGGACATGTGCGCACCGGCATTAACGGCGAGGATTCGCATTCAACCACCAATCAGTTCGATGCGACGCAGGTGGAAAGCGCCGGCTGGCGATGTTACCACCCGTTCTCGCGGTGGATTCGCCGACATCGCTGTGGGGGTCCGTGCGTCAACTCTGGGAGGGGAGGTGGTCGAGCCCACCGGCGCTTCCTGTGACATCTGGACCGTCCACACTTCCGGTGGGGAGCCCTGGTTCGAAATTCTTGTTGCAGTGCGATAGCGCGGACGAGATCGAGTTGACCACGGGTTTCGGTTGGCCCGACCGAGTGAGAAGGCCGAAGTAGCCCTCCCGATCGAGAGAGCCCTGTCCGGTATCTCGGAGCGTGTAGAGGAAGAGTGGACCCCACTGCTCGTCGTTGATCATCATGTCCATTGCCTCTTCGGTGATGGCAGCCTGCTGTGCTCGGCTCACGCTGTTGAGGCCGCCCGTTGGCGCGCCAAACTCCGTCGACCAGAACTGTTTATCACCGTCTCCGAAGTCGGCCATCATGGTGCGTACGCGCTCCATCACGCGGAAGGAATTCCACTTCGAGTCGCTGCTCGGCAGGAGCGGATAGGAGTACGGGTGGACACCGATGGCGTCGGTGTAATTCTTCGCCCCCAACTCATAGAGGCGATGGATAAAGTCGAAGGCGTCCACGGTCGTCTCGGTGTTTGCGGCGGGCGCTGGGCCGCCATTCATCACCGTGGCCGAAGGGTCTTTGGCGTGAATGGCCACGTAAGCCCGCTTGAGGTATTCGAAATAGTCGTCCGCGGAGGGGCTTTGCCAGTAGTAATCGAGATTGGGCTCGTTCCAGATTTCGTAGCCTTCGACCCTTGTGCCGTAGCGCTCGGCCACCGCTCCCGCGAATGCGCTGAATTCTTCGGCGTGCTCCGGCACGTCCGCCCGGTCGACCCAGGTCGGCTCCGTATTGAGCAAGAGCATTGGCGTGATCCCGGCATCGATGACTGCGTTCACCCGCTCGTCGAGCGCTTTCCAATCGTAGTGGCCGGGCGTGTGCTCGACTTCGCGCCAGTTCGCACCGAGCCGGTAGCGATCAGTGCCCACGCTAGCCGCGAGCTCCATGTCCGCTCGAAAATCCTCGACGGGCACGTGCTCCATGATCGGGTGTCCGGCAACGCCGACGCCCTGGCATTTTGCGCCGAGATCGATTTTCTCCGCCATTAGATCGGGCTGCCGTGCCGGATTCTCGATCGCCACGGCGCCGGCGGTGATGACTGCGACCGTGAGGAATGCGCTGAGGAACTGCGCGGCTCCGGGGAGTTTGAGCGGACGACTATTTAGCGGCATCGAATTCCATTTCTGAGGTGAGCTAAATACCTGCGATGAATAGGTCGATATTCAGTTTAGGTTAGGTACAGAATGAAAGAAGTGTTTTCTCATGAGTCGCATTTCGTCGCGCCCGTAACTCTATGGTTGGCAATCAAATTCAATCTGAATTCATTCTGTTGTTGGCGTTAATTGGTGGAGAAAGGCGTTCCTTCGGGTGGCGTGGGGTAAGAACTTCCGAATTGGGGAAATGCTGACGGGGGATGCCGCCTCGCTCGGATTGGGCACTGGTGCGAAGCAAGCGAGTGGGTCGAATTTGGACGAACGCACTCTACTGCGTGAATCGTGCGGCTACTGTGTGCTGCGTAAACGTCGATTGCCGCCGCTCGGACAGGCCGGGCTCGTGGGTTCGGCCGGCGGGAGGAGAGTCAGTGGGCGCAGTGAAGTCGTGGCAGTCGGGGGCTGGTGTCGGCAGTGGTTCGGTTCGAAAAGCATCACGCGGCCTTCGGAGGAGTCGTCGACAGTGTGCGTTGGGGATGACGGCGGTCTTGTTGTTCGCTGGGTCCGCCGTCATACCTCCAGTGGCGCAGTCGCAACCGGCGCCGTCCGGAAGCGCTGCTAACCACACGAGTTCGTTGGGGCAGGCGGACGAACTGAGCAACATCGTCAATCCTGGTGACGATCGCTCGTTCTACGAGCTAGACCAGGCGGTGGATCTCGCCGCGGCGCAGCCGGGGGACGTGCTGCGACAGCGGGAGATTTCGCTTCATCTCGCGGGGCTTGCGACTCCGGTGAGGGTGACGCAGCTGCAGTACCGCACCACCGATACGCAGGGGCGCCCGGAATTCAACGTGACCTCGGTGCTGCATCCGACCGTGCCCGCCGACGGTCGGGTCGTCGCGTACCAGTCGGCGTACGACTCGCTCAACGCAGAGGACGGACCCTCGCGCTCGTTGGCCGGAAACTTCTCGTTGGGAGGCGGTATCGCCACGGCCGAGACGGCGGTGATGTTGCCGATCCTGCAATCGGGAGCGAGTGTGGTGATGGCCGACACCGAGGGGGTGGACGCGAATTTCGCCGCGGGACCCGAATACGGAATGGCGACGATCGACTCGCTGCGCGCGGCGAAGAACGCCGAGGCAGGGGGAGTGCGGGCGGACTCGCCGGTCGCGATGATCGGCTACTCCGGCGGCGCGATCGCGACGAACTGGGCATCGATACTGATGAACACCTACGCGCCCGAACTTCGCCCCGATATCGTCGGCGCGGCCCAGGGTGGCCTGCTGGTGAACCCGCTGAACAACCTCACCTATGCGATCGAGGGGCCGCTGTGGTCCGGCGTGGTGATGATGGCGATACTCGGCCTGGCGCGCGCCTACGAAGTCGATGTCGATCCCTATCTCACCGATACCGGGAAGTACTTCGCGGACGAGATGGAAAAGGCGTCGATCACCGATGGGTTCGGGCGCCTGGCAGGCATGTCCTGGGAGGACATCGTCA